>JAISPQ010000150.1 GCA_031274955.1 Rhodanobacter sp.
GAGGATTCGCAATGGCGCAATCGCGATGAGTTTTTCTCCGGCCGCCCGGCAATCGTTGAATTTCTCACCCGCAAATGGCGGCGCGAACAGGACTACCGCCTGCGCAAGGAACTGTGGGCCTTCACCGGCAACCGCATCGCGGTGCGCTTCGAATACGAATTTCACGATGCCGCCGGGCAATGGCATCGCGCGCACGGCAACGAAATGTGGGAATTCGCCGACAACGGCCTGATGCGCCGCCGCTACGCGAGCATCAACGACGTGCCGATTACGGCCAACGAACGCCAATTTCTCTGGGAACGCACCCCATGACCGCACAAAACCACGACAGCTCAGCCGCGCTCGTCAAAATGGCGAACGACATCGCCGACTATTTCCACTCGGAACCGGACCGCCAAGTCGCGGTGAACGGCATCGCCAGCCATATCCAGCGCGTCTGGGACCCGCGCATGCGCAAAAAGATTCTGGCGTATTACGCCGAGCGCAAAGGCGAAGGACTCAACGACCTCGCCCGCTCAGCCATTGCCAGGCTGGCCGCTGAGTAGCGCAGTGCGTAAGTTGGGGTGAGCCTGCGAGCCCCAATTAGGCATCTACACAGGTTCGCCGTACCATGACTATTGCGACAAAAGAAAATCGTGACAGCGCAGAATTCGCCGCTTCGCTGATGGAAGCGTTATGCCCATCCCCGCGAGATCGAACTCTCGTCCTGCGGCAATTGCTTGAGTCAATTAACCTTGCGGAAAAAATTTCTCCTGACGTTTGGGCGGTTACCCTGTTTGAACACGGCTTCCGGTTGAATGTTGGGCCAGTGGAGGTTATGACTTTTACAAAGACGTTCGATTTGCAAAACGATGGAACCATAGTATCGGATATCATGCTTCGATTATTGCTTCATGGTCAAATCGGTGAAGATATACATGCCGTGCTTACTAAAGATGAAGAGGCTCACAGCATTTCACCATCCAATTACAAAAGTGTTCCTCAACCTCAATTCATATACGCAGGCTTTGGTGAAATTTCAAGTGGATCACTATCCGAAAAAGATTTTCGAGAGCTAGAGGCGGCACTTAAATTATTGCAGCCACTACATGCAAACTTCATCGTCCAAGCGACGAAGACTCCAAGTGGAGGTGTCCGAAAATCATCTAGCTTTCGTCGTTCACATTCACCTGGGCTCTATTCCTATGCCCAATCATTCGTTGACGGAAATTGGGAAGGGTCTCACGAGCAAGAAATGACTATCCTTGTTGAAGGGGATCCATATTCTATTCAAGCCATTGTTTATGAGCGCAACCCTATCGCGCGACAGAAATGCATTTCACATTACGGTGACAGTTGCTCTGTCTGTGGTTTCAACTTTGGTATTACGTATGGCAGTGCTGCACAGAACTACATCCATGTTCATCATTTGAAACCAATGGCATCCATCGGCAAAGAGTACGTCATAGATCCGATCAACGACTTACGCCCTGTCTGTGCCAACTGTCACGCTGTCATTCACTTGCGAAAGTCTCTGTATACTATAGAGGAAGTAAAAAACATGTTGCATGGCGGCGTCAATGCCTAACATTACACTCAAAGCGGGTAGCCTCGCTGCCTTTTGGCACGTAGCCCAGCCTACATACAGCACTTGCCGCACGCAAAGGATGCTGGCCTGACCCAAGCCGCGGTCCCGGCGTTTGGGCGGCGTTGAGCGTGTCGATTGTGTAGAATCACGCACAAGGAATCGCACATGGCAACCAACCTGGCAATCGATCCGGATCTCCTCGAACGCGCGCTCCAAGTCAGCGGCGAGCGCACGAAAAGGGCGGCCGTCACCACGGCGCTGCGCGAGTTCATTGCCCGCCGGGAACAGCGGCATGTGGCTGATTTACTCGGAAAGCTCGAGTGGGACGAGTCGTTCGACTACAAGGCGGAACGGTCGCGCCGCAAATGACTCTGCTCGTCGATACCAGTGTTTGGTCGTTGGCGCTGCGTCGAGACACACAGGCTACCGAGCCACAGGTGCATCAACTCAAGGATGCTTTGTTCGGCTCACAGACGATCGTCACTACGGGATTGATTCTGCAGGAGCTTTTGCAAGGCTTTTCGGGGCCCAAGGCGCAGGCCCAGATTGTCGAACGCTTTGCCGCGCTGCCGCTGCTTCAGCCGGATCGGGACGACCATATCGACGCGGCGGCCTTACGCAACACTTGCCGCCGGGCAGGAGTCCAGATTGGCACCATCGATGCACTGCTTGCGCAACTGTGCATTCGCTACGAGGCAACGCTGCTGACGACGGACAAAGACTTCACGCATGCCGCCAAGCATTGGCCTCTGCGCATCTGGCCATCAACGGCATGAGCGAAGCACGTAGGCTGGGCTGCCAAACGGCCTGTTGCCGCCGATGATTTGTCGTTCGCCGGGCTCGGCAGCCCAGCACTGACACCAATATGGCCGCCGCAGTCCCGCGTTCGCGGGAATGACGAGCCGGAGCACGGGCGCGATCGTATGGATTTCGTTCGCGCGAGGCGCGCGAACGTCGCGCTCCTCTCGTCCATCGGTTTTTGGTCCTGCTCGATGCGGCCGCGATTGTGTTTGGTGCGTGCGGTTGAGTAAAGTTGCGCGGGTAGCCGGGAGAGAAACAGGATGTCGAGCTCGATGCCGCCCTTCGGGGCTGAAACGGAAAATTCCCATGCCGCGCCGCTGGCGCCGGTGGCCGATGCGCGGGAAGGGGGGCAGTGGGTGCTTGCCAGCCGCGCGATACGATTCGGTCGCTGTCCGCACGATCTGCCTGCCGGCGCCAAGGTCGTGAAGGTCTGAAGCAGCCTTGTCGATGCTGGATACCACCGCGCAAGTCGAAACGCCCGAAGGCATTGCTCTGCAATTGCGTTCCGCGGGCATCGTTCCGCGCGCGCTGGCCTGGGCGGTGGATGCGACGATACGCATAATCGCGATTCTGGTCGCCGCTATCGTGTTCGCGCTTTTCGGCGAGGGCGGCATCGGGTTTTACTTCATCCTCGCGTTCGTGCTGCTGTGGTTTTATCCGGTGTTGTTCGAAGTGCTGCGCGACGGGCAGACGCCGGGCAAGATGGCGATGAATCTGCGCGTGATCAATGCGAACGGCACGCCGGTGACGTGGTTGGGTTCGATCGTGCGCAATCTGCTGCGCACGGTCGATATGCTGCCGTTGTCCTACGCCTGCGGTTTGGTGACGATGCTGAT
>JAISPQ010000195.1 GCA_031274955.1 Rhodanobacter sp.
CATGAAAATTTGTTGACACGCGCAATCGACAGTAATAGCTTCTGCGTCGGCGTGGCGAACGAACCTAAGAAACATGATCGCGACTCGCTTCATCGAGCCCTACATTGAACACGGTACAAAAGCCGGATCAGTGAAGAAGATCACGGTTTCGGTTCCCTTCCACATCCTCAGACTTCTCTCCGATGAGAGAACCCGCCGACAAGTCGGGAACCTGCGTCACGCCACCAACAGCGATCTGCTGTGCGAAGCATTCCTTCATGCTTTTACTGGGCAACCACTGCCAACTGACGAGGAGCTAAGACGCGATATGGCTATAAAGAAAGCTGCAACGAAGAAACCCGCAACCAAGAAGGCTGCGACCAAGAAACCCGCAACGAAGAAAGCTGCAACCAAGAAGGCTGCAACGAAGAAGGCGGCAACCAAAAAGCCTGCAACGAAGAAGGCGGCGACCAAGAAGCCCGCGACGAAGAAGGCTGCAACCAAGAAGCCTGCAACGAAGAAGGCTGCAACAAAGGCTGCAACAAAGACTGCACCATAAGGTCGGTATGTCGTATTACGATTGATTGGTCGCGCAGTTTGCGATCAGGGTTCCGAAAAACCCGCGAAGTTCACGAACACTGTATGGGTGTTCGTTATAAAGAAGAACTTCAACTTTTCGGCTGTTTGCCTCTTCTCGTGGTCTGCCCAGCGCGGGAAGAGGCAACAGTCCGAAGAATCAGATGAAACCTTTCCCCGCTTAGCCCCGCGCGCCCTTGGTTTGGCTCTAAGCCGCAAGCATCTTCAGCCTACCTCCTCGCAAAGCCCGCGGCGGCACACCGAACACGGTTTGAGTCATCCGCCATTTCCTTGGCCGGCACCTCTCATCCATGCGTGTGTTGCGCTTTTCGATTGAGCAAGCGCGCGATGTCGCCCAATGACCTTTGGCCCGTGACACGTCCATGCTTTTGGGTAGAAATTGACGCAGCCGTTCGTTGGCATTGGCTGTGTGTCGGCGTGGCATAAGCGGATCAGTGAACAAAATATCGACCCTCCGTCGCTTGATACGTTCGCGTGCTAAGGCGAGGCTTTCGCGCAAGAACGTTGGCGACTGGAAGGTGAAAAACCCAAAGAGCATCAGGAGGCGAAGGAGTACACCATGAGCAAGTCCGTATCGCGCGGCGCCCTGCTGCGTATCTTGCGTGAAACCGCCAACCGGTTTGATGCCGACTCGAATACGCGCAAGCGCGAGGCGCTCGAACGCATGAGTGCTCAGCTTTTGAAAGCCGATGCACTACTGGCCGATTACCACGACACGCTGCTGTTCATCGCCGCGCACCCGCCCGATAGGGCGATGCACGATAGGGTCGAACGCGAATTCAAGCGCCTGGCGTCCTTCCTCAAAACGCAGCGTGGCCGCCATCCGGAGGAACTGGTGGGTCGTGGCATGCCCTGGGTCGATACCGTTACCCGCTTCACGCACGACTGCGTACGCTGGCTGCTGGCGCATCCGCACTGCCGCGTGTTGCCGAACCATTACAGCGAAGCCCTGCTCGACCTCAACGCGGTACTCAAGCTCACGTTGCCCTCGCTGGAGCGTGGCGAAACCACGGCCAGCCTGGACAACGATGCACTGCTGGACTCGCTCAAGATCAAATCCGGTGAGCGTCTGGCCTTCATCGTCAACGAACTCAGCCGGTTCGATGCGCTGCCCTTCGTCAAAGACCAGTTGTACGACGCGCTGGAACTGTACGTGCGCGTGCAGCCGACCGCTGTTGCTTTCAGCAAACCCTACAATCGTTTATCGGTGGAGAACCTCTTCGTCCAGTCGGAGCTGCTGCGTCACTTCGATCCTCTGGCGTTGATGAACCAGCCGCTGCCCGCACCGCGTCACCTGGACGCGCAGGCGCAAGACGAGTTGATCCGCGTGCTGAAAAACACCATGGTGTTGACCGTGCGCGAGACCGATCCGGGTACCTATCTGGAGCCGCGCTCGCTGCGCCTGTACGATCTGGAGCGCGGCCTGAGTTGCGCCATTTTCGGCATGACGCCCGAGCGGCAACTGCCGCTGGAATCCTATGTCGGCTTTACGCTGTTCAAGAACGGCCTGCCGGTGTCCTATGGCGGCTCGTGGGTGATGGGCGAGCGCGCCACGTTCGGCATGAATATCTTTGAACCCTTCCGGGGTGGCGAGTCGGGCTACATGATGTGTCAACTGCTGCGCACCTACCGGCAGGCATTCAAGGCGCGCTACTTTGAAGTGGACGCCTATCAGTTCGGTCTGGACAATCCGGATGGCATCGCCAGCGGCGCGTTCTGGTTCTATTACCGCTACGGGTTCCGGCCGCTGGCACCGGCCTTGCAACGTCTGGCGCTGCAAGAAAAGAAACGTATCGACAGTCAGAACGGCTACCGCAGTCCGGCAAAGACCTTGCTGCGTTTTACTCAGAGTAATGTAGCGCTCAACTTCGGCGGCCCGGTGCCGCCGCATCTGGCCGACATCACCACGCGCGTGACGAAGACGATCGCTGCCGATTATGGCGGCGACCGCTTACGCGCCGAGCGCGACTGCATCGCGCGCTTCACGCAGGCCGCCGGGTTGGCCGGAGACTTGAACGAGGACGAACGCCGCGTGCTGGCCGAGGTGGCGCTGGTGTGGCATGCGCTCAACGTGCAGGATGCGCAAGGCACCGATCTGCTGGCGCGGATGGTGCGCGCCAAGCCCGGTGATGTGTGGGCTTATCAGGATCTGTTGCTCGAATTTTTCACTGAGGAACGTGTGCGGCACGGCGTGCGCTGAGCGTTTTCAGTCGGGGCCGCCACCGGTCAGAT
Source organism: Rhodanobacter sp. (assembly GCA_031274955.1). Taxonomy (GTDB): domain Bacteria; phylum Pseudomonadota; class Gammaproteobacteria; order Xanthomonadales; family Rhodanobacteraceae; genus Dokdonella_A. Next base: position 2,809 of record JAISPQ010000195.1, read on the forward strand.
CGGTCGCATTGCTGCCATCGATGCCTGCCCAGTTCACTTCGGGCAGGCCCAGATACCGGTCCAGCAGCATCGGCATCAGACCCGTGGGCAGGCCCGATTCGCAGTTCCACAGCATCACCGCGCCGAAGCGGTAGTCCGGGAAGAACGCGATCATCGCGCGATAACCCTGCACGGCGCCGGCATGGAAGACCAGTGTGGCGCCCGCGTAATCGTAGATGCGCCAGCCCAGCGCATACTGCGCGTCGTTGATGCGGCCGCGCCGCCATCCGGTGGAACGCCGTTCGCGTTCGGTTTCAACCAGCGGCGTGTGCAACTGGGTCAGCAGCGCCGGCGACAGCACATCGGGCCGTCCGCCCATCTGTGCGATCAGCCATTGCCCCATGTCGTGGATGCTGGCGTTGACGCCCGCCGCGGGCGCCACGCGGTAATAAGCCTCGCCGGGTACGAAGGGCGCCCATCCGCCGTTCGTGCGCCGGTGCGGGCGTGCCCAGCTTTTCGAACTTTCCAGCGCATCGCGTCCATAAGTGGCGGTCGTCATGCCCAGCGGATGGAAGATGCGCTTTTCGACCAGGTGATAGTAGAAATCGCCGGTCGTCGCGAACATGACGTCGCCGATCAGACTGAAGGCAACGTTCTGATAGCCGTAGCAATCACCGACCGGGCAGGTCAACGGCACGTCCTTGAGCTGATCGACCAGCAGTTCGTAAGGCTGGTCTTGTTCCAGCAGATTGTCGTAGGTGTTGTGCGGCAGGCCGACGCGGTGGCTCAAGATATCGCGGACAGTAAGCCTCTGCGCGCCAGTCGCATCGTTGAGCGAGAAGGTCGGCAATTCGTCGGCGATTTTCGTATCCCAACTCAGCGTGCCATCCTGTATCAGCAGGCCGGCCATCGCCGTCGCAAATGCCTTGGAGAGCGAGGCAAGACGGAACACGGTGTTCGTGTCGATAGGTTCGCGTGTGTTCCAATCCGTGTAACCGATGCCGCGTTCGAGCAGAACCTTATCGTCCTTGACGATCGCTACGGCGAGTCCGGAAATATCGTTCGCCGCCGCGATACCGTCGAGCCAGCGGTTGAAGTCGCGCGCGACGCCAGCCGCATCGCGCGAAACCGCGCGCGGATCGACAACGGGAATCGTCGTTGGCACTTCGACGCTCGCATGTTCAGCGAATTTGTGCGTCCGGGCCGAGCCGGTCGCAGCCACTTTCTTTGATGCGGCGGAACGTGCGGTCTTCGCCGTGCGGCGAGTCGCGGCAGGCGAGGATTTGGTTTTCGCAGACGCTGCCTTCGCAGGCGAAGACTTTGCCTTTGCGGATGATGCCTTGGCAGCCGCGGGCATGGCCTTGGTGTGCGTTGCATCGGATGCCGGCGCAGCGGATTTGTGGTGTGGCGTCTTGTCGGCGGAGTGAGCGGAAACGGAGTGGGAGTGGGCCGAGACAGAAGCGGAAAGAGCGGTGGCCAACACCGCAAACAGAAGGGCCAGGACGTGCGGGGTACTACTCAAACTGATATCTCCGATACTGGGGCGGCCTCCAAAACCTTGGCGATTCTAGCATGCTGGTCCGCAACAACCTGCGGCCGTTGCCGTTCATCAAGATGAGTGGGCTCAAGAAGTGGGCACCGGTCGTCTCATCCTGCCGGGAGCCGTTCCAGTGTCTTAAGCGGATGAGTTCCAAAATATCACCCTTGTGTGAACACGATCGCGCTATCGCCCGTCATTTCCGCACGGTGCGGGTTGTTGATAACGAGTAATCGATGAATCAGGCAGGCGTTGCTACAGAACTGGCGTGTTCGCGCGTTGCGGCGAATGCGATCGTTGGCCAGCGTTCCATCGTCAGTTGCAGATTGACGCGCGTGGGGGCGAGGTAGACCAGTTCGCCGGCCGCGTCGATCGCGAGGTTCATGGCATTCTTCTCACGGAAGTCTTCCAACTTCCTCACATCCTCGCAACGTACCCAGCGTGCGGTGACCACGCCGACATTCTCGAAGGCGGCTTCGACGCCGTATTCGTCCTTGAGCCGGTAGGCGACCACATCGAATTGCAGCACGCCGACCGCGCCGAGAATCAGATCGTTCGACATCAGCGGGCGGAAGAATTGTGTGGCGCCTTCCTCGGACAACTGTGCCAGTCCTTTCTGCAACGCCTTCATCTTCAGCGGATCCTTCAGGCGTGCGCGACGGAACAACTCCGGCGCGAAACTCGGGATGCCGGTGAACGACAAGGCTTCGCCAGCGGTGAAAGTGTCGCCGATCGAGATGGTGCCGTGATTGTGCAGGCCGATCACATCGCCCGGATAGGCGGTGGCGACGATCTCACGGTCGCAGGCCATGAAGGTCAACGCGTTCGCGATGCGCACATCCTTGCCGGTGCGTACGTGCAGCATCTTCATGCCGGCGTCGTAGCGTCCCGCGCATACGCGCACAAACGCCACACGATCGCGGTGCATCGGGTCCATGTTCGCCTGGATCTTGAACACGAAGCCGGCGAGGGGTTCTTCTTCGGGCCGCACTGTACGGGTGGTTGTCGCACGTGGCTGCGGCGCCGGCGCGTGCTTGACGAAGAAATCCAGCAGTGGCTGCACACCGAAGTTGTTGACCGCCGAGCCGAAAAACACCGGCGTCTGGTGCCCGGCAAGATAGGCGTGGATGTCGAACGGATGCGAAGCACCGCGCACGAGGTCGAGTTCGTCGATAAGCTCGCGCAGCATGTCCTCACCGATTCGCGCGGCCAACTGCGGATCGTTCAGGCCCTTGAAGATCGTCGAATCCTGCCGCGTGAAATTGCGCCCCGGCTCGTAGATATGTACCTCATCCAGCAGCAGGTGATAGACACCTTGCAGACGCGAGCCCATGCCGATCGGCCAAGTGATCGGTGCGCATGGAATCTTCAGCACCGATTCGACCTCATCGAGCAATTCGATCGGCGCGCGGCCTTCGCGGTCGAGCTTGTTGATGAAGGTCATGATCGGCGTGTCGCGCAGGCGGCACACGTCCATCAGTTTGATCGTGCGTTCTTCCACGCCCTTGGCGCAGTCGATCACCATCAGTGCGGAATCGACCGCGGTGAGCACGCGATAGGTATCTTCGGAGAAGTCCGCGTGGCCGGGGGTATCCAGCAGGTTGACGATCTTGCCCGTATAGGGAAACTGCATTACCGAGGAGGTGACCGAGATGCCGCGCTCTTTTTCCAGCGCCATCCAGTCTGAGGTCGCATGGCGCGCGGCCTTGCGCGATTTTACCGAGCCGGCCAGTTGGATTGCACCGCCGAACAGCAGCAGTTTTTCGGTCAGCGTAGTCTTGCCGGCGTCCGGGTGCGAAATGATCGCGAACGTGCGGCGGCGCTGGGTTTGGGCCAGATGATCGGACATGGAAAGCAAGGCTGGATGACGGCGCGGCTGCGCCGCGTGGGGGCGCGCATTGTACGGAATCTCGGCCAGACGCGCCCGTTACGCAGTTTTCCGGCGGCGGCGCACGAAATTTTCCGTATAAATATCCGTATAGATGTCTAAACGTCTATTGACTGGACGGTCGGATAGGGTTAGATTGCGTCGTCGCTCATCGAAGCTGGGGCGTTGCGTTGTGCCGGCTGCGCTGCACAGGATCGATTCCCGTCATGGTCGCGACACTTTCCCGAAAGAGCCACAGCACAGCGGTATGCTCTTGCGGGAAACCACGAATTTCACAGGAGCCCCCGCATGAATCCCTCGTCCCGCACGCGCGCAGTGCGCGCCGGTCTTGAATCGGATACGCAACACGGCGCCGTGGTGCCGCCGCTGTATCTGAGCAGCAACTTCGCGTTCGAAGGATTTGCGCGCAAGCGTCCCTACGATTATTCGCGCAGCGGCAATCCCACGCGCGATCAGCTCGCGGCGGCGCTGGCCGATCTCGAACAGGGCGCCGGCGCAGTGATTACGGCCAGTGGTATGGCGGCCGTCGCGCTCGTGCTGGAACAGGTACCCATGGACGGACTCGTGCTGGCCTCGCACGATTGCTATGGCGGCACCTGGCGTTTGTTGGATGCATGGGCGAAGAAAGGGCGTTTCCGTTTGGTGTTCGCCGATCTGGCCGATCCGGTAAAGCTCACCCAAGCGATCACACACAAGCCGAACCTCGTGTGGGTGGAAACGCCGTCCAATCCGCTGTTGCGCATCACCGATATTCACCGTGTCGCACAGGCCGCACACGCGGCGGGTGCGCGCTGCGTGGTGGATAACACCTTTCTTTCCCCAGCATTGCAACGGCCGCTCACGCTGGGTGCCGATATCGTGGTGCATTCCACCACGAAATACATCAACGGCCATGGCGATGTGGTCGGCGGCGCCGTCATCGCGAAGGAGCCCGAGGCCGCCGAACAGTTAACCTGGTGGGCGAATTGTCTGGGTCTCACCGGCGCGCCGTTCGACAGTTTCCTCACCCTGCGCGGTTTGCGCACGCTCGCGCCGCGCCTGCGCGTGCACGAGGAAAATGCCGCACGCATCGTCGCGCTGCTGGATGCGCATCCAGCCATCGAGCGTGTGTACTGGCCCGGACTGTCCACGCATCCGGGCCATGCGCTGGCGGCGCAACAGCAGGACGGATTCGGCGCGATGTTAAGTTTCGAGTTGCGCGGCGGTAACGACGCCATCGAGAAGTTTCTCGATGGCTTGCATTTCTTTTCGCTCGCCGAATCCCTCGGTGGTGTGGAAAGCCTGATCGCGCATCCGGCGACGATGACACATGCCGCAATGACGCCCGAGGCGCGACACGATGCCGGCATCAGCGATGCCTTGTTGCGTGTGTCGGTCGGTATCGAGGAGGGCGCCGATCTCGTCGCCGATCTGCAGGCCGCGCTTGCGCGCGTGAGTTGAGCGTCTGTTGAAAATGTGATGCATCCGACACTTTATGCGCCGGTGGTGTTCGAACTATGCAAGCGATGATGCATAACGATGCGGGTATCAGCGATGCCTTGCTGCATGTGTCGGTCGGTATCGAGGAGGGTGCCGATCTTGTCGCCGATCTGCAGGCCGCGCTTGCGCGCGTGAGCTGAGCGTCTGTTGAAAATGTGATGCA
>JAISPQ010000244.1 GCA_031274955.1 Rhodanobacter sp.
TCGGCCACCCAGGAACTGGCGGCCGAACACGGCGTACCGTCTTTCGCCATCGCCCGTCTGACCGATTTGCTCGCCTATGCGGCGGACAGGCCGGAACTGACCGAACATCGCGCGCGCCTGGCCGACTATCGGGGGCGTTACGGCGTTTGACCGATGGGCGACTCAAGAACACGAATGTCACTGTCACCCCCACTCGGGCCGCCGAGGAAGCCCACCATGCGCCATACGATGCCCCACCTATCTCTATTGCTTGCCGCGCTGATCGCACCAGCGATCGCCAGCGCCGCGAATAACGCCAACCGCGATCACTACAAGTGGCACGATGCCCAAGGCAATCTGCACTATGCCGATACGTTGCCGCCCGAAGCGGTCATGCTCGGTTACGACGTGGTCAGCCCGAACGGTCTCATCATCAAACATGTAGAACGCGCAAAAACCAGTGAAGAAATCGCCGCGGACAAGCGCGAACAGGACGCGAAGGAAGAAGCCGACGCGCGCGAGCGCGCGGATCGGCAGCTGCTCGCCGCGTATCCGACCGAAGACGATCTCAAGCGCAACCAGCGGGACAAATTGCGCTTGCTCGAGCAGCAGATCACGGCCGCGCAGACCAGCCTGCAAGGTCAGGAACAGGCGCTGGCCAGTCTGCTCCACTTGACCGCAGATGCCGAAAACAACCACGAGCAACTGCCCGAAGCGCAAGCCAAACAACTGGCCGCACAGCGCAAGCAGGTCGACGATCAGCGCTTGATCGTCCAGATCCGCGAGCGCAAACGCGACGACGCCATTGCGCGGTTCGCGCTCGAAACCGAACGTTATCGCGAACTCAAAACCCGGCTCGCCGAGCAGAAATAACTCTTCAGCCCACAAAATACCCAGCGCAGCAGGTCGCGTTCAGCGGAATATCCAGCGGACACGCCCACAAGAGATCAAAAGCGATTCCCGCTTTCGCGGGAAAGAGCGTGCGAGGGCTGGAACTTCGGACTTAAGGATAGATTCTTAGCCTGCCTCGAGCTTGGTCAGTTCGCGGCGTGCGGCATCCAGCCAGGGGCGCTCCTTGCGGCGGTAATAGCCCGGCGAGATCTTGGCGCGCGCGAGCATGTCGCGCAGCACGTTGCGCGCTTCATCGTGACGCTGGTAGGCCAGCAGCAACGCGGCATAACGATAACGCGCTTCCTCGCCGGGATAGCTTCGCGACAATACCTCGTATTCGTGCAGAGCGGCGGCGTTTTCGCCCAACTCCTCCAGGCAACGTGCGTACAGCAGATGGCCGTCGCTGGATCGATAATCGGGGTTGGCGGCGATCAGCGCATCCAGTGTGGTACGCGCCGCCGAAAAATCACCGAGTCCGGCCTGCGCTTGCGCCAGACCGAGCATGAAACCCGGATTGTTCGCATGCATGCCCTTCAGCATCGAGCGATACAACTCGGCGGCATTGACGTAATCGCCAAGATGGAGGCATTCCTCGGCCAGCGCTTGGCGGTTCTGCACGGTATCGGCCACCTCCAGATGTTGTTGAATCTTACGCCGCTGCCGCTCGGGGTCGAGCGTGTTCATCACGCCTGCGGCCACCTTGCGGCTGCGCGGATCGTGCCGAAGATCGGGCAGAATTTCGACCAGCACATAAGCGGCGACCGCGAGATAAGAGCCGATAAACAGCACCGGAAACCAATACCGGGCACGGTCGTTGCGTATCGCATGGACCGCGCAAAGAATCTGCAACATCACCGACAAGAAAATCAAGACGGGCATAGATGGAATCTCAGAACGGCAGCATCAACTTCGGATCGAGCGCGTTGAACTGCGCGCGGAAGATATCCTGAATTCGTTTGAGCGCCTGCGCATCGTCTGCCTCGAAGCGCAGCACCAGCACCGGCGTCGTGTTGGATGCGCGGACCAGACCCCAGCCGTCGGGCCAATCGGCGCGCACGCCGTCGATCGTAGTCAGGCGCGCGTCGGCGAACGTCGCTTTCTGGCGGAACGTTTCGATGAAACGATAATGCTCGCCTTCGCGCATCGGGATCTTCAGCTCGGGCGTGGATACGCCCGCAGGTAGCGTGTCGAAGATCTGCTGCGGCGTGCGTTTGCCCGCATCGCCGGCGAGGATTTCCAGCAGACGCGCGGCCGCGTAGATGCCGTCGTCGAAGCCAAACCAGCGTTCGCCAAAGAAGAAATGGCCGCTCATTTCGCCGGCCAGCGCGGCGCCGGTTTCGCGTATTTTCGCTTTGATCAGCGAATGCCCGGTACGCCACATCAGCGGGTTGCCGCCATGTTCGGCGATCAGCGGCTGCAAGTGGCCGGTGCATTTGACATCGTAGATGATCGTCGCACCCGCCGTGCGCGTGAGGATGTCGATCGCGTACAGCATGAGCAGGCGGTCGGGGAAAATCACTTCCCCGCTCGCGGTGACCACGCCGAGCCGATCGCCGTCACCGTCGAAGGCCAGGCCAAGATCCGCGTCGATGCGTTTTACCATCGCGATCAGATCCTGCAGATTGTGCAGGTCCGACGGATCGGGATGGTGATTGGGGAACGTGCCATCGACATCGCAGAACATCGGCACGACTTCGCAACCGATGCCTTCCAGTACGGCTGGCGCGATCGCACCGGGAATGCCGTTGCCGCAGTCGACGACGATTTTCAGTTTGCGCCCGATCTGTACATCGCCGGTAATGCGTTGGATGTAGTCCGCACCGATGTCCAGCGTGCGCACGCCGCCCGTGCCGTGGACGAAACGGTTTTCGACGATACGCCGATACAGCGCCTGGATCGCGTCTTCCGACAGGGTTTCGCCGCCGAGCACGATCTTGAAACCGTTGTAGTCCGGCGGATTGTGGCTGCCCGTCACCGAGATGCACGAGCCCGTGCGCAGGTGGTAGCTGGCGAAGTAGGTGACCGGCGTGGGCACGGCGCCGATATCGATCACGTGCATGCCGGTCGAACGCAATCCCTCGGTCAGCGCCGCAACGAGCTGCGGACCGGACAGACGGCCGTCGCGGCCGACCACGATTTCGCGCTGTCCGCGATCGCGCGCCTCGCTACCGATCGCGCGGCCGATCAGGCGTGCGACCTCGGCCGTGAGCGTCTGGCCGATCACGCCGCGAATATCGTAGGCGCGGAAAATCGACTGATCCACGTGCGCCGACTCGGCGGCCATGCTCGGCGTTGTGTTTGTTTGTCCCATATTCGTCTGTCCTATTGCTCTGGGCCAAGAGGGGTTCTTCTCAGTGACGGCCGGAACTGCCGAAACCGCCATCGCCGCGTTCGCTCGGTGCGAACGTATCGACCACCTCGAACACGGGCTTGACGACCGGCAGGATAACCAACTGCGCGATACGTTCTCCGGGCGCGATGGTATAGGCCGCGGCGGAACGATTCCAACAGGAAATCATCAGCGGCCCCTGATAATCCGCGTCGATCAGGCCGAGCAGATTGCCGAGCACGATGCCGTGCTTGTGCCCCAGTCCGGAACGCGGCAACACCACCGCGCACAGGCCCGGATCGGCGATATGGATCGCGATACCGCTGGGGATCAACTCGCTCGCGCCGGCTTCGAGCGTGAGCGGCGCATCGAGCATCGCGCGCAGATCGACGCCGGCCGATGCCGCGGTAGCCGCACCGGGCAATGGAAACTCGCGACCCAGGCGCACATCGAGAATTTTCAGTTGGATCGCCGCCTGACGGGCGAAGGGCGTGGGTGAAGTCATGACCGGTTTCCACCATGCGTGGTGCGCAACGCGGCAATACACGCCAGCAGCGCACGCGCGAGTTCGCGCTTGTCCGCGCGAGGCAGTTCCTTGCGTCCATCCGGCCAGAGCAGGAGCAGCGCGTTATCGTCGCGCTCAAAGCCCAAGTTCGCGCCGACCTGGTTGGCGACGATCAGGTCCAGATGCTTGCGTTCGAGCTTGTCGCGCGCATGCGTTTCCACATGCTCGGTTTCGGCGGCGAAGCCGACCACGAAAGGCCGCCGCGGCAACGCGGCGACTTCGGCGAGGATGTCCGGGTTCTGCACCAGCGACAGGTGCAGCGCCTGCCCGGTTTTTTTCATCTTTTGCGCCGCGACGGCTTGCGGGCGGTAGTCGCCGACCGCCGCTGCCGAAACGAAGACATCGCAATCGGCGACGTGCGCGAACACCGCATCGCGCATCTGCCGTGCGCTGCGCACGTCTACGCGCGCTACGCCAGCGGGCGTGGCCAGATGCACAGGGCCCGCCACCAGCGTGACTTCCGCGCCGGCCTGCGCGGCCGCGGCGGCGATCGCAAAGCCCATGCGGCCGGAACTGCGATTGCCGATGAAACGCACCGGGTCGATATCCTCGAAGGTCGGCCCGGCACTGCCTAGCACACGTTGCCCCGCCATCTCGCGCGGCCCTCTGGCACGCACGAGTTCGGCGACGATTTCCACGGCTTCGAGCAGACGGCCCACGCCGGATTCGCCGCACGCCTGATCGCCGCACGCCGGGCCGAACACGCGCACGCCGCGCGCGCGCAGCAGACCCAGATTCGCCTGCGTCGCCGCATGCGCCCACATCTGCTGGTTCATCGCCGGCGCCAACGCAAGCGGCGCCGTGCTCGCCAGACACAGCGTGGTCAACAGATCATCAGCGTGACCCTGCGCAAGCCGCGCGATCAGGTCAGCGGATGCCGGCGCGATGAGGATTTCATCGGCCCAGCGCGCCAGTTCAATATGCCCCATCGCCGCCTCGGCGGATTCATCCCACAGACTCGTGCGCACCGGATGTCCGGACAGCGCCTGAAAGGTCAACGCGGTGACGAAACGCGCGGCGTTCTCCGTCAGCACGACGCGCACTTGCGCTCCGGCATCGCGCAAGCGCCGCACGAGTTCCGCGCCCTTGTACGCGGCGATACCGCCGGAAACGCCGAGCAACACGCGTACGCCGGCCAACGCACGGGCAGAATCCAAAGCGGTCATGGGGGTATTCTCCAGAAGCTCCATGCAGGGCATCACTGATAAAAAAGAAACATTAGCTTACTGAAAGAAGCAGGGTGCGGGGAAAGAAGAAAAAGGAAGCAGGGAAGAGCAAAAGCGTTTCAGGATGAAGGTTTTTACTTTTCCCCTGCTCCCGTTCTCCATCACTACAATACCCGGACCCAATCGAAATCCCGATTCATGAGCATCCGCGACTGGCCCGATGGCGAACGCCCTCGCGAAAAACTCCTCGAACGCGGCGCCGGCTCGCTGTCCGACGCGGAACTGCTCGCCGTATTCCTCGGCTCCGGTCGGCGTGGTCAGAACGCGGTCGAACTCGGCCGCGCGCTGCTCGCCCAAGCCGGCGGCCTGAAGACGCTGCTCGACGCGCCCAAGGGCAAATCGGGGATCGGCCCGGTCGCCTGCTGCCGCCTGCTCGCCGCACTGGAAATCGGCCGCCGCTATCTGGATGCCGAATTGCGCAACGGCGAGGTGCTGACGGACCCGGCCATCAGCGCGCGTTACCTGAAAAGCCGTCTGAGCGGCTACCCCTACGAGGTGTTCGCCTGCCTGTTCCTGGACAACCGCCATCGCATGATCGAATTCGAAGAGTTGTTCCGCGGCTCGATCGACGGCGCCGACGTGCATCCGCGCGAAATCGTGCGGCGCTGCCTTGCGCACAATGCGGCCGCGGTGATCCTCGCGCACAACCATCCTTCCGGCCACGCCGAACCCAGTGCGGCCGACCGCAAGATTTCCAGGCGCCTGCGCAAGGCGCTCGATCTCATCGATGTGCGTCTGCTCGATCATCTGGTGATCGGCCATGGCGAGCCGATCTCTTTGGCGCAGCGCGGGTGGTTGTAGGAGCCTGTCCAGAAACCTGCTGCACTGAACGTTTTGCGTGCCGGTGATGCGGAAGATCGTACACCGACCGGCTTCTGGAACTCCTCACAGACCGTTATAATCCCGCGCTTTTTCAGCAAACCTGCCCGTGAAAGACCCACTGCGCGATCTTATCCTGCATGCCATCGACGCCCTGCGCGCGAACGGCGTGCTGCCCGCCGCCGATCCACCGGCTTTCGTCGTAGAACGCACGAAAAACCGCGAACACGGCGATTTCGCGACCAACGCGGCGCTGCTGCTGGCGAAGTCCGCCGGGCGCAAGCCGCGCGATTTGGCCGCGGCGTTGGTGGCAGCACTGCCGGCCAATGTGGAAATTGCCAAGGTCGAGATCGCAGGTCCGGGCTTCATCAACTTCTTCCTCGGCACCGGCGCTTATCACCGTGAGGTACGCGCGGCGCTCGATCAAGGTTCCGCCTATGGCCGCAACACCACGGGCGCGGGACGCACGGCCGGCGTGGAATTCGTCTCGGCCAATCCGACCGGCCCGCTGCACGTCGGCCACGGCCGCGCGGCGGCGATCGGCGACTGCATCGCGCGCGTGCTCGATGCGAACGGCTGGAAGGTCGTGCGCGAGTTCTACTACAACGATGCCGGCGCGCAGATTCACAACCTCGCCCTGTCCGTGCAGGCACGCGCGCGCGGCCTGGAACCCGATGACGCTGGCTGGCCGGCGGACGGTTATCGCGGGCACTACATCAAGGATGTGGCGCGCGATTATCTGGATCGCGCGTCGGTGCATGCGGATGGCGCGGATGTCGTGGGTACCGGCGACGCGAACGATCTGGACGCGATCCGCCGCTTCGCCGTCGCCTATCTGCGCCGCGAGCAGGATCTGGACCTGCGCGCGTTCGGCGTGGCGTTCGACGTGTATTTCCTCGAATCCTCGCTGTATGCCGACGGCTCGGTCGAGGAGACCGTGCGCGAACTCGTCACGCACGGCCACACCTTCGAGGACGGCGGCGCGCTGTGGCTGCGCACGACGGATTTCGGTGACGACAAGGATCGCGTGATGCGCAAATCCGACGGCACCTACACCTACTTCGTGCCGGACGTGGCCTACCATCGCAGCAAGTGGCAGCGCGGCTACGAGCGCGCGATCACCGAACTGGGCTCGGATCACCACGGCTCGCTGGCGCGCGTGAAAGCCGGCTTGCAAGCGCTGGACTGTGGCATCCCCAAGGATTGGCCGCAGTACGTGCTGCATCAGATGGTGACCGTGATGCGCGGCGGCGAGGAAGTGAAGCTCTCCAAGCGCGCCGGCAGCTACGTGACGTTGCGCGATCTGATCGACGAAGCCGGGCGCGATGCCACGCGTTATTTTCTGATCGCGCGCAAATCCGATTCGCAGCTCGTATTCGATATCGACCTCGCGCGCGCGCAGACCAACGACAATCCGGTCTATTACATCCAATACGCGCACGCGCGCATTGCCGGTGTGATGCGCCAGCTCGGTGAACGCGGGCTCGCCTGGAATCGCGACAACGGCCTGGCCCACCTCGCGCGTCTGGACAGCCAAGCCGAGCAACTGGTGATGGTGGAACTATCACGCTATCCAGAAACCGTCGAAGCGGCCGCGCAGCATCTGGAACCGCATCTGATCGCCACTTACTTGCGCGAACTCGCCGCGGTGTTTCACGGCTGGTACAACACGTATCAGTTCATCATCGACGATGCAGACTTGCGCGACGCGCGGCTCACCCTGTCTTGCGCCGTACGCCAAGTGTTGGCCAACGGCCTCGACCTTTTGGGCGTTTGCGCCCCGGAGAGTATGTGATGGCAAAAAAAGGCGGACAAGCGACCCGCGGCAGCAACGGCTCGCGGTTTCCGGCGTGGCTGTTGATAGGGGTCGGCATGCTGTTCGGCGTTGTTCTGACGCTGGTCGCGTTCGACCGCGACTGGGTGCCGCAGTTGCGCAAGCACAACCTGCCGCAGCCCAATCCCGAGGCGGTCGCGCCGCGTGAAAGCGAACCGCCCGTCGCCGAAGCCAGCAAGAAGAAGAACTACGATTTTTATCAGGTGCTGCCGGAAGCCGAAGTGGTGATCCCGGACGCCGAGCTATCCGCCAAAGCAAAGGCCGAGCAGCAAGCGCGCACGGCCGCCGCCAATCCGCCGACACAGACGGCCGCGACGACACCTGCCGCGACGACGCCCACTCCCACCACGCCCGCCGCCGGCGCGGGACGCTACATCCTGCAAGTGGGTTCCTATCCCGATTCGAAAGTCGCGGACGAGCAGAAGGCCAAACTCGCGATGGCCGGCTACACCTCGCAGGTACAACCGGTGACGATCGACGGCAAGACGTGGCATCGTGTGCGCCTTGGGCCTTATGCCAGCGCCAGCGACCTGCAAGCCGCCAAGCGCGCGTTGAGCGACAGTGGCATCAATGCGATCGCGCTGAAGGAAACCGGCGCGCAATGACCAAGGGATGACGTCCATGGGTTCCCGCTTGCGCGGGAACGACGCGCAAGAAAGCCATATCCTCCACTGAGTTTCACGATGAAGTTTCTGTTCGTCTGCATGGGAAACATCTGCCGCTCGCCCGTCGTCGAGGCGGTGGCGCGGGCGCGGTTTGCACTTGCCGGGCTCGATATCGAAGTCGATTCGGCCGGTACTGAGGACTATCACATCGGCGAGCCGCCGGACCGGCGTTCGTTGGCGAGCGCGTTGGCGCGCGGCTACGACGCTTCGGCGCATCGGGCGCGCCAGGTCGAAGCGGGGGATTTCGCGCGTTTCGACAAATTGCTGGTGATGGATCGCACGAATCTGCGCGCGCTGACCCGCAGGGCGCCGGGCGCGGGGAGCGCCAGAATCGCGTTGTTTCTGCCGTGGGCGGGGATCGACGAACCGCATGATCTGCCCGATCCGTACTATGGCCAGGCGCGGGATTTCGACACCGTGGTGACGCTCGCCGAACGCGGCATCCACGCCATCGTTGCCGCGATCCAGTCAAAAGCAAAGTCACCGGATTCCCTGTCATTCCCACACAGGCGGGACCACAAGCACGCGGGAATGACGAAGTAGGAGATGCTTTCACGTGGGGAGCGGCACGCTTTTCCCAATCCCCCCGTCACGAATCCCGGCTCTTGCGCTTGAGCCGAATCAACGCCGAAATATCCTCATCGCCGTGGCCCTGGGCGAGCAGCACGGCGTAATCGGCCAGCGATTTCTCGATGATCGAGCGATCGGTACCGGCAGCAAGCGCAAGTTCGCGCACGATCTTCAGATCCTTGTGCAGCAGCGCGAGCTTGAAGCCGACCTTGAACTCGTCGCGCAGCATCGTTGCGCCGCGTTTTTCCAGAAACCAGTTGTTGGCCGCGCCCGCACCGAGCGTGGGCAGCAGGCGTTGTGGATCAAGGCCAAGCCGCTCGGCGAGTGCGAGGCCCTCGCACACGGCCTGTGCGATGCCGGCAACCAGCACCTGATTCACCGCCTTGGTGTTCTGGCCCGCACCGGCCTCGCCCATGTGATTGATCTTCGCCGCATAGCACGCGAGCACCGGCCGCGCGCGTTCAAGCACCTGGGCATCGCCGCCGACCATCACCGACAACTGGCCGTTTTTCGCGCCTTCCACACCGCCGGAGACCGGCGCATCGAGGAACGCACAGCCGTTTGCGGCCAGCCTGTCGTGCGCGGATTTCGCGGTCAGCGAGGAGACCGTCGAATGATCGATGACGAGCGTACCCGGCTGCGCGTGCGCGGCGATCGTGTGCGCGAGATCCAGCACATCCGCATCCGCGGGCACGCACAGCGCGATCACGTTGCAGGAGGCGATCAGTTCGGCCACTGTTGCCGGCGCGGCGACGCCGTACTCCTTCGCCACCGCCACGGCCTTGTCGTGCGAGCGGTTCCACACCGCCGTGAGCAGTTGCGCGCGCGCGAGATGGCCGGCCATCGGCACGCCCATCGCGCCCAAACCGATAAAGGCGACGTTGAGATCGTCCGTATTCATAGGGATTCCGCAAGATAGGTATACCCGGTAAGCCCCGCTTCCAGCGCAGCTTCCAGCGCAGCGGCTTCGCCGCCGCCGATGCCGGCGGCGGCGATCTTGTCGCGATACGCGCCGCGCAGTGCGGCCAGATTGTAGCCGACGTAATCCAGCATCAGTGCGGTGGTATCGCCGCGACGCAGGTGCGTGAACTCATAGCCATCGCCGGTGAGCCGGAGGCTGACCGCATCGGTATCGCCGAACAGGTTATGGATGTCGCCGAGCGTTTCCTGATAGGCGCCGACCATGAAGATACCCAACCGATACGGCTCGCCGGCGCGCGGTGCGTGCAGCGGCAGGCTTACGTCCACGCCGTCGGCTTCCACGTAGTGATCGATGCGGCCGTCCGAATCGCAGGTCAGATCCGCGATCACGCCGCGCCGCTCCGGCGCGTGATCCAGCCCTGCGATCGGCATGATCGGGAAAATCTGATTGATCGCCCATACGTCCGGTACCGATTCGAACACCGAAAAGTTGACGAAGTATTTGTCGACCAGCGTCTCGTTCAATTCATCCAGCGCCTGCCGGTGCGCGCGCTCGTCCGCTTTCAGGCGCGCGCGCACGGCGTTGACGATGGCGTAGTACAGATCGTCCAGTTCCGCGCGGTCGGCGAGCGATAGCCGGCCCAGCGCATACAGCGAATGGCCTTCCGCCAATTGGTACTGCGCCTCGTGATCCCGCTCGGTCGGCGGCCGCTGCTCGATCTGCGCCCAGGTTTCGCGCAGACGCCGCAACACGGTCGGCTCGTCCGCGCGCGGCGGCGGTACCGCGCCGCGCGGCGCTTGCTCGATCTCGCTGACATTGACGATAAGCACCGCATGATGCGCGGTCAGCGCGCGGCCGGATTCGGTCAGCACATGCGGCGGAGCGAGCGCGTTCGCCGCGCAGGCTTCGGCAAGCGCGCCGACGATGGCACACGCATATTCGTCCAGCCCGTAATTGATCGAACATTCCGAACGCGAGCGCGTGCCCTCGTAATCCACGCCCAGGCCGCCGCCGACATCCATGTGCGTGATCGCCAGACCCATACGCGAGAGTTCGACGAAATAACGCACCGCCTCGCGCATGCCGTTGGCGATGTCGCGCACGTTCGACATCTGCGAACCCATGTGGAAGTGCAGGAGCTTCAACGCATGCGTAAGCCCCGCACTGGCCAGTTCGTCGAGCAGGCTCAGCAACTGGCGCGGCGTGAGGCCGAATTTGGCCTTGTCGCCGCCGGAGTTCTGCCACTTGCCCGCACCGAGACTTTTCAGGCGCATGCGCACACCCAGCAGCGGTTCGATGCCAAGCGCCTTGGCTTCTTCGATCACGTAGCGCAGTTCGGAGGGCTTTTCGATGACGATGAAGGCATTCAGCCCCAGACGCCGACCGATCAGCGCCAGGCGGATGTATTCACGATCCTTGTAGCCGTTGCAAATCACCGTGTTGCCGCATCGCGCCAGCGCGAGCACGGCCATCAGTTCCGGCTTGGAGCCGGCTTCCAGGCCAAAACCTTCGCCGCCGTTCGCCGCGAGTTCGCCGGCGACGTTGCGCTGCTGGTTGACCTTGATCGGATAGACTGCGGTATAACCGCCGGCGTAATCCCACGTGCGCATCGCGGCCGCGAATGCGCGCTGCAAGCGCACGCGGCGATCATCAAGGATATCGGCCAAACGCAGCAGGAGCGGTAAGCGCGCACCGCGCGCGCGCGCCGCCTCGACGATCGCCGGCAGCGATAATTCCGGACCCTCCGGCCCGCGTGGACGCACTTTGAGCTCGCCATCGTCGCCGACATCGAAATAACCCTCGCTCCAATGCGCAACGGCCCAGGTATGCCGCGCCGCATCGGCGCTCCAACGCTGTTCAGTCACCTTGACGCGCTCCTGCGAGATTAACGACGAGGGCTGTGTAGTGTAACGTCGCATCGACGGACACGCGTGTTGGCGTCTACAATCACGGTCCTTAACATGCGCGGAAAGCAGTAATGTCAGAGCAGAACGCGGCCCTTAGTTGGTTCACCGAACAGCACGGACGTGCCGGCTCGGCGTTCAGTCTGCACGTCAAGGCGCTGTTGCACACCGAGAAGACACCTTTCCAGTCGATCGAGATTTACGACACCACCGACTGGGGTAAGTTGATGGTCATCGACGGCTGCACGATGGTGTCCACACGCGACAACTTCCTCTATCACGAGATGATGGTGCATCCGGCGTTGTTCACGCACGCACGCGCCAAGCGCGTGGTCATCATCGGCGGCGGCGATTGCGGGACGCTGCTCGAGGTGCTCCGCCACGAGGAGGTCGAATATGTGGCGCAGGTGGAGATCGACGAGCGCGTGACGCGGCTCGCCGAGCAGTACTTCCCCGAACTGTGCGCATCCAACGGTGATCCGCGCGCCGAATTCCTGTTCGTCGACGGCATCAAGTACATGGCCGAACTCGAACCCGAATCGGTCGATGTCGTCATCGTGGATTCCACCGACCCGATCGGCCCCGCCAAAGGCCTGTTCCACACCACGTTTTACACCAGCTGTTGCAAGGCGCTACGGCCCAGCGGCATCCTCGTGCAACAAAGCGAATCGCCGCTGGTACACCTGGATATCATCAAGATGATGCGCAACGCGATGCGGCTCTCCGGCTTCCACGCCGTGCGCACGCTGACCTTCCCGCAGCCGCTGTATCCGACCGGCTGGTGGAGTTGCACGATGGCACGCAAGGGTGCGGATCTGAGCGGCTTCCGCGAGCGCGGCGCCGCGGCCAAGCGGTTCGCGACGCGCTATTACAACGTCGACATCCACAGGGCTGCGCTGGCGTTACCAGAATTCATGCGCGAAGCCTTCGGCGATTGATCGCCGCACGCAGCCAATCAAGCAAGACACCTACGCCGCTCGCGGCGCGAATGGCGCACCGCGACATCGCCCGCTTTGCTTGCCCAGGGATTCGCCTGTACCCTTGAAGCCTGCCCAAAACCTGTTGCGCTGAACAGTGTGCGCGTCGGTGGTGCGCGGAGCCCTCATTTACACAGCCGTAAACGGCGGTTCCTGCGCGTGGTCGTCGCATAAGCGCTGGTTCTGCTTGTCACGGTTTTCGGACAGGCTCTTTGCATAGGACGGAGGCGTATATGCTGAAGATCCTCATAGCCAGTTCCAAAGGCGGCGCGGGCAAGACGATGCTGGCGACCAATCTTGCCGCGTACTATGCCGTCGAAATCGGAAATACCGTGCTGGTCGATGCCGACCGCCAGGGCTCTTCCCTGCGCTGGAGCGAGCGACGCGCGACGTACACATATCCCGTGCTCGGCCTGTCCGGCTTGCATCGCGATTGGGAAAAACAGATCCCCGATGACGCACAACACGTGATTATCGATACGCCGGCCGGCATCCGCGCCGACGAAGTGACCGGATATCTCGCGGATGTGAATGTGGTGCTGGTGCCGGTGCTGCCCTCGGCGATCGACCTGGAGGCGGCTGAGCCGTTTCTCGCCCAGATCGCCGAATTACCGCCCATCAAACGCGGCAAGGTCGCGGTCGGCGTGGTCGCGAACCGGCTCAAACCGTGGACGAACGCCTCGCGGCTCGCGGTCGAGGAAATGCGGCGCTTTGCGTTTCCGGTGGTCGGCGAACTGCGCGATACGCAAGGCTATGTGCTCGCCAATGCGCTGGGCAAGAGCATCTTCGACTATCGCTCGGAATTGGTGCGCTCGCATCAGGAGGATTGGATAAAGATGCTGCGCTGGCTGAAAAAACACGGCTGAGTTTGGACCCGGCGAGCGCTGGCAGGCCATTTTTTTACCCGTGAGCATGCGTTAAGCAGTGTTCAGCAACTAACGCCCGCGCACGCTGTCCAACGCCATCGCGGCCGCCGTGGCCGCTTTCACAGGTAGCACTCTCATGCGTACTTTCCTTCCCACGCTGCTGGGCGTTTGCGCCTTGGCCGCGGCCACAGCAGCACTTGCCCAACCGGCAACGCCCTCGGCAGCACCGGACTGGGCTGCCAAGCGTGCCCAGATGCAGCAGGCGTTCTTCGACAAGATCGACACCAACCACGACGGCGTGATCAGCCGCACCGAATATCAGGCATGGGTCGATGCCCGTTTCGCCAAGTTCGATCCCACGGGCAAGGGCAGCGTGACCGCGGCTGATATTGCCGCTATTGCCGCCTCGTCAGGCATGCAGGAAATCGCGAACAAGCGCGCCGAAGCCTTCATCAAACGCTACGATACCAGCGGCACCGGCAGCCTCAGCAAGGCCGATTTCGAGGCCAAGGAAATGGCGCGCTTCGATCGCTTGAGCGGCGGTACCGATACGCTGACGCCTGCCCAACTGACCGCCGCGCACATGCAGGAACACGCGCATGGCGCGTGGCGCAAGGACGCGATGCCCGCGCCAAGCACTACCAGCAACTGACCCCACCGTGTTTGCTCCACGGGCCGGCGGACAGGCTATCCGCTGGCCCGCATTTTTTCGATTCCCGTGAATGGGCACGGCAATTGCGGCATCATTCGCTTCCAGAACCTCCTGAGAAACGCTGTGCTGCCCCCTCCCCCGTCTGCGATCTCGATGGTGAGGATTCTCAAAAGGTTCCCAGACACTTTGGAGCGCACTCATCATGGCCACCCGCGAACTTATCCTGCTGCGCCACGCCCATGCGGAACCCGCAAAGCCGGGTCAGGACGATAGCGCGCGCGCCTTGAGCCGGCGCGGCGAGGCCGAAGCCGATGCGGCCGGACTGTGGCTGAAGGACCACACGCCTGCGCCCGATCGCATCCTGTGCTCGCCGGCGGTGCGTGCGCGTGCGACCTGCGAGCGCGCCCTCACCGCACTGGGACATGTGGACCTGCGCGACGACGCACGCATCTACGCGGCCACGCCAGCCACCCTGTTGCGCGTGCTGGACGACCACGCGGACGCCGGCACGCTGCTGCTGGTCGGCCACAATCCAGGCTTGGAAGATCTCGTCGCGCTGATGACCGAGGGCGCCTCCGACTCCGGCCGCGGCATTCCACCGGCGGGTGTGGTCTGGATGAGCTTGCCCGCGGGCGGAATAGAACCCGGCGCTGCGAAGGTCCGCCGCTTCTGGTGGCCGTGAACATGGCCTGCCGCATCCGGCTGGCCGTGGCGTGACCCGCCATCGCACGTCGCGCCGCTGCCGCGCGATGATGTGGGAATCTTTCCGCTGGTGCATCTGCATCGTACTGGTCGCGCTCGCGCTGGGCGGCTGCGGACTCAATCACGAACTGGCACACCGCGCCGACACGCTCGTCACCCAGGAACGTCCGACCGATCTCACCTGCACCGCGCCGGATCATTGCGCGATCGACTCGCCCTATCGGCCGCTCGTGGATGCGGCCAATGCAGCCAGTACACCCGCCGCACCCGTGCACTACGTCAATGTGCTCGAACACGGCGAGGATGCGTTGCTGCTGCGCGTACACCTGATCCGCGCCGCGCGAAAGAGCATCGACATCCAGACCTTCATCTGGACCGGCGACGATGCCGGCTGGCTCGTGCTCGACGAACTCGTCGCGGCGGCGCGGCGCGGTGTAAAGGTGCGCGTGCTATCGGACCAGTTGTTCTCGCTCGACGATGTGGAATGGCTGGCGCGCCTGGCGCGCGCGCATGTGGATTTCGAATTCCGCATGTACGGCCCGACCTTCGACCAGGCGACCACGCCGCCGCTGGAATTCGCCGCGGGCCTCATGTGCTGCTTCAAAAAATTCAACCAGCGCATGCACAACAAGCTGTTCCTGATCGACGGCGAAATCGGCATCGCAGGCGGGCGCAACTACGAGAACCGCTATTTCGATTGGGACGAGGAATTCGATTATCGCGATCGCGATGTGCTGGTGCTCGGCCCGGAAGCTGGTACGCAAATGCAGGACTCGTTCGAGCATTTCTGGACGAATCCGCGCGCGGTGCCGCTGACGCGCTTCAATGATGTGAACGATCGCCTCGTCGCCGACGCCCACGCGCAAGACGCCTGGCCGCCTGTGCCGGCCATCGACCCGCCACGCATCGCCGCGCTGCGTGCACGCGCCGCCGACACCGATTACATCCGCGCGCATTTCGCGGCTGACGCACTGCGTGTGTCGCACGTGGAGTATTTCTCCGACGCGCCGGACAAGGCCGAACATCCGCACGATCCCGCGCAGGCCGCGCTTAGCGCACACATCGCGCGGCTATTGGAAAACGCCCATGAACAGGTGGTGTTCGAAACGCCGTACCTCGTCCTCAGCACACACGCGCGCAAGATCTTCCGCGAACTGTACAAGCGCAAGCCGCGCGTGAGAGTGATCGTATCCACCAACTCACTGGCCTCGACCGATGCGTTTTATGTCTACGCACTGTCGTACAAGTACAAAAAACGCTATCTCAAACACTACGGCTTCCAGATTCATGAGTTCAAACCGTTTCCGCAAGATGCCCAGGAGTTCATTCGAAACCATACGGATCTCACCGGCGGCACCAACGCGGGCATGTATCAACGTTACGGCCGCACACCGCTCAAACGCGACGGCGTGCGTCTGGGTCTGCATAGCAAGTCGCTGGTCATCGACGGCCATGTCAGCGTGATCGGCTCGCACAATTTCGATCCGCGCTCGGACGACTACAACACCGAATCCGGCTTCATCATCGACGATGCGGAAGTGGCGCGGCGCGTGCGCGCGGCGGTGCTCGTCGATACCGCACCGCGTAATGCATGGACGATCGCACAGCGCCGGCGTCCCCAACCGCTGGCCGGCATCAACGACGCGATCGCGGACCTCTCGACGGCCTTGCCGCTGTTCGATCTGTGGCCGTTCCGCTACGCCAGCAGTTTCGAACTCAACCCCGGCTGCGCGCCACTGCCGCCCGACGATCCGGGTTTTCCCGCCTGCTACACGGACGTGGGCGACTTCCCCGAGGTGGACCTGCCGCTGAAGACGATCTACACGCGCATCGTTACCGCATTTGGTGCGGGCCTGGTCGATATTCTTTGAACCCATACGTTGGAGTTCGCTGCGCTCAACGTGAAAGAAGCACAGAGCAGGGGGACAGGGGAGCGGGGAAAAACGCCCTTCTCTCCACCGCGAAAGGGCAGAGGGGACAAAGGGCCCCCTGCTCCTTAGCTTTCGCGCTAACCTGCCTGGAAGACACGATTCCGCCAATCCCAAATCCCGTCCCTGATGAGGCACGCTTTCCCCTGCCTCCGCGCCCTTTTACGTTCTTTTACACCAACATTCAGGCGGCACATCACGAAAGTCGACGTTCAAGGTGTGCGCGCACATCGGGCCATTCATCATCGATGATGCTATACCGCACCGACGTTCGTTTTCGACCATCTGGCATGATTCGTTCATTCCGGATGATGCCCTCTTGAACTGCGCCGAGGCGAAGAATGGCTGTACGAGAGCGTTCGTTCAATACATCGGTGGTGAACTGGACGCGAACACACTGAAGTTGCTCAAAGGCGTAGCGCAGCAATAGCAACTTGCTCTGCGTGTTGGCCGCTGTCCTTTGCCAAGCGTGTGAATACCAGGTATGCCCAATTTCAAGCGTGCGATTCTCACGATCGATCTTCCAGAAACGAGTCGATCCAATGATGTGCTCAGTGGCCGTGAGCACTACAGCAAAGGGCATGCCGGTCCCTTCGGCTTGGCCGCATAAGGCTTTTTCGATGTAGCCTGCGACAGTCTCGGCCGAAGGAACGACCGTGAAGGGCAACCTCCACAGTTCACCATCTGCCGCAGCGGTGACCAGCGCTGGTGCGTCCGCAGCCGTCAGCGGGCGGAGGGTGACGAGTGAGCCTTGCAGCGTCGGAGTCATCTGGCTCGTGGGCTAACGCCCGAGCTAACCGGCGCGCGCAGCGCGTCTGGGTTGAGCGCAATGTTAGCGAAGTAATCGGCCCGGACGTGCCGAAAACCGTTCCGAAAGAAAGTCGCTTGCATCTGATGCCGCCTATACAAATCAATAAGTTAGGCGCGAGTTTCTTGAGAGGTACTCAGCCAACCTGCGGTATTTTTGAACGTTTCATAGCTGACGGGAGAAACATGATCGAACTCTTGACCTGTTTTTCGTTCGAATGCTGATGATGCCACATATAAAATAGCTT
>JAISPQ010000207.1 GCA_031274955.1 Rhodanobacter sp.
TTCAGCAGCGCCGTGGAGAGGCGCGCACCGAGCACCGCACGCACGCGCGGCAGATCGCGGTGATACAACTGATCCTGCAAGGTCTTGGTGCCGGTGGAGACGATCACGCGCTTGCCGGACGCGAGCGCGGGCACGAGATAGGCAAAGGTCTTGCCGGTGCCGGTGCCGGCCTCGGCGATCAGCATCTGGCGCTCGGCGATCGCCTCCTCGACCGCGGCGGCCATCCTCCGCTGCACGGCGCGCGGCGCGAAACCGGGTACTTCGCGCACGAACGGGCCTTGCGGGCCGAGCAGATCGGCAGCGGATGACATACGGGTACCTCGAAAACCGGAGCGAGCGAAGAGAATTTGCGCGTCGCCGGCGCGCAGGAGCCGGAGTGTACACGTCAGTACATGAGGACTCCGAGCACCGCCGGCGCGCAAATTATCCAGTGCAGCAGGTTTTCGAGGCGCCCGTACTCACATGCGCACACGCGGTGGCACCCGGCATTCCTTCAGATGCTGCCGTGCGACTGTTACCTGGGCCGTATCGTGCAGAACCGTGCGCACTTCGACCGCGGTCTGCCAGTTGCGCGCGCACAAACCGCCCACGTGCGGACCCAGCGAATAGCTGTTCATCGCCAACTGCTCAGCCTGCCGCCAATCGCCGCGTTCGACGCTGATCTCCGCCAGGTATTGCAGAATGTCCGGCGCATCCGGCGCGAGCTTGAGCGCACCATTCGCGGCGTTCTGGGCACCGGCGTAATCCCCGGCGGCTTCCGCGTCATGCGCCCTCTTCAGAAATCCGTCGATCGCCGGATCGCGCAACGGTTGCACCTGCACCGCCGAATCCAAGCCCTCGCTCGCGGCGCGGATCGCACGCACGGCCGCCGCCGCATCCACTACCGGTACCGGTACCTGTGCGGCGGGCTTTACCGGCGGCGCGGGAGCGGGCGACGGCGCGCAGCCGGCCAGCGCCAGCAGGGCCATGCAAGCAATGGAAAGAACGGGCTTCATCATGGACATCACGTACATCGACAATCGCTAGTCTGTGATTCTCGCACGCACAGCGATTTTTCGCTTGTGCAAAGCAACTCGCGAAGCGCGGTGCGGTGCGCACACTCGCAACGCTACTCCCTCACCCGCATGCGACCCATGATCGAGTTGAGGACATTGGGCTTTTGGACAGCTTCCCGGCATCCTCGCAAAATAGCCACTTCCCTCTTCTACTGTGCTCCCACGCGCCGATCACATGGCAACCCGTACCAGACCCGCCACGACACTGTCTTGGCTGACCGGTTTTCTTCTTATGGTGACGGCTGTGCTCATGGTCATCATTCCGGCGTGGCAGTCGCTCACAGACAGCCCATTCGGCTGGGCTGTACAACAGCCGCAGACCTGGCAGGGCGGTATCGAAGCCATCGTCCTGGGTGCGCTCGTCTGCGCTGGACTTGCGATCAATCGCCGCACATCGCTGTTGCTGCTGTTCGCACTGCCTGCCGTGCTTTATCTGCGCCGCCATGCCGCCGATTTGCCGCTGCTGATCGATCTTGTGTATTTCGAGATCGTCATCGGCCTTGGTTTTGTGGTGCGCCGCGCGCTTGGCGACACCGCGCGCGCACAGACATCCATCGACTACCTGCATGCCTTCGTGCTCGGCCTGATCGCCTGGAGCCTTTGTGCATGGACACTGTCCGCGCTTCACGTAGGCTCAATCACCACCTTGCGCTGGCTGACCTTGGCGCTGGCGATCCCGGGCTTGCTCGTGCGCCAGTTGCCTTTCTGCGTCTTCGTTGCCCGGCGCGTGCATGCCCTCGCCCGCCCGGCGCGGCTGTGGGCTGGCGTGGGGCTGGCCTGGATGTGCGTGCTGTGTGCGCGTAGCCGCGTCGTCACCGGCTACGATCCGCTGTGGTATGGCCTGCGGCCGGAATACGTCTTCGCGCCTGGCAATTCCGTATTCGAATCGCTCGGCCTCGTCTCGCCGGTGTATTACTTCCCCAAACTGTACGAGATGTTCCTGCTGCCCGTCAGCGCGTTGGGCGATGCCGGCGTGATCGACGGCATGACCTTGCTCATCCTCGTACTTATCGTGCTGGCTTGCCGCGTGCTTATGCAGCGCATCGATATGCCGGCCACCGCACAAAGCCCGCTCCTGCTGCTGATCGCCACCACACCGGCGCTGGCCAATACGGCGATTGGCCCCAAGCCCGACATCATCGCCACCTTGTTCGTTCTGCTGGCCGCCCATGCCGCCTGCGAACTTTCCCACGCGCGTATTACCGCAGGCGCCTGGCTCATGGCCTGTGGATTGCTCGCGGTGATGGCCAAACTCGTCGCCATACCCTACGTGGCCGTGGTGGTGTTGGCTGGCGGCATCATGATCTGGCGCGCGCGCAAAACCCCTGTCATCGAACCCGCACTGCCTCGACGCATTGCCTGCATCACACTGGCCGGCGCCGGCGTAGTTTCCATATTCGTCACTGCCCGCACGTTCGTACTGACCGGCATGCCGACCATCGGACCCGATGCCTTGTTCGCGCTATGGCAAGCACTCGGTCTGCACCTGCGCGAACCGGTCGGTACCCTGCCGTGGTCCGCTGCGCACAACTGGAGTAGCCAACCCGGCGTCCTGTTCGATATCGCGTTCCGCCCATACCATGATATGGCAACCTCGGTCATCACCTGGATCGGCAATGCCTGGTTATGGCTGGGCGCGCTGGCCTTTATCGCTTTGCTCGTGCAGCACCGGCGCATGACACAACCCTCGGTGCTACCGCTGTCAATGCTGGCACTATGTGGCCTGTTTATGCTTTTTGGTGTCGGCTGGACGAACCGGGGCGGCGATGGTAATTATTTTATTTATGCCCTGCTACCTGGCCTCATTGTCCTTTCTCGTATCGTCTTCTCACGTCTATCCATACCAGCGATCAGCGTAATCATGATCGCCTGTCTCTCATTTTTTATTGCTTTCCAGGCGGCTTATTCGTTCAACAGTGCTGGCTGGACATGTGGCACACGCGCGTTCGATCTGCAATTCAACCATGGCTGGCGCAATCTACGCAGCTTGCGCAAACGATCCCTGGACGCGGCAGGGCTTTCTATCATCAGTTCCTATCTGGCAGCCGACCCCAAACTGCCGCGCGTGGTCGGTTATGTACAAGAGCCTGAAGACTTTCTACTACCGGCTCGCTTCGAACACCCAATCATGCTCTCCTATTCACGACCGGAATACCTTGCCGACAGCGAGCCTTTTCTGCATTTCCTGCGTGTGGCAAAGATCGGTTATCTGATCCTGCCCTTACCGGAGACGGAGCAAAAACTCGAACCTAGCCCCGCAGTCCTCGAAGCCGCCCGGCAATGGGAGAAGCTGCCAGGCGTCCGCCGTATCGACGATACACGCTACATGATGCTCGATCTTCGCAGCCTCACTCTATCCAAATCCACCGAAGTTACCGAAAGACCGCAGTGATCCAACCCAGCAACGCACGTGGAGCGCCTTTGAGCCGCAGCGCCGGTTTTTCGATCACATGCCACGACATCACGGCGACACTCAACGCAGCCAGGAAGCCGAACAGCGCATTGAGCAACGCCGGCAATAGCGGCGCAAGAACGGCTACTATCTGCTGCATCGGAAAACCCCAGAGATAGATGCCATAGGAATAATCACCAAATCGGTTGAAACCGTACCAACGGGTGTTATAAGCAAACCAGAAGACAAACAGTACTTCACAGATCGCGAACACTGCTGGATATATCACTGTTGAACGCAGCAGCCATGCCACAAGGCTGGCCGCCAGCAACAGGCCGCCATGTACCGGAATCCAGGATCGATTCATATAGCAGAACCCGCCAATACCGAACAGCGCAGCAAGCTGAATATAACTATCTATCGGAACCATCGGAATATGGTGAGGCCGGGCAGAGCCGAAAACAAAAAGCGCGAACAAAGCGATATTGAATAACCAGCGCCAACGAATTGCCCCCACAAGCCCAAATAAGGCCACCAAGGCATACATGCGTACTTCAGCGGGAAGCGTCCAGATCGACCCATTCACCGTCGTCCGCTGCGGATTTCCGGTGAATACACCCGGTAAATCCCAACGCATGTCGACACCCAGATGCAAGTTTGTCCAGACATAGTCATAGACCCCGTGGCCAAGAATGTACTCCTTGAAGGAATGTGTCGAGAAAAGTGGACCTATCAGGAAGGCCGATAGTAACAGGCATGCCGTATAGGCAGGCATGATACGAATGAACCGCGCCCAGACAAAATCGATCAGATGCTGCCGTCGGGAGAAACTTCCAGTAACGAGAAAACCACTGACGATGAAGAATATATCCACAGCAATTGCGCCGGAATATTCACTCCATCCCATATAGACAAAAATATCTACCGGCGCGTAGCCGCCGGAAATAGCCGGAGCATGTCCATAGATCACCAATGAGGCAGCAATAAAGCGTAACAAAAGAAAATTATCACCCCCTTGGCCAAGCGCATACTCAATGGTCTTTATTTCTTTCATATCAAATAACCTAATTAGTCACGACCATCAGCCCCTTATCACAGGATTTGAGACAGCCCCCTGCCAACATGAACGCACATTCTCATACGGAGGCTCACCATGTCCATCAACTGTATACAGTTTCAGCAAGGTCTGTCGATGGCGTAGTTCATCAAATATTGCAGCACTCAAACCCAGTACTACCGCGCGTTGTACCGAGCACGTTGGTCCAAGGAGTTCTGCTGCCAGTTTTCCAGAACCGATCCTGCTCACATTTTCGTCACGAATCGCTGCATCTACTTCAACGCGTAGTGCAGCCGCCAGGTCGAACTGGTGGCGCCGGGTTCAGACACATTGCTACCGTCGATCAGTCGTATCCGCCGCCCCTGTAGAATGGCGCCAGCGGCTGGCGCAAAAGTCATGGCCGCCGTCAATTGCTGGGGCATCCATTGAAACCAAGCGCCACAATGTCTCAACCGCTTGAACAAGGGCTACGGCAGAGACATCAACCAAACCGCCGCTGCGGGTGCGCACCGCTGTCTCGCGAAGGGAACAGCCGTCAGCCAAGTGAATCAGCGGCACTCGAAGCACCGAAGCCGCGTCAGAAAAACTGCGCAGTCGGCGTTGTACCACCCCCAACTCCAACGCATTGGCTTGCCACTGCGCGGACAATGTTTGCATGACCAGTTCCCAGTCAGAACTCAATCCCGACGTTTGATCGAGTACCGCTGACTCCTCCACGGTGTTGTCATCCAGCAGTTCCGCAGCGCCTGGCGTTTGCATCGGCAACTCCTCTTGGTTGTTGTCGCAAGGGATGAGGATAGCAGAGATTGGAAAATAAGGTTAATGCATATGGGGGTTAGGGGGAGGGAGTCTTACCTGTGCATACTAAGGAGAAAATATGTTTAGTTCATTTTTTAGATAAAAATGTAATAGCAGTAACTAATTGATCTTTAAGGAAATTTTGATAATTTGTTGAAGATTTAAATAGTGACCTAAATTTGTTTATTTCTTAGTAAGTTTTAATCACACCATCTCGAAGTGTCTCAGCAACACAACGGGTTCGGAGTGATGTGTGAGCCATGTTTGACAAGCGGCAGTCTCGATATTATTACAATATTCACAATAAATTACGTAAATTTTCAAATTTTAACTTGACACAAGGAAGAGATATAGGCAAAACTTATAGGCTACAAATCAATCACCCAGAGTATGATAATATGCGATTTCTAAATACAACTTATCTGCTATTAACCGTAATAATATTCCCCACAGCTGGCATTGCCTGCGATATCGTTTTATCTCCAGGAGCAAATATTCAAAATGCACTCAACCAATATGCTGATGTTTGTTTGAATCCAGGTGTATACAATTATTCGAACGAGCTTATAGTTCCTTCTGGAAAAACACTTGAGGGCGCAGATAGCTCTCAATATAATAATATAATACTTAGATCCTCCGCAGATATTCAAGTCTATATGTCCAGCAACACAATGCTAAAGAGTCTTTCGATCGAAGCCGCCGCTGGAATAATTCCAACTTTTGGGGTTTTAACATATTATGAGAACAATGTTATTCTTTGGAATTTAAACATCCAAGGAAACGACATCAATATCGGAGCCGATTACGCAAGCAATGTACACATATGGGACTCTTATTTGTCATTAAACGGAATATTAACAAATGGGTCGGCAGACCCAAATATTTGGATATCTGATGTTACAAACATAGACATACAATGGGGCATAGTAACAGGACGCAATAATAGCTATGGCGGCGATGGCGATGGCGAAATAGCAATATACAATTCCACAAATGCCATAATTCACGGAACTTATGTAATAAATTCTGGGGCAAGTGGCGTCTATATTGTAAATTGTAGCAGTTGTATAGTTGATAGTGCAACCATAATAGGGGCCAATGGGTGGGGTCTAGATGTTGTAAATGGCACAACCGACTTCATCGCGGAAAATAATTATATATCAGGCAGCCACTTAGGTGGATCTGTATATACCGGAAGCGGATATCCTATGATTAATTCAAGAGGTCACTATATAAATAACATCTTTATTTCTAATAATACAAATGGCGTTGCTTCATTTTGCAATGGTATAAACTATGGCGGTCCCGCATCAACTTTTTCCGTCTCAGGAAGTTCTGGTAACGGTCTTCTGCTTTGCAAACCTTGGTAACTGATAACAAAAAATTAAAACATTTCTAGTTTTCACCCCCACCGATCAACGCACGCAATTCGTCGAGCGGGCAAGGCTCGGTCTCGGTGGGCGCGTAGCCGTTCGCAAACGATAGCTCACGCGCGCCGCTGCAGGCCGCATCGGTGCGCTTGCCGGAATGGGCATCGACCCAGACGCGCTCCAGACCATCCTGCGGAATCGTGAGCGGCACGCCGGGCAGACGTTTCATCAACTCGATCCAGATACGCAGGCCGCCGGTCGCGCCGAACAGGCTGGTCGGCTTGTTGTCGTCGCGGCCGACCCAGGCCACCGCGAGCGTGTCGCCGGTGAATCCGGCGAACCACGAATCGCGCTGTGTGTCGCTGGTGCCGGTCTTGCCGGCCGCGTGCAGATAACCCAGGCCGCTGTCGGTGATCGCGTGCGCGGTACCACTGATCGCGACCTGCTGCATCGCGCTGGTCACTAGGCGCGCGGCCGTCGTGTAGCCGCCCTCGCCCGCCTTTACGGTGTAGCGCGACAACGGCCGGCCTTGCGCATCGAGCACGCCGCGCAGCGCACGCAGCGGCAGCGCATGGCCGTCCGCGGCCAGGTATTGATACAGCCGCGCGACATCGAACGGACTTAAGTCGATTGCGCCGAGCAGCATCGAGGGATTGGGATTGATCTCGCGACCCAGGCCGAACGATTGCAGGAAACCGTGTATACGGTCGATGCCGATGCGCTGACCGAGGTTGATCGTGGCCAGGTTCCAACTGTTGACCAGCGCATCGATCAGCAGCACTTGTCCGTGACTGCGATGATCGTCGTTCTCGGGCTGCCAGCGGCTGCCGCCGGGTTGCGGCAGATCGATCGGAGCGTCGTCGAGCAGCGTTGCCAGCGAGTAATACTGCGGCTGCGCGAGCGCGACCAGATTCACGAACGGCTTGACCAGCGAGCCGATCGGCCGCAGCGCATCGAGCGCGCGGTTGAAGCCCTGCGCATCGACATCGCGGCTGCCGATCATCGCCTGCACTTCGCCGTCGTGCGCGCTGGTAGCCACCAGTGCGGCTTCCATCGCCTCACCGCGTTTGCCCAGCGCGTCGAGCGCCTTGTTGATCGCCTCTTCGCCGAGCGTCTGTACCGCGGGCGCAAGCGTGGTGTGAATCGACAGGCCCGCGCTGTTGAGTTCGGCGTCCGGGTAATCCTGCTTGAGTTGGCGCCGCACCAGATCGAGAAACGCCGGATAGCGATCGCGCGGCAGGGTCGCGTTTGCGGCGGTGCCGAGCGGCCGCTTGCTCGCACTGGTGAAGGTCGTGTCATCGATCAGGCCGGTATCGCGGAACACGCCGAGCACGATGTTACGGCGCGCCAGCGCGCCTTCGGGGTTACGTCGCGGATCGTACAAGCTCGGCCCCTGCACCATGCCGACCAGGAGCGCGATCTCTGCGACGCCCAGTCCCTGTATGCCGTGGCCGAAATAGAACTCGCTGGCCGCGGCAAAACCATGCACGGCCTGCCCACCTTGCTGGCCGAGGAAAACCTCGTTGACATAGGCTTCCAGGATGCGCCGCTTGTCGTAACGCGCCTCGATGATGAGCGAGAGCATCGCCTCGTTGAACTTGCGCGAAAACCTCTGTCCACGATCCAGAAACAGGTTCTTGACCAGCTGCTGCGTCAGCGTCGAACCGCCCTGCACCACGCGGCCGGCGATGAGGTTCATCCATGCCGCACGCACGATGGCGGCGAGATTGACGCCGTGATGGCGCTTGAACTCGCGATCCTCGACCGCTTGCAGGCCGCTGAGCAGCAACGGGGGTATCTCGCCGAGCGACACGATGCGGCGATCCTCCTGCAAGGCGCCGTAGAGCGTGGCGATATGCGCCGGCTCCAGACGCACGCTGCTCAGCGCAGCCCCCGAATCGGCATCGGCCAGACGGGCAACACGGCCGTCGCTCAACCAAAACACGATGCGCTTTGCACGTTCGTGACCATCCAGATAGATGAACCCGCGCCGTGCGATCGTGTATTTCGCGCCATCGCGGTGCCACGTGCCCGGCATGTGTGCCTGCGCATCCTGCACGTAGCGCGCGGCATCCAGTTCGATCTGCAACACCTCGGCGTTCATCGGCAGGCCCGGCACGAGTTGCAGCGGGCGCGCGTAGACATGGCTGGGCACCTGCCAGGAAAGCTCATCGAAACGGCTGCGCACTTCGCCGTCGAGATAGAACGTGTACGGCACGAGGAAACCGATCGCAAGACCGATGCCGAGCAGGAAAGGAATCCGCACCATGCGCCACAGGACGCGCATGACACTCAACGAACTTAAAAACAGGGACAAGGTGCAGATACCCTCGGGATCGGAAGCGGACGCCGCGCAGTGTAGCCGCACCGCATCCGCGCGTAATCCGGAGCAGGGTTGAGGGAGCGGGGAGCAGGGAAAGAGCAAAAGCGTTGCAGGATGAGAGGTCTTTGCTTTTCCCCCTGCTCCCTGCTCCCTGGTCTTTCATCATCCAGGGCGGAGCATGGACACCATGACCGTTAGAAACAGGCTCTCGAGCGCAACCTGCGCACCGGATCGGCGATAATCCGCGCGTTTTCGGCCATACACAGGACCCCGGATGCCCGCCATTCCGTTTGCCGCCAAGCCGTCCGACGGCAACGGGATCGACGATCCTGCCGATGCTGAGACCAACATCGTCGCCACGCCGTTGCGCGTCTGCGTATTCGGTGCGCGCATCCCCGACACGGCATTGACCGCATTGCGCGAGCGCTTGCCGGCCTGGGCACAGCCGGCGCTGTTTGGCGCCTGCGCGGCGAGCGCTGCGTGGACGGACGCGGAACGCTGCGCGGATATCGATGCTAGCGCGCCGGATAAAGTGCTGATCGCGGCCGCACAGCGTTTCCCCGGCGAGCACCTGATCCTGCTACGCACCGGTCTTGATCTGCCGGAGCTGGCCTGCGAACGATTGTTGCGCGCACTGGCACTGCCGGATGTGCTGGCCGCGGTCGCGCTCGACGGCGTGTGGCGGCGCCCCCTGCCTGCGGGTGAAAGCACGGTCTGCGATCCGCACGCGCTGGATGCGTTGTGTTATGCGTACGGCGAACATGCCATCTGCGACGATCCATACTTCTTCAGCGCTGCGCCCGCATCGCTCTCGGCCTGGCATGGCGCGCGGCTGGCGCGACTGGGCGCGCACCGCGCGCACGATCGCGATGCCGTGGAGGCCGCCGGTCTGCGTGTGGTGCTGCTCGATCATTTGTACGTTGAGCCGGACACTGCCCTGGCGAAACCCCATCGCGCCGAACACGACCCACGCGATCCCGAGCCGCCCTCGCCGCTCGCCGCGCTGCAAACGCGCGTCGCCGCCGCGCTCGCGGCGGGCGTAACGCCCCGTGCACGTCCCGGGCTCGATACGAAACCCGTCATATTGCACGTGCTGCACGGCTGGGGTGGCGGCGCCGAACGCTGGGTGCGCGATATCGCCACGGCGGATACGGCCGCGCATCATCGGGTACTGATCGCGCGTGGCAGCGCCGCGCGACGCTGTCACGGCGAATGGATCGAACTGCATGATGGCGTGCTCACCGGACCGCCGTTGCAACGCTTTGCGCTGCCGCGGCCGATCGCCGATACCGCGATCGCGGATGCCACGTACAGCACGCTGCTTCGACAGATCATGCGCAGGTACTGTGTCGATGCGGTGATCGTCTCCTCACTGATCGGACACAGCCTGGATGCTTTGCGCAGCGGACTGCCGACGTTCTGCATCGTGCACGATCACTATCCGCTGTGGTCAACGCTGCATCGCGATTTCGGCGATACCACGCTGCGTTTCGACGACGCGCAGCGCGCGGCCGATCTGGCGGCTGTCGGCAGCGATTACGAATTCACCAACCGCGATCCGCCGCATTGGCGGCGCCTGCGCGATGCCACCGTCGCCGCGATGTGCCATGCGCAGGCGACCTTGATCGCACCGAGCCGTTCGGCGCTTGCGAACCAACTGCGTCTAGCGCCCGAACTCACCGAACTGCGCGCGCACGTCATACCGCATGGACTCGCCCCGTGGCCGGCGGATGCGCCGCGCGCCGGCGTTGCGCCGCTACGCGAACGCTTGCGCCTGGTGATTCCGGGTCGCATCCGTCGCGGCAAGGGCGCGCAACTGCTCGCCACCGTGCTGCCGCGTCTGCGCGAACAGGCCGAGGTGTTCCTGCTCGGCGCCGGCGCCGATGCGCACGCGCTGTTCGGCGAATCCGGCGTGCATATCGTGCTCGACTACCATCGCGACGACCTGCCGCGTCTGATCGCGCAGTGGCAGCCGGACGCTGCGCTGCTGCTGCCCACGGTCGCAGAAACCTTCAGCTACACCTTGTCGGAACTGGGCAGTCTAGGTGTGCCGGTCGTCGCGACGCGCGTCGGCGCACTGGCCGAGCGCATCGACGACGGCGTGGATGGTTTCCTCGTCGATGCGAATGCGGATGCCGTCGTCGCACGTATCGCCGCACTCGCCGCGGACCGCGGCGCGCTGGATCGCGTGCGTTCCACGCTGGCCAAACGTAGCTGGCCGACGCCTGCGGATACTGCACGCGAGTATGCGGCCCTGTTCGATCTGCGCGAGAAAAATCCCGCGCGCTATCCGCTGGCGATCATGGACGCAGGCGATCTGCGCATAGCCGCCACGACGGATGCGCTGCATGCGGCCCATGCCCGCGAACGGAAACTGCGCGCCGATCTGGCCGCGGTGCGCGTTGAGAGCGAGCGGCGCGGCGAATGGGGCCATGCGCTGGATCGCGAACTGGATCTGGCCCGGCACCGGCTCGAATACCTGCATGACGAACTCGATACGCGCACGCGCTGGGCACACGAACTGGATGCGCAGTTGCAGGATATTGGACTGCGCCACAAACACCTACATGACGAACTCGACACGCGCACGCGCTGGGCACACGAACTGGATGCGCAATTGCAGGATATTCAACAGCGCCACCACCAGTTGACGACGAGCCACGACCAGTTGATGGCACACCACGAACAATTGACGGCAAGCCACCAACAGATCTTGCACAGCACGTCATGGCGCATCACCGCACCGCTGCGCAGCCTGAACGCACGGCTACGCGGCCTGCGCGCAAGCCTCGTGTTCCGCGCGCAGAAAGCCCGCGCGCTCGGCGGGCGCCTGCGCGGCAGCCTCGCGCGGCGCGGCCTCACCGGCACGCTGGCGCGTATCGCGCAGGAATGGCGCGGCAGCGGACCGGCCAGGGCGAGCCTCGCCCATGCCGAACCCGGCGATGACTTCGCCCCATTGGATATACCCGGCAGCGATACACCGCGTGTCTCGATCGTGATCCCGGTCTACAACAAGATCGCCTACACCAACGCCTGCCTGCATTCGATCGCCGAACAGGCAGGCGCGACGCCGTTTGAGGTGATCGTCGTCGATGACGGCTCCAGCGACGCCACCGCGCAACGCCTCGCCGACATCTCCGGTATCCGCACGCTGCGCAATGCACGCAATCTCGGCTTCATCGGCTCGTGCAACGCGGGCGCCGCCGTCGCGCGCGGCGAATATCTGCTGTTCCTCAACAACGATACGGTGGTGACCACCGGCTGGCTCGAAGCCCTCGTGCACTGTATCGAGGAAGCGCCCAACGCGGGCCTGGTCGGCGCCAAACTGGTATATCCCGACGGCCGTTTGCAGGAAGCCGGCGGCATCGTATTCAACGATGGATCGGGTTGGAACCTCGGCCGCTTCGGCGATCCCGACGATCCGTCCTACGCGTTTCGCCGCGAAGCCGACTACTGCTCGGGCGCGGCGATCCTGCTGCGCCGCGATCTATTCGCACGCCTC
The DNA here is from genome assembly GCA_031274955.1 of Rhodanobacter sp. Classification (GTDB taxonomy): domain Bacteria; phylum Pseudomonadota; class Gammaproteobacteria; order Xanthomonadales; family Rhodanobacteraceae; genus Dokdonella_A. The sequence continues at coordinate 12,498 of JAISPQ010000207.1, forward strand.
GACGGTTTCGATACGCGCTACACGCCGGCCTATTACGAGGACACCGATCTCGCCTTCGCGGTGCGCGCGGCCGGACTCAAGGTCTATTACGAGCCGGCGGCGACGGTCGTGCACTTCGAGGGCATCACCTCGGGCACGGATACCACGGGCGGCATCAAACAGTATCAGGTCGTCAACCGCGAGAAGTTCGTCGACAAGTGGAAGGACGCGCTCACGCGCCAGCCTGCACCCGGCACGCCGATCACGCTGGCGGCGACGCATCGCGCGCAGCGGCGCGTGCTGATCGTGGACGCAACCACGCCCACACCCGATCAGGATTCGGGTTCGCTGCGCATGGTGAACCTGATGCGCGTGCTGAACGATCTGGGTTGCCAGGTGAGTTTTCTGCCCGACAACCGCGCCTGGTTCGAACGCTACACACCGGCCTTGCAGGCCTTGGGCGTCGAGGCGCTGTACGGCCCGCAGGCGAGCGACCCGGTGAAGTGGCTACGCGAACGCGGCCGCGAGTTCGATCTCATCGTACTGTCGCGCCACTACGTTGCCGCGAGCTACATCGACCTCGTGCGCCTGTACGCGCCGCAGGCGAAGCTGGTGTTCGACACGGTGGATCTGCACTACCTGCGCGAGCAGCGCGCCGCCGAACTGGAAAGCAATGCGGAACTTGCGCGCGTTGCCGCGGCGACGCGTGCGCAGGAACTGAAAATCATCCACGAATGCGATGTCACCCTCGTGGTCAGCCCGGCCGAACAGGAGCTCTTGTCGCGCGACGCACCCGGCGCACGCGTCGACGTGCTCTCGAACGTGCACGAAATATACGGCTGCCGCACACCGTTCGCGCAACGCCGCGATCTGGTCTTTGTCGGCGGTTTCCAGCATCCGCCGAATATCGATGCGATGGAATGGTTCGTCGGCGCAGTGTTCCCGCTGGTAAGAGCGCAAGCGCCGGAGATACGCGTGCATGTGATCGGCAGCAAGATGCCCGATTCGATCCGCGCACTGGCCGACGAGCACGTGATCGTGCACGGCTTCGTGCCGGATATCGCGCCTTACATGGACGGCTGCCGCATCTCGGTGGCGCCGCTGCGTTACGGCGCGGGCGTGAAGGGCAAGGTCAATATGGCGATGAGTTGCGGACTGCCGGTAGTCGCCACGCCGATCGCCGTGGAAGGCATGTACGTGCGCACCGGAGAAGACGTACTGGTCGCCGCCGATGCCGCCGCGTTCGCCGCTGCGATCATCGAACTGTATCGCGACGAGGCGCTATGGAATCGTCTCTCGACCCACGGCATGGCAAATGTCGAACGGTATTTCTCGTTCGATGCCGCGCGGGTGGCGGTACGCCGACTGCTGGACATTTGAGAGCCCGCGTCGGGAACAACGCGAACGACGCTGTGCTACGCCTGTTCGGTAAAGCCGCCGCCGGGCGATGCCTGCCAGTACGATTCGCCCAGATCGCTCGCGAATGGCCCGAAACGGCGCTCGCGTAGTACGCGCGAGCCGTCGGCGCGCCGCGCGACGAGCGTCGCGGCCCGCGTGCCGTAGTTCTCGCCTACGATGAAGATCGGTGCGAGGCGGCGTTCCAGTTCCAAACCCACGCCTGTATCGGGCAATTGTGCATCGGGTGGCTGCACGGTATCCATGAGCAGGTCGAACAACCGGGTTTCCGCATCGTCGCCATCGTCGTCGAGGTTCCGCACCTTATCGATAAAATGACGGCGCAAACGTTCGGTCTTGGGCCAATGCGCGCCGATCGGGCCATTGCTGATGGCATGCACGCCCGCGCCCAGTACACGGATTTCACCATCGGCGCTGTTCATCGCGAACACGCCCGAATCATCGCCAATAACGAGATTGAATGGGCCGTAATCTGCCGAGAAAACCTGCCAGTCATGTCCGCTATCGCGCAATGCCGCAAGCCAGGCGGCGGGTTGCACATCGCCGAGCACGAAATCGCGGACCAGCCAGCCGCGCGATTTCGGCGCCGTGGCCGGCATGCCGGTGCGCAGGTTGGTTACCGCGGCGAAGCGGCCGTCGTCGCGCAGTGCGAGCCAGGCGCCTCCCGCCACTTGATCGCGGCCGCCGACGATGTGCGCGTTTTCGGGCCACGGCCATGCGGCCACGCTCGCGCGCGCATGGAATTCGTCGCGATTGCCCAGCAACAAAAATGGCCAGCGCGGACTCGCCCCGATCGCGACGAGTAACAGGCACATGGCGCGCCGCCGTTACCCGCGGCCTTCCGCCATCGCCTGCAAACGCGCGTCCAGCGCGGCGATGCGCGGATCGTTCGGATTCAGTTCACGCGCTGCATTGAGCGCGCGCGTAGCATCGAAGTGGCGTCCTTCGCTGATGCGCAAATCCGCCTGATCGAGGAAGGCTGAAGCCAATCGCCCACGCATGGCCGGAATCGCGCTGTCCTCCGGTGCGATCTGATTCACCGAGTCGAGCATCGCACGTGCACGCAACGGCGCGCCGTTGGTGAGCGCTTGTTCGAACAGTTCCTTCGCACGCGCCGGCAGACGCGCCAGTCCCTCCAGCGCACGCTTGTCGTTGCCATCGATCGCCAGCGCCGCGCGGTATTTATCGTAGGCGCTGTCGCCGGGCGGGAGGATGAGATTGCCTATCTCCGCAGCCTTGGCGGCGCCCAGCACCAACGCACGTATTTGATCGGCCTGCGTCGGTGTGATGGCCGGTTGCTGCGTACCGCCGCCGTCCGGACGTTCACGCAGTTCGCGCAGATTGGCGCGTGCGGTGCGCACGTCGGGCGAATCCGGCGCGAGTCCCGCGGCGGCATTGATCAATTTCTCGGCGACATCGGGATTACCGCCTTCGATGGCGGTGTCGGCCTGCGTCACGAACGCCTGCGCAATGCGGCGCAGACCGTCTTTTGCGTGCGTGTTGTCGGGATCCCGCTTCAGCACCGCGCGATACAGTACCAGCGCGGAAGCCTCGCCATCGTCGAGATGGCCCTCGCGCACCTGCGCATCGGCGCGTTTCAGGGTTTCGTCGAGCACGGCATGGTCGGCGCTGCGCACCTGGGCGATTTCGCCCTGTAGTTCCGGCAAGCCCGGATAGGCCGGCTGGATGCGCACGATATCGTCCACGCGCGTGCTGGCGCCGGCGGCATCTTTTACCGCGAGCGCACCGCGCGCCTGTGCCGCGAGCGCATCGGCGCATTTGCTTAGGCCCGCTTGCGCGAGCGCATTGCCCTTGTCGTTTTGCAGGACGCGTTGATAGAGCACCGCAGCCCCGTCGGCGCCCATGATCTGCCCGGCGTCCAGTGCCTTGGAGGCCTGATCGAGCCACTGGCCGATTTGCGCACTGGCCGCCTCGCGCGCCTTCAATGTCTGATCCAGGCGATCGACATCGCTGCCGCCGCCCAGGAGCTCGCGCGCGTCGTCCAGTTGCGTCCGCGCAGCGGCGAAATCGCCGCGGTCGAATGCGGCCTGCGCGCGTTCCAGTAATTTGCGGCCGACCTGCTCCACGCCACGGCGCGCGGTGTCGTTGTCGGGGTCCTGTGCGCGCGCGGCGAGAAACAGTTCGCGCGCGCTGCGACCTTGTTGACCACTCAAATCACCGTTATCCAGCGCGCGCTGTGCGCGCGACAGCGTGTCGTTGAATTCGGTACGCGGCAACAGGCGGCGCAGGGTGTCCTGATAATGCCAAGCGGCGAAACTGCTGGCGCCGATCAGGATAAACAGTGCCAGAGCGCCCCAAGGCGGACCGTTCCCGTGGCGCCTGCGTGCGGCCGCTGCCAATCGATGACCGGTGCGCTCGTCGGCATCGATCGCGACAGCAATTTGATCCAGATGCCCCAGATCGGGTTCGGCGCGCTCGCGTACGTTACCGACCGAAATCGGCGCCGACGCGAGAACATCCACAACCGGCGGCGTGAGCGGCGGATGTCCCGCGCCCGCTGCAGGCCGGGCACCTTCGGGCATGCACCGCTCGACCCGTTCGATCGCGGCCACGACTTCGTTGCCGGTCTGGAAACGATCCTCGGGTTGCTTGGCCAGCAGCCGTTCCAGCAGCGGTTGCAGATAGGCCAGTGCTTCGGGCAACACCGGCACCGGCTCGGTGATGTGCTTGATGCCGATCGCCAGCGAATCCTCGGCACGGTACGGCACGTGTCCGATCAGCATCTCGTACAGCACGATACCCAAACTGTACAGATCGGCGCGTCCGTCGACCTGCCGACCGCGCGCCTGTTCGGGGCTCATGTAATGCGGCGTGCCGACCACGGCGCCGGTTCTGGTCATGCGTAACGTGGTATCCAGCGCACGCGCGATGCCGAAATCGGTGAGCGCGGAGGAACCATCGTCGCGCAGCAGGATATTGTCCGGTTTCACGTCGCGATGGACGAACCCTTTTTCCTGCGCGTAATTCAACGCTCCGGCGATCTCGCGCGTGATGCGCAACGCGAAAGCCGCATCGCGCGCGTTGCCGTCCCTCGCCAGCACCGGCCCGCCGCTCAGATACTCCATCGCGATGTAGTGATAATTACCGGCGCGGCCGACATCGTAGATACCCACGACATGGCGATGATGCAAATGTGCCGCGATCCTGGCTTCGCGCAGGAAGCGTTCGCCGAAGTCGGGGTCGACCAGCAGCGCCGGCGACATGACTTTCAGCGCCACTTCGCGGTCCACGGACTGCTGAACCGCTAGATAGACCGTCGCCATGCCACCACGACCAAGCTGGCGCAACAGGCGATAACCGGGAATCTCGATCACGTTTGTTTTTTTGCCTGTAAATAATCAGTTGTCGAGAAAGGATTATCCCGTTCTTTCTCAAAACGCACGGCTATGACGAAAGCCGCGCAACGTGCTCCACCGGAGCAATGCCTTACAGCGCCGATCCGCAGGCGATCCATCCATAGACCGTGCCGGACAGGCCGTTTTTCCATAGCTTGCCAAACTGCGCGCCCGATAATGCACACGCAGCCATGACAGACGCAGGATCTTCGTCCGAGGATAACACGCAACGCGTGTATTTCGGGGCTGAACCTGTATCTTTTGGCACCTTGTTTTTTGGGCAGGCGGGAGGTCTCAAAAAAAAAACCTAATGCACTCAATAATTTGTACATCGACGACGCTCGGACTGCGCAAGCCGCGCCCCCGCTCAAGAGCCCTTCGGGGGCTCTGCGCGCAGGCTTCGCGCACATTCTCTTCGCTAGCTGGCTACGGTTTTTCGAGCCCCCGGATTTTCATGTAACCCGGCGCGCTTCGATCACATTGGGAACCGACAGCAACTGCGCCAGCAGGCCACTGAGCTGACCGAAGTCGGCGACGCGCAATACGTAACGCATTTGAGCGATTGCGTTGTGCGCATCCACACACGCATCCATCGCGATCACATGCGCGTTCGCCGCCGCGATCACGTTGCTGACATCCTTGTGCAGCCATTTGCGATCGTAACCGCGCACCACGACATTCACCTCATAGGTCTGCCGATCGCGCAGACCCCATTCGACCTGCATGACGCGGCTCGCGTCACGGTCGCGCAGTTTGAGCAGTTGCATGCAGTCCGCGCGATGTACGGAAATGCCGCGGCCACGTGTGATGTAGCCGGCAATGGGATCGCCGGGCAAGGGCTGGCAGCAGCGCGCCAGTTGGGTGAGCAAATTGCCGACGCCCTCGATGACGATCGGACCTTCCGCGGGTTTGGCCGGACGCGCCGGAACGGCTGACGCGGGAGCCGTCTCGCGCGGCGCGGCCAACTCGTGCAGCGCGCGCGCCAGTTGGCCGGGGCCGATGTCGCCCAGCGCAAGCGCCTCGAACAGATCATCTTGCGTTTTCAGATGGAAATGTTCGGGCAGCCCGTCGAGCGAGGCGGGGTGCAGCGCCAACCGCCGCAGTTCGCGTTCGAGCACGGCGCGTCCGGCGGCGAGGTTCTGCGCCAGATCGATACGCTTGAACCATGTACGTACCTTCTCACGCGCGCGCGGCGTGTTGAGAAAGCCATGCTGAGCGGAGAGCCA
>JAISPQ010000235.1 GCA_031274955.1 Rhodanobacter sp.
ACCATGGTGGACACGGTGTTGCCGTCCTTGAGCTTGGCCGTCGCCTTGGCCGGATTCTCGGCACTGAGGACGACCGAGGAGACGCTGCCATTGCCGATCTGCTGCTTGAAATCCGAATAAGCCAATTCGGACGGCGGTGCGCTGCGCGGATTGAAGCTCTGAAATACGGTGACCAGCACGATCGCGATGATCGCCCAGAGCAGCAGATTCTTGACCATGTCGTTCATGTATCGTGCCTTGCCTTGTTACCTGACAACTTATTGTGAGAAAGAGCCATCCTACCCTTTCTCAAACCACGCGCTTGCCCACGGCCAGCGCATACACCTCCGGACTGCGTGCCCGCGAGGCTTTCGGTTTGCGGATGCTGACGCGCTCATAGCCTGCGCGCAAGCGTTTTACCAAATCGTCGAACCCCTCGCCCTGAAACACCTTGGTCAGAAACGAGCCACCGGGGCGCAAATGCGCCGCTGCGAATTCCTCGGCCAGTTCCACCAGATGCATCGAACGCGGCCGATCCACGGCAGCCATCCCGCTCAGATTGGGGGCCATGTCCGAAAGGACAAGATCGACCACCGCTCCGGCCAGCGTCGCCTCGAGCCGCGCCAGAACGGCATCCTCGCGAAAATCGCCAAGGATGAACTCGACGCCGCCAATGCCCTGCATCGGCAAAATATCCAGCGCGATCACCCTGCCTTGCTCGCCAAGCCGCTCGCGTGCCACCTGCGACCAGCCACCCGGCGCCGCGCCCAAATCCACGATCACCATCCCGGGCTTGAGCAGGCGATCGCGCTCAATCAGTTCCTCCAGTTTGAACACTGCGCGCGAACGCCAGCCTTCGGCCTGCGCCCGCTTCACATAAGGATCGTCGAAGTGCTCCCGAAGCCAACGGGAACTGGATTTGCTACGCGCCATCAAACCTCGAATGGGAACCACCACAAGCGGCGGACTCGCACGAACTGCACATGATACCCTGCGCGACCGGCGTCTTGCCGCCCCTCATTCAGGTTTGTGTTCATGAGTCTGACCGCCACCCAAAAACGCTACTTGCGCGGACTCGCGCACGACCTGAAACCCGTGATCCTGATCGGCCAGAAAGGCGTGACGGCGGCCCTGCTCAAGGAATTCGTAAGCGCGCTGGAACATCACGAACTGCTCAAGGTAAAACTGGCGGATGACGACCGCGAATCGCGCGCTGAATCGATCGACCGCATCCGCGAGCACTCCGGCGCGGAACTCGTGCAGACCATCGGCAAGACCGCCTGTTTCTACAAGCGCAACCCGGATCGTGCGCAATTCGCGCTACCGCGCTGAGGCCCGTGTGCACCTGAGCCACGAACGCCCCGACGGTTTCCTCTTCTTTCGCACCTGCACATCCTCAGCGGTGACGATCGTGGACCGCGTGTTCACGCGCAGCTTCCTGCTGATGCCGGACCGCATGATCGAAAACTGGCCGGTCACCTCGGCCGAACGGTTCGATTTGGCCGCGGCCGAAGTCATCGCGGCGCTCGAACCGGAAGTTGTGCTGCTTGGCACCGGCGAACGGCAGGTCTTTCCACCACAAGAACCTCTGGTGGCCCTGCTGCGTCGGAAAATCGGTGTGGAAGTCATGGACAACCCCGCCGCCTGCCGTACCTACAACCTGCTCGCCAGCGAAGGACGGCGCGTGGCGGCGGCGATTATGCTGCCGGTGGGGTGATTGGCCCCTGACGCAGATCGAACCCTGGTTTCTGAGCCATCCGCACGATATCAAGGACCACGACTGTCCGGTTAAAAGTCGAACAAGATCAAGAGGCATGGAGTTGAAGCTCCCCCGCGAGCATCACAAAGCTGCATTCCGAAATTCAAATCGTGGACACCCATAAAACCTTCAAAACCCTTGCCAGACAAGGCTTTCGGCGGTTCACCCCTTCATTTAACCGGACAGTAGGGGCTGAGGATAGGTTCTTGGCGCGTGCGCGGGATCTGGGCGTGGACGCGCTGGTCAAGCAGGACGAGAATGACGCTTGGGGTTTCTTCCACGCGACGGGGGATCTTCTGGTCACTGGCCCGACCCGCACTAACATCAACGATTTCCGTGCCATTGTGGTGCTTTGAGGGCCAATGGAGAGACGCCCATGACTCACGAAAACACCGTTCCGCTGCTGCATCCGGCTCCGGATTACGCGGGCGCCGATCGCGACTTTTCCCGGGATGCGGCGGCTCGCGCCATCGTGTTCGCGCGCCTGCGCGCCGTGCTGCCTGCGGGCAGCGTGATGGTCGAGACCGAGGATCTGCGACCCTACGAGTGCGATGGTTTGTCGGCCTACTGTCAAGTGCCCATGGCCGTGGCCCTGCCGGCTGATGAGGCACAGGTGGCTGCGGTGCTGGCCATCTGCCACGAACTGGAAGTTCCGGTGGTGGCCCGTGGCGCCGGCACCGGCTTGTCCGGCGGGGCGCTACCCCACGCTCAGGGGCTGGTGCTGTCTCTGGCGCGCATGCAGCGGATTCTGCGTATGGATGCGGAATCTCGCACCGCTGTGGTCCAACCTGGGGTGCGCAACCTGGCCATCTCGGAGGCCGCATCCAGCCTGGGCCTGTATTACGCTCCGGACCCTTCGTCCCAGATCGCCTGCACCATCGGCGGCAATGTGGCCGAGAACTCCGGCGGGGTGCACTGCCTCAAATACGGTTTGACGGTGCACAACGTGCTCAAGGTGCGCGGCGTGACCATGACTGGTGAGATCGTCGAGTTCGGCTCCGCAGCCCTGGATACTCCGGGCTACGATCTGCTGGCCCTGCTGATCGGTTCGGAGGGTATGCTGGCGGTGGTCACCGAGGTCACCGTGCGGCTCACCCCCAAGCCCCAACTGGCCCAGGTGGTGATGGCCTCGTTCGACGATGTGAACAAGGCCGGCGACGCGGTGGCGGCGATCATCGCCGCCGGCATCATTCCGGCGGGTCTGGAGATGATGGACAAGCCCGCCACCTTGGCGGTGGAGCCGTTTGTGAACGCCGGTTACGATCTGGAGGCCGAGGCGATCCTGCTGTGCGAATCCGACGGCACCCCCGAAGAGGTGGCCGAGGAGATCGGCCGGGTCAAAGCGGTGCTCAACCGCTGCGGTGCGCGGGCCATGGCCGTATCGCGCGACGAGGGAGAGCGGCTCACGTTTTGGGCTGGACGCAAGGCGGCCTTTCCGGCGGTGGGGCGCATCTCCCCCGACTACTACTGCATGGATGGCACCATTCCGAGAAAGCGCTTGGCCGAGATGCTCACGGCCATCGCGGCCCTGTCAAAGAAGTACGGCTTGCGTTGTGCCAATGTCTTCCATGCCGGCGACGGTAACCTGCATCCCTTGATCATGTTCGATGCCAATGAGCCGGGCGAGTTGGAGCGGGCCGAAGCCTTCGGCGCTGAGATTCTGGAGAAGTCGGTGGAGTTCGGCGGCTCGATCACCGGCGAGCACGGGGTCGGCGCCGAGAAGATCAACCAGATGTGCGTTCAGTTCAATCGCGACGAGCGGGATTTCTTCTTCGCCGTAAAGCGGGCCTTCGACCAGCGCGGTCTGCTCAATCCGGGCAAGGCCATCCCGACCTTGCATCGCTGCGCCGAGTATGGCCGTATGCGCGTGTCTTCCGGCCGGATGCCGTTCCCCGATCTGCCGCGTTTTTGATATCTGGCGCTATTTATCGCTCTGATTCCGAAATATGATGACGGCTCCCCCCGATACGCCATCCACCCAGCGGGACGATTCGCGCCCCGATACCCTGGAGGGCTTTGCTGCCCGTATCCGTCGAGCCGTGGAGGCCGGCGCCCCGCTGCGCATCGAAGGCGGCGGTAGCAAAAATTTCTACGGTGGCCCGTTGCGCGGAGAACCCCTGTCCACCACGGCCTACGCGGGTGTGATCGCTTACGCGCCGACCGAACTGGTGATCACCGCCCGAGCCGGCACCGCGCTTGCACAGATCGAGGCCGTGTTGGCGGAAAAGCAGCAGAGGCTGGCCTTCGAGCCGCCCCGTTTCTCACCGGATTCCACCATCGGTGGCGTGGTCGCCGCTGGGCTTTCGGGACCACGCCGCCTTCAGGCCGGTGCCGTGCGCGACTTCGTGCTCGGTACCCGCATCGTCGATGGCCAGGGACGTATCCTCACTTTCGGCGGTCAGGTGATGAAAAACGTGGCCGGCTACGATGTTTCCCGCGTGATGGCTGGAAGCTTAGGCACCTTGGGCCTGATCGCCGAAGTGTCTCTGAAGGTGCTGCCCGTGCCGGTGGCCGAAGCCACCCTGCGCTTTGCCTGCGCCCAGGCCGAAGGTATCGCCCTGGCTAACCGCTGGGGCGGTCAGCCCTTGCCGGTGTCCGCCACCGCCTGGCACGACGGTACCCTCTGGGTGCGTCTGTCCGGCGCCGAGGCAGCGGTAACCGCCGCCCGCGCCAGCCTGGGCGGCGAGGTGGTGGACGATGAGGCCGGGCGCGCCTTCTGGCAGACACTGCGCGACCAGAAACACACGTTTTTCACTGCGATTGCCGGGAATGGCCTCCCTGTGTGGCGCCTGTCCGTACCCTCCACCACCCAGCCGTTGGACCTGCCCGGAGACACTTGGGTGGAGTGGGGTGGTGCACTGCGCTGGCTGGCGAGCGATGCGTCGGCCGACCAGGTACGCGCTGTCGTTTTGGCGGCCGGTGGACACGCCACTGTGTACCGGGCCAGCGACGATGCCAAGACGCGCGCCGGGGGTGCTTTCCAGCCCTTATCTCCGGCCTTGGCGGTGCTCAATCGCAACCTCAAGCGCGAGTTCGATCCCAGGGGCATCTTCGGTCCGGGACGCCTCTACCCGGATTTTTAGTCCGAAGTTCCAGCATCTGTCATCTGCCAGACAGATTTTCCTTGGGCTGGCGTGCCAACGAACCGGTGACCTCGAACGCATCACTCAAGGGATTTAGACAGTTCTTCGTTGCTTGTTCAGCACTCGGGAATCTTGAGCGTTTGTCCGGGCTTTACCGCATGCTTGGGTCCTTTCAGGCCGTTCGCGGCAGCGATGCTCTGCGCACTGGTACCACAACGGCTCTTGCGTGCGATCGAAGCGAGCGTGTCGCCCTTGACCACGGCATAGATCTTCATTTTCTGAGCTTTACGGGCCGTCGCCGGCGCTGATGAGGGCGACTTGGAAGCTTTGTGGTCTGCCGGCGGCGGCGGCGGTGGGGGCGGTGGTGCGGGGGGCACGGCGATGGCCGCCGCCTGCAGTTCGGAGGCAAGCTCCGACCAGCGCCCGGATACGCAGTTGTTCAGATACGTTTTCTCCAATGACTGCGGCACGACGAGCTTTGTGCCGGTCGGTTCCTTCTGCAGCGGGTCCAGTTGTGGGTTGAGATTGCGCAGCGTGCGGAACCAGCCGTCGTGCAGATTGCCGTCCTGGCCCAGACAGATGGTGAGTTCGGCGATTGAAGTCGGCCGTTTCAACGTGATGCTGCCCGGATGCCCGACGATCTTCGGAAATTCAAGGTTGTAGCGTTCGGGATGCATGAAAAGCCAGGCGGCCGCAAGCACCATCGATACGTAGTCGCGCGTTTCCTGCGGGACGTCGTAATAGATTTTCGGATCCCAGAAATTGGCCGTGCCGCTGCCTTTGTTGGCGATGCGTCGTTGCATCGCGCCTTCGCCGCTGTTGTACGCGGCGATCACCAGATCGAGGTTGTTGTTGAAGATTGCAAGCTGCTGATTGATGTAGGCCGCATTGGCGCGTGCGGAGAGTTGCGGATCGAAACGCTGGTCGAATCCCTCGGTGATGCCAAGCCCGAAGCGCAGGCCGGTCATATACATGAATTGCAGCGGGCCGGATGCGCCGGTGCGCGATATGGCATGTACCTTGCCGCCGGATTCCTTGGCCAGCATGCCGAACAGCAACGCCTCGGGCAGTTTGGCCTTTTCGTATTCGGGCCACATCAGATGGCGCATGTACTGGTAGTTCTCGTAGGCATCCATCAGATTGGGGCGGTACTGGGTGAGCCATTGTTCGATCGCGGTCTTGACCGGCTCGTTCAACGCGATGATGTCGCTCAGTTCGTGGCCCTTGAGCAGGGTGATGGTATGGCCCAGTTCGGGCAGCGCGACGGTCGGCGAGGATTCGCTCGACGATGCGTTTGCCTCTGGCGCGGCGCTTGCAGCTTCGCCGCTGGTGGATCGCTCTGCTGTCGCGCTGGCGGCTTCGCTAGGAGTGGGACGCTCCTCCGGCGTCGCGCTGGTAGCTTCGCCGCCGGCGGAGCGCCCTGACGTTGCGCTGGTGGCTTCGCCGCTGGTGGAGCGTTCCGGCGTCGCACGTGCGATTTCGCCATGGGTGGGGCGCTTGGGTGCCGATCCGGAATTCGTGCGCAGCAGTTGATCGATCTGCGTGGTGAAACGCAGACTGTCGCAAGGCGCGGTCCGTGCGCACTGCGCCGCCGCGGCGTGCAGATCTTCGAGCGCCGCCTTCATCTGGCTTTGTGCTTGTGCTGGGCTGCCGTTGCGCGCAAGTTCCACACCTGCTGCATAGCGGCGGCTGTCCGCATCCAGGCGTGCATAGAGTGCATCGGCAGGCGCGTTCGCTGTCGCGGAGGATTCCGCGTGCTGTGCCGGCGAGCCCGCGCACGCGGTGAGCGTGAGCGTTGCGGCAAAGGCAATCAGGGGAATGCAATATATCGTTGGCATTCATTGGCTCCGCAAATCGCTGGGCCCTGCGCGCACCGGGTATCAATCGGACAACACGGTTCGGCACAGAGCTGCATAGTCGTTTTCCAGCGGATCGGCCTGCGCCGGGCGGGCGAGCAGGGTGGCCAGGCTGTGCGGTACCGCTACGGCGGCGCCGATCAGCGGTTCGACGATGCTTTCGAACTTGGCTGGGTGTGCGGTTGCGGCGACCGTGCATTCTTCGTCCGGCGCGAGCGCGTGTTCGGCGCGCAGGCATTCCAGCAGATGGATGGCGGTGGCGGTATGTGGACAGAACACTTCGCCGTAGCGCGTATGGCGTTCGCGGATCGTGGCGCGGATCGTGGCGTCGTCGATCGAGCGCGAGATAAATTCGTGGCGCAAGTGGGCCGTATCGGGATACAGCCAAGTCAGGCGTTCGAAATTGCTCGGCGCACCGACGTCCATCGCATTGGCGAGCGTGGCGATGCTCGGCTGTGGCGCGTAGTCGGCGCCGGCGAAGAAATCCGGCAGCACGCGATTGGCATTGGTCGCCAGTGCGATGCGGCCGATCGGCAGGCCGCAGGCGCGCGCGAGCACGCAGGCGACGGCATTGCCGAGATTGCCGGTCGGGATGATGAAGTGGAGGGAGGTATTTTTCCTGCGCCAGTGTTCGAGGGAGGCTTGGGCGTAGTACGCCATCTGCGGCAGCAGGCGGCCGAGGCTGATGCTGTTGGCCGAGCCCAGCGGCGTTTGCGCGCGCAGTTGGGTATCGACGAGCGCCTGTTTGACGAGCCGCTGGCAGTCGTCGAACGAGCCGTCTACGCGCAGCGCGCGCACATTGCCGCCGAAGCAGCCGAGCTGGTGCGCCTGACGCGGCGAGACGCGGCCATCGGGGTAGAGAATCGCGACGCGGAAACCGGGCAATCCGGAAAAAGCGGCGGCGACGGCCGCGCCGGTGTCGCCGGAGGTGGCGACGAGGATGGTCAAGGGTTTGCTTTGCGTGCGGTGCAGACGCTGCATGCTCGCGGCAAGGAAGCGCGCGCCGAAATCCTTGAACGCGGCGGTGGGGCCATGGAACAGTTCAAGCACATGATCGTGCGGTGTGGCGAGTGCGCGCACGGGGGCGGGGAAGGTGAATGCCTGCGTGCAGATGGCGGGCAGTTCCGTGGCGAGCGCATCGTCGGCGAAGAACGGCGTGAGCAGCCGCGCCGCTATCGTGGGCAGATCGCGGCAATCGGCAAAATCCTCGGGACTAAATATCGGTATGGATTGCGGCACATACAGGCCGCCGTCCGCAGCCAGGCCAGCGGCGAGTGCGGCGGATAATCCCAGAGCGGGCGATGGCTGGCGGGTGCTGGTGTACTTCATGGGAGGATTCCGGCGGCGGGGCCATTGACCGGGGAGATGAAATATTCGCTCGCCAATCCTGCGGTGGCGAAGGCGGCGCACATGGCGGGTGCGGCGTTTTGCGCCGCGGCGCGCGTCTCGAACCAGCCGAACACGCTGGGACCGGCGCCGGAAATGCTCGCGCCCATCGCGCCGTAATCGAGCGCGGCCTGTTTGACACGGTCGAAACCGGCGATCAGCGGCGCGCGACGCGGTTCGACGAGCACATCGTTGAGACCCGCGCGCACGAGCGCGGCATCGCCGCGCTGGCATCCGGTCAGCACGAGGGCGAGGTGGGCGCTTTGCGCGACGAATTCGCCCAGCGCATAGGCGCCCTTGAGCACTGCGCGCGCGCGGCGGGTTTCCAGTGTGGCTTCGGGATGCACGAGCACGCAGTGCCATGCGGCGGGTACGGGAATTTTCACCAGATGCTGGGCCGTGGCGAGGGTGACGCCGCCCAGCAGCATCGGGCCGACGTTGTCGCCGTGATGTCCGCCGCTGGCGACCGCTTCGCCATCGAGCGCGAACGGATACAGCGATTCGGGCGATAACGGGGAATCGAGCAACGCGTTCGCGGCGATGAGCGCGGCGACGCAACTGGCGGCCGAGCCGCCCATGCCCGAACCGAAGGCGATGCCTTTGTCGAGTTCGATCTCAAAACCGAACGGCAACCCTAACCCCGCGCGCAGCGCGATCAACGCGGCGCCGGCTGTGTTTTTTTTCGCATCCAGTGGCACCGCGATCGGCGCATTGCGGATCGCGGTGATGCGCACGGTCGCCTCGGCGATACGGCGCACGGTGGCGCGGTCACCAGGCCCGGCAATGCTCTGGCCGAGGATGTCGAAGCCAACGCCTAGATTGCCGATCGATGCCGGCGCGAACGCGATGGCCTCGGCTTTCCTCGCGTGAGTGCTCATACGCGGGCGCCCAGCGAGGCGGCGACGCGCAACAGGTCGGCGAACACGCCGGCGGCGGTGACTTCCGGCCCGGCGCCGGGGCCTTGCACGACGAGCGGATTGTCGCAATAGCGCCGCGTGGAGAACTGCACGATGTTATCGGTCAGCCGCAGATTGGCGAACGCGTGCGTGCGCGGCAACTCGATCAGACCGACGCTGGCCTTGCCGTGCCGGTCGAGCTGCGCGACATAACGCAGGACATGATCGTTGGCGATGGCGGTGGCATAACGTTGGGCGATCGACGCATCCAGTTCGTGCAGACGCGTCATGAAGGTATCGCGGTCGGTGTCGTGCAGCGAGGACGGCACGAGATTCTCGACTGTGACATCGGCCAGCGACAACTCGCGCCCGGCTTCGCGCGCGAGGATGACGAGTTTGCGCGCGACATCGATGCCGGACAGATCGTCGCGCGGGTCCGGCTCGGTATAGCCCAGCGCATGCGCTTGGCGGATCAGCGCCGAAAACGCGCTCTTGCCGTCATAGCGATTGAACAGCCAGGCCAAGGTGCCGGAGAAAATACCTTCGATGGCGATGAGTTCGTCGCCGGTATCGAGCAGGTCGCGCAGGGTCTGGATGATCGGCAGACCCGCGCCGACGGTGGCCTCGTAGCGGAAACGCGAACCGCCTGTGCAGCACGCGGCGCGAATCGCACGGTAGCGGTCGATCGGCCCGGCGCCGGCCTGCTTGTTCGGCGTGATCACATGCATGCCGGCGGCCAGCCAGCCGGCGTAGCGCTCGGCGACGGCATTGCTGCCGCTGCAATCCAGAATCACCGCATGCGGCAGATGCGCGGCGCGCAGGTGGGCGGCGAAGCGATCCAGTTCGCCGGCCGGCGCCTCGGCGAAGCGCGTGCGCCAATCGCCGCCGATATGGCGCTCGTCAGTCAGCAGATGCCGGTTC
>JAISPQ010000241.1 GCA_031274955.1 Rhodanobacter sp.
TCGCCGCGCTTGGTGACGAAGTTGTAGATGCCGCCGACGCCGTTCTCGTCGCCCGGATACCAGTTCTGCACGGTCGAGTATTTGATGCTGGCATCGTCCAGCGCGACGAGTTCGACCACCGCGGCATGCAGTTGATTCTCGTCGCGCATCGGCGCGGTGCAGCCTTCCAGATACGACACGCTCGCGCCCGCCTCGGCCACGATCAGCGTGCGCTCGAACTGGCCCGTGTGGCCGGCATTGATGCGAAAGTACGTGGACAGTTCCATCGGGCAGCGCACGCCCTTGGGGATGAATACGAAGCTGCCATCGGAAAACACCGCGCTGTTGAGCGCGGCAAAATAGTTATCGCCCTGTGGCACCACACTGCCCAGATATTCGCGCACGAGACCGGGATGCTCGCGGATCGCTTCGCTCATCGAGCAGAAGAGGATGCCGGCAGCGGCCAGTTCCTTGCGAAACGTGGTGCCGACCGATACCGAATCGAACACCGCATCGACCGCGACGCCGGCCAGCCGCGCGCGTTCATGCAGCGGCACGCCGAGTTTGTCGTAGGTTTCCAGGAGTTTCGGATCGACCTCATCGAGCGACTTCGGTCGATTTTTCGGTTGCGAAAAATAACTGATCGCCTGAAAGTCGATCGGGCCGATGCGGAGCTTCGCCCAGCGCGGCGGCGTCATCGTCAGCCAGCGACGGTAGGCGCGCAGCCGCCAATCGGTCATCCACTCGGGTTCGTTCTTGCGCGATGAGATCGCGCGCACGACGCCCTCGTCGAGCCCCGGCGGCAGGCTGTCGCTTTCGATGTCGGTGACAAAGCCGGCTTCATAGCGGCGATTCAGTGCGGAGGCGACCGCATCGCTGGCTGGGGCGCGTTCGCGTAGCGGGGGTTCGCTCTGGATGCGTTCGGTGGTCATCGGATTCAAGCGGCCGCGACACGCAACGGCAACGCCGTGCCGCGCCGGTGCGGCGGCGGCTTGAGCATGTCGGCCAGCGTCACGCGCGTCAGCGCGTCGGCAATCGCATGATTGATGCGCTGCCAGTTCACGCGCACGCCGCAATGCGGTTCATGTCCGCACGATCCGGCGTGCGCACTGCATTGCGTCATACCGATCGGGCCTTCCATCGCCGTAACGATGTCCGCGATCGTGATGCGTTTGGGCGAGCGCGCCAGACGATAGCCGCCGTTGATGCCGCGCGTAGAGGTCACCAGGTCCGCTTGTGCGAGTTGCTTGAGCAGTTTGCTGACCGTGGGTACTTCCAGGCGCACGCGCTCGGCCAAGGATTGCGCGCTCAACACTCCCTCACCCGCGACGGCCAGACACGTCATCACGACCGTCGCGTAATCAGTGAGTTTGCTGACGCGGAGCATGATGGTGGCACATCCTAATTTGGACTGAAACGGTACTATATTAGCAGATGAGAGCTTGTTTGACACACAGGGTAAAGAATGAAGCAGGGTCGAGGGAGCGGGGAGCAGGGAGTAGGGGAGGCTGGCAACCCCCTCGCATGAAACGCGTGCGTCGCGGAAAATCGTCGGATGACAGCCCCTGATCTGCACAGCCTGCGCCGCTCACTCGATAGCGTGATGGCACGCGATGTTGGCCGATTGCTGGCGCGCTGGCGCCGGCTCGCCGCTGCGCACGCACCGGATGATGCGGAACTGGAACGTCTGCGCGAAGCGGTGGCCGCCTCGGCGGCACGCCGCGCGGCACGTGCTGCAAGCGTGCCGGACATCCGGCTCGACGAATCGCTGCCGATCAGCGCGCGCGCGGATGAGATCGTCGCGCTGATCCGCGATCACCGCGTCGTCGTGCTCGCCGGTGAGACCGGCTCGGGCAAGACCACGCAGTTGCCGAAACTGTGCCTGGCCGCCGGCCGCGGCGCGGCGGGGCTGATCGGGTGCACGCAGCCGCGGCGCATCGCGGCGCGCAGCGTGGCGCGCCGTGTCGCCGCGGAACTGCGCACGGAGGTCGGCAAGCTGGTCGGGTTTCAGGTGCGCTTCGCCGATCAGGTGACGGACGATGCGCTGATCAAGTTCATGACCGACGGCATCCTGCTCGCGGAAACACAGTCGGATGCGTGGCTGTCAGCTTACGATACGATCATCCTCGACGAGGCGCACGAGCGCAGCCTCAACATCGATTTCCTGCTCGGCTATCTCAAGCGCCTCCTGGCCAAGCGCCGCGACCTCAAGCTGATCGTTACTTCGGCGACGATCGACACCGCGCGTTTCGCCCAGCACTTCGGCGATGCGCCGGTGGTCGCGATCGAGGGCCGCGCGTATCCGGTCGAGGTGCGCTGGCGGCCCGTGGAAACTTTGGCGGCCGCAGGCCGCCGCGATCGTCCCGGACGTGTGGGTGAGGGAAAAGAACCCTCTTCCCCACCCCTCTCCCGCAAGCGGGAGAGAGGAGAAGAAGGCAGCGGGGCAAGCGAGGCTGAAAGAATCCTCGCCGTCACCGACGAAATCACCCAGTCCGATCCGCGTGGCGACGTGCTGGTGTTTCTGCCGGGCGAGCGCGAAATCCGCGATACGCATCTGGCGCTGTCGCGCCGCAAGTATCGTGAGACCGAAGTGCTGGCACTGTACGCGCGCCTGTCCGCGGCCGAGCAGGATCGCGTGTTCCGGCCCGGTCCGCAGCGGCGCATCGTGTTGGCGACGAACGTCGCCGAGACGTCGCTGACGGTGCCGCGCATCCGCTATGTGATCGATACCGGCACCGCGCGCGTCAAGCGGTACAGTCAGCGCAACCAGCTCGAACGCCTGCATGTCGAGCCGATTTCGCAGGCGGCCGCGGATCAGCGCAAGGGCCGCTGCGGTCGTGTCGGCCCCGGCGTGTGTTTCCGCCTGTATGCGGAAGAAGACTATGCGCAGCGCGCGCGCTATACGGACCCGGAAATCCTGCGCTCTTCGCTGGCCGGGGTGATCCTGCGCATGCTCGCGCTCAAGCTCGGCGATCCGGCCGCGTTCCCTTTTATCGAAGCGCCGGGGGAACGTGCGATCGCCGATGGTTATCGGCGTTTGTCCGAACTGGGTGCGGTGGACGAGACCAAGCAGTTGACACAGATCGGGCACACGCTTGCGAAGTGGCCGATCGACGTGGCGCTCGGCCGCATGTTGATCGAGGCGCAGCGGCGTGGTGCGCTGCGCGAATTGCTGGTGTTGACCGCGTTCTTAAGCGTGCAGGATCCGCGCGAACGTCCGG
>JAISPQ010000012.1 GCA_031274955.1 Rhodanobacter sp.
GAGGAGATTCAGCGCGGCATCAAGAACGGCGTGCGCAAGGTCAATATCGACACCGACATCCGCCTGGCGATGACCGGCGCCATGCGCAGGTCCTTTGCCAAGGATCGCAGCGAATTCGATCCGCGCAAAGCACTCAAAGAAGCCACCGCAGCCGCGAAAGACATCTGCAAGGCGCGCTTCGTCGAGTTCGGTTGCGAAGGGCAGGCCGCAAAGATCAAGCCGATCCCGCTGGAAAAGATGGCGAAGCGTTACAAGTAATCGCTTGATGTTGCGCGCCATCCTCTTCGATATTGACGGCACCCTTGCCGACACCGAACGCGACGGCCACCGCGTCGCGTTCAACCGCGCCTTCGCCGATGCCGGGCTTGCTTGGCATTGGGATATTGCCCGCTACGGTGAATTGCTCGCCGTCGCGGGCGGTCGCGAACGTATCCTGTATTTCATCCAAAGCGATGCGCAGGAAATCCCGCTCGCGCAGCGCGACGCCCTTGCGCGCGATCTGCACAAAAGCAAGACCGCGCACTACGCCGAACTTGTCGATGCAGAGCAGTTGCAACTGCGCCCCGGCATAGCGCGCCTGCTCGATGAGGCGCATGCGGCCGGCTTGATCCTCGCGATCGCCACCACGACCTCGCGCGCCAATGTCGATGCGCTGCTGGCGCACACGCTACCCACCGCGGCCACATGGTTCCAGGTTATCGCGACCGCCGAGGACGCGCCGAACAAGAAACCCGATCCGCAGGTGTACCAAGTCGTCCTCAACCAGCTCGGCCTGTCGGCCAAGGAATGCCTGGCCATCGAAGATTCCGCCCTCGGCCTGCGCGCCGCGCTGGCTGCCGGCATACCGACCATCGTGACCATCAATGACTACACCCGCGATCAAGACTTCACCGGCGCACGGATTGTGCTCGACGATCTGGGCGCTATAAGCCTGCCGCACTTGCAGGCTTGGCATACATCTGCCTGAACAGTATTCGGCAATGTGCTAAGCAGCAGCCGAAAGACTAATACCCGTTGTTTCGCGTTGTAGTTCGGTAAAATGAGGTTTACACGCTCATGCTCGTTGCAACCAAAGATTCCGTCGGCATCCGAATTACAGTATGTTGCGTGGCCATTGCGCTGGGGATTTTTTTGATCCTTACCGGCATTCATAACGTGAAGACCAGAAAGGCAGAGGAATCTGGTGGCGCACGCATTACGAATCGCATCCTCGGCAAAAGCAATACATACGATGGCAAGAAAGCGGTCGCTTTGGGGGTGGTGCGCATCATCTGTGGCGTCGGTATGATTGTCTTCGGAATTATATTTATTTTCGTTGGTCCGTTTTTAGCTAACGCTTGAAAACGCGCATATCACTCGCCCTGCGTATCCCCGCCATCACCAGCAACACCGCGAGCAAAGCCAAAACCCCGCCGCCGGTGCCGGGGCAGGAGATGGGGCTACGATCAAATTGAGATAGGCGTTATGCGCGTTATAGCTCAGGCTGGCGGTGACGTTGGCGGGCAGGTTGCTGTTGCTGAGATTATCAAACACGCCAGCGATGGAGCCGGTGGCGGTCAGAATGGTGTATCGCTTCGCCGCATAAACGCCGTTGGCGAAGGCGGCTTTGACCGTGCCGCTCAGGTTCACCGCGCCGGTGACCTTGGTTGTGGCCGCCGTAGCCGGACCAACGGCGACTTGATAAATCGCCTCAGCGGCAAGGTCGAGATCGCCATCGATCGTCATCGACAAATTGGCCGTGCCGTCATAGCCGTAGTTGAACGTGTTGCCGGTCTTGATCGTCAAACTCGACGCCGTCAGGCTGGCAACGCCCAAGTTGAGGGTACCCGCGCCAGCCACCGCTTGGGCGGCGCATAGTCCGCCATGAGCGTTGGGGGATGGGCTCCAAAACCCGCCTCGTGGCATCCTTGGCGCCATGCCCGGCCGCATCCCCGATAAATTCATCGACGAACTTCTGGCGCGCATCGACATCGTCGATGTGATTGCCGAGCGCGTGCCGCTGAAGAAGGCCGGACGCGACTGGTCCGCACGCTGTCCGTTTCACGACGAGCGCTCGCCCTCATTCACCGTCAGCCCGACCAAACAGTTCTATCACTGCTTCGGCTGCGGCGCGCACGGCAGCGCGATCGGCTTCTTGATGAACTACGACCGCCTGGAGTTCCCTGATGCGGTCGAAGAACTCGCGCAGCGTGCCGGCCTCAAGGTGCCTTATGAAGGCGGCCGCGAAGCACCGCGCGAGGATGCTACCGACCTCTACCCTCTGCTCGACGCGACCGCGACGTTTTATCGGCGGCAACTGGATGCGCATGAAAAGGCGCGCGATTATTTCGCGCAGCGCGGACTTACCGCCGCGATCATCGCGCGCTTCAACCTCGGCTACGCGCCGGATGCCTGGGACGCGCTGAAGAATGCGCTGGGCACCAGCGCCGCACGTATTGCGTTGCTGGAAAAGATCGGCATGCTGACCAGCGGCGAGCGCGGCGGTAAATACGATCGCTTCCGCGATCGTGTGATGTTTCCGATCCTCGACCGTCGCGGTCGTACCATTGCCTTCGGCGGCCGGGTGCTCGCCAAGGACGACGGCCCGAAATATCTCAACTCACCGGAAACGCCGCTGTTCCACAAAAGCCGCGAATTATTCGGTCTGTGGCAGGTGCGCGAGGCGCACGCGAAGATTCCGCGATTGATCGTCGTTGAAGGTTATATGGACGCAATCAGCCTGCATCAATTCGGCGCCACCCAGGCCGTCGCAACCCTGGGCACGGCGACCACACGCGACCATGCCGAAATCCTGTTCCGCCAATGTGCCGACGTGTACTTTTGTTTCGACGGCGACCATGCGGGACGCCAGGCCGCCTGGCGCGCAGTCGAATCCGTGCTGCCGCGCATGCGCGACGGACGGCAGGCATTGTTTCTGTTCCTGCCCGACGGTGAAGATCCGGATACCCTGATACGCAAAGAAGGACTCGATGGTTTCGAGCAGCGTTTGAAAAACGCGACGCCGCTCAGCGAATTTTTCTTCGCTGAACTTAGCAAGGACGCGAACCTCGCCAACCTCGACGGCAAGGCGCGGCTGGCCGAACATGCGCGGCCGCTGCTCGCGCAGATCCCCGATGGCGCGTTCCGCGATCTCATGCTGGCGGAACTGGACAAGCTCACCGGCGTGCAAGTGCACATCGCGACAGCGGCAGCCGCGTCGAAAACGCGCGCGGCGCGTCCCGCGCACCGCTCACTGGTGCGTGCCGCGATCACGCTGCTCGTGCAGCGTCCCCTGCTCGCCGCCGCGCTCGAACCGCCATGGGCCTTCGCGGAACTACGCCAGCCTGGTGTGCCGCTCCTGATCGAACTGATCGCGCTATGCCGCACGCGCCCGGACATGACGACTGGTACGCTGCTCGAACACTACGCGACCCGCGAGGAAAGCAAACCGCTGCAAAAACTCGCGGTCGCCGACTTTCCCGGTGGTGAAGACGAAGCACGCGCGGAATTTCTCGATGCGATCGCACAGCTCGAACGTCAAACCACGCAGCAGCGTATCGACGATCTGCTGCGCGCCCAAACGGAAAACGCCTTGACCGAGGCGCAGAAGGCGCAACTGCGCGAACTCTTGGCAAACAAGGCGGCACGGGGGTGATTGAACACGATCGCCGACAAGCTGCTCGATCCGGTGCATGCGCATATCTTGCTGTACATGCTCGCCTCACGTGGAGTGGCATATGCGTGAGGCTTGGCGTGAGCTGATGTTTGTCGATGTCGATCAAGCGGCCATCGCCAACTACATCCACGGCTTCTACAATTGCACACGCTTGCACTCAGCACTCGGTTACCTGTCACCCAATGACGCCCAAGCAAGCCGCTTAACCCCGTGCTTCTTGGCGTCTGTCTTCGGGGGACAGGTTCAATCTACACACTCACGATTCGGATATCGGGGCTCATGAACATGGCAGAACACACTCCCCTGACACGCAGCGATATACGCACATTGTTGCTGGCCGCACTCGGCGGTGCGCTGGAGTTCTACGATTTCATCATCTTCGTGTTCTTCGCCACCACGATCGGCGAGGTGTTCTTTCCGGCGCAGACACCGGACTGGTTGCGCCAGTTGCAGACCTACGGATTGTTTGCCGCGGGTTATCTGGCAAGACCGCTCGGCGGCATTTTGATGGCGCATTTCGGCGACCGCAGCGGACGCAAGCGCATGTTCGCTTTCAGCGTGTTGCTGATGGCGGTGCCTACGCTTTTGATCGGCGTGCTGCCGACCTACGCAAGCATCCACTACGCGGCGCCGCTCGCGCTGCTGGCGCTGCGCATGGTGCAGGGTGCGGCGGTCGGTGGTGAAGTGCCCGGCGCCTGGACCTTCGTCGCCGAGCACGTGTCCGCACGGCGTGTGGGCCTGGCCTGCAGCGCGCTCACGGCGGGGCTTACCTCCGGTATTCTGCTGGGTTCGCTGATCGCCGCCGCGGTCGCCACCCATCTGGATGCGGATCAAGTGCGCGCGTTCGGTTGGCGTATTCCATTCCTGCTCGGCGGCGTGTTCGGCTTGCTCGCGGTCTTCCTGCGCCGGATGCTCGCGGAGACGCCGGTATTCGAGGAGATGCGCCGGCGCGGCGAACTGGAACGCGGCCTGCCGTTGCGGACGGTGCTCGCCGGCCACCGGCCGGCCGTCGTCGTCTCGATGCTGCTGACCTGGCAGCTCACCGCGGCGATCGTCGTGGTGATTCTGATGACGCCTGCGCTGATCCAGCAACTCTTCGCGATCACGCATGCACAGGCGTTAGCCGCCAACAGCATCGCGACCTTCACGCTCACCGTGGGCTGTGTCGGCTTTGGCATGCTCGGCGATCGCATCGGCGCGGCGCGCACGCTGTGCGTGGGTAGCCTGGCTCTGGCGATCACCACCTACGCGTTGTACTGGGGCGTACAGCATGCACCCGAGCAACTGCCGATGCTGTACGGCATCGCCGGTTTCTGCGTCGGCGCGGTCGGCGTGATTCCGACGCTGATGGTGCGCGCGTTCCCGCCACGCGTGCGCTTCTCCGGCATCTCGTTCGCGTACAACGTCGCTTATGCGATCTTCGGTGGTCTGACGCCGCTGTTCGTCGTACCGCTGACGCGGTGGGCGCCGCTGGCGCCGGCCCATTATGTGGCTGCATTGTGTGCGATCGGCATAACGGCCGCGCTCATCGCCGGTCGTGGAAGTCCGTCGGTGGATGAGTCTTGACCCGGTGCGCCACCCAGTCATGCAACCACGCGATCGGGGCGTCCTAGCAGCGACTGGGCAGGAATACCCAGTGACATCAGTCGGCGGATCATGATCAACGACCCCGCCCCAAGGGGCGGGGTATGGAGCCGTGCTACGAGCAAAAATTCTTACGCCGCAAGCGGCGGGGAATGTACCCGAAATAGATTCAGACTATTGACGATGACCCACGATGCCTGCGACGCACTCCTGATCGGCGGTGGCCACAACGGCCTGGTCTGCGCGGCCTATCTGGCACGTGCCGGTTTCAAGGTCACGCTACTGGAACGTCGCGATGTGGTCGGCGGCGCGGCCGTCACCGAGGAGTTCCATCCCGGCTTCCGCAATTCAGTGGCCGCGTATACGGTGTCGTTACTGCAACCCAAGGTGATCGCCGATCTGGAACTGGCCAGGCATGGCCTGAACATCGTGCGGCGCCGGCTCAACAATGTCCTGCCCTTGCCCGACGGGCGCTATCTCGCCGTCGGCGCCGGCCGCACGCGCGAGGAAGTCGCGAAGTTTTCCGCGCGCGATGCGCAGCGGCTGGCGGACTACGAGCGTCGCCTCGATGCGCTGGCCGACGTGCTGCGCGCCGCCGTGCTCGAACCGCCGCCGAACGTCACCGAAGGCGGCTGGCTGAAGGCTCTGCCCGAGCTGCTGCGTGCCGGACGCCTCGGCCGGCGGATCAAGGCACTGGATGCAAATCTGCGCACCGATCTGCTGGACCTGTTCGCGATTTCCGCGGGCGAATATCTCGACCGGTTTTTTGAAAGCGCGCCGATCAAAGCCGTGTTTGGCTTTGACGGCATCGTCGGCCATTACGCCAGCCCCTATACGCCGGGCAGCGCCTACGTGCTGCTGCATCACGTGTTCGGCGAAGTCGATGGCGTCAAGGGTGCGTGGGGGCACGCGCTCGGCGGCATGGGCGCGATCACGCAGGCGATGGCGAAATCCGCACAGGCCGCGGGTGCGGTGATCCGTACCGGCTGCGGCGTGCGCAAAGTGATCGTCGAGCGTGCCGGGTCAGGGCCGCACCGCGCGGTCGGCGTCGTCACCGAAAAAGGCGAGACGCTGCGCGCGCGCTGCGTCATCGCCAACGTCAATCCCAAACGGTTGTACGAACAGTTGCTCGATGCGGACGTCGTTCCCGCGCCGACGCGCGAGCGCATGGCGAACTGGCGCTGTGGCTCGGGCACGTTCCGCATGAATGTCGCGCTGAGTGAGCTGCCGCGTTTCCGCGCGCTGCCCGAACCCGGCGATCACCTCACCGCCGGCATCATCATCGCGCCGAGTCTGGATTACATGGATCGTGCGTACACCGATGCGCGCGCGCATGGCTGGTCGCGCGCACCGATCGTCGAGCTGCTGATTCCTTCCACGCTGGACGATTCGCTCGCACCGCCAGGCCGGCATGTCGCCAGTTTGTTCTGTCAGCACGTCGCGCCGGTTTTGCCGGATGGCAAGTCTTGGGACGATCATCGCGAAGAAGTCGCCGATCTCATGATTGCCACCGTCGATGCGTATGCGCCGGGCTTCAAGGCATGCGTACTCGGCCGGCAGATCCTGAGTCCGCTCGATCTGGAACGCGACTTCGGTCTGCTCGGCGGCGACATCTTTCATGGTGCGCTCTCGCTCAACCAGCTCTTCAGCGCGCGTCCGATGCTCGGCCAGGCGGATTATCGCGGCGCGTTGCCGGGCCTGTACGTGTGCGGCGCGGGCACGCACCCCGGCGGCGGCGTCACCGGCGCGCCCGGACACAACGCGGCGCGTGCGGTGATCGCTGATTTGCGCTTTCATCAAAAGCGCCTGCTCAAGCGCGCTCAGGCACCCCTTGGGCGTGCCCACCAGACACTGCACCGGCGGCTGTGAACTGCGCATCTGCTCCAACACCGCCGCGGTAGGAATGCCTCTATCCATCAGCCACGTCCGTCCGGCCTTGCCGTACTGGCCCTCGATACGTGCCAGAAAATCCGCAAACATCGTATCGAGGCTGACGTTGAACACATCGCGCCAGCAACACCCCCAGTGATCGAATAACGCCGCCTTAATCGACTTGCGCCACGCAAGCTGCTGCGAGGAGTTGATCTCGCCCAAGTACAACACGTGGCGCTGTACCACGCGCCCATCGGCCAAGCGCCTGTTCTCCACTACGCTGTAGCAGGTGTGCCCTTTGCCGTCCTTCTTGCAGGCTGTGGCGCGTAGGAACATGACGGCTGTCTATTATGCGCATCGCCACGACAATGACCACAAGCAAGGTCTTCACTACAGCCACTTTCGAGACCGATCCCCGCGTAACTGCTTGAACGAACAAGACCCACAACACCAAAAATTCTCAAAACAGGGGGCGAATCCGCGAAGTCGGGCTTAGTGTTCGATCGCAACATGCGGCGACCCAAGACCGAGTTTTTCGATGCGTGAGACCATGGCGTCGGCGGTATCGACGTCGGCCACAGGCCCGATGCGCACGCGATGGATCGTATGACCGTCCACCGCGACCGATGACTGGATGTCCACATGATCCAGACCTGCGCGCATCACACTGGCGGCGGCGCGCTCGGCGTTGCCGCGCTCGTTGAACGAGCCGATTTGCAGATAGATGCGTGGTGCGGTCGAGGCGGCGGAAGACACGACCGGCGGCGCTTGGGATACCGCAGCGGCCGGCGGATCCGCCGCCACCGTTCGCGTAGCCAGAAGATTGGGATGTGCGGAATCGTCCACCGCCGCCGTTCGCGTGACCGGAAGATCAGGACGCGTGGGATCGCTCGCCGCCGCCGTTCGCGTGACCGGAAGATCAGGACGCGTGGGATCGCTCGCCGCCACCGTTCGCGTGACCGGAAGATCCGGACGCGCGGGATCGCTCGCCGCCACCGATCGCGTGGCCAGAAGTTTGGGATGAGCGGAATCGTCCACCGCCGCCGTTCGGGTGACCGGAAGATCCGGATGCGCGGAATCGTCCACCACCGCCGTTCGCGTAGCCAGAAGTTTGGGATGTGCGGAATCGTCCGCCGCCGCCGTTCGCGTGACCGGAAGATCCGGATGCGCGGGATCGATCACGCGCACTTCGACCAAGCTGGTGCCTTTGGGCCACACGCCGATCTTCACGGCGGCTGCGTAGGACAGATCGATGATGCGCTTCTCACTGAACGGTCCGCGGTCGTTGATGCGCACGGTTACACTCTTGCCGTTCTCCAGGTTCGTCACGCGCGCATAGCTCGGCAGCGGCAGCGTCTTGTGTGCGGCCGTGAACGCGTACATGTTGTAAGGCTCGAGCGAAGAAGTCATGTAGCCATGGAACTTGTTGCCATACCACGAAGCGATACCGCGTTCGACGTAACCACGCGCATCCGGCATTACGCGGTACGCTTGGCCGAGCACCGTGTAGGACTCGGGATTGCCGTAGCGCGAGTGCGGCTCGTTTTTGGGAACAGGCTCGGAGATCTTGTTGACATCGATCGGCGGCGTGGCCGGCCCGCTGTCGTCGCGCTGACTGTAGCGCCGCGATTGCGGGTGCTGGGTTTCGTTGTGCGATCCCGTGCGCCCCGGACGCGGCGTGTGCCAGGCACAAGACGCCAACAACAACGCAGCGATCGCCGCCACCGCGATACGCATGCGCATCATGACGCTGCATCCCGCGCGATCGCTTGGGCTAGCTGCCACACCGCCATCGCATACAGCGGACTGCGGTTGTAGCGCGTGATCGCTTGGAAATTGCCGAAAGTGATCCAGTATTCGGTGCCCTGTGCGCCATCGAGCGTGAGCAACGTGGCCAGCGCATCGCCGTTCACGCGATCCACAGGCTCGTAACCCATCGCCTGTATCTGCCGCACGCTGTAGAGCGGCTCCGAGTTCGCCGCATCCAACGCACGCGCGTCACTGGCCGCCTGCGCGCGCACGGCGGTCGGCTGGCCGTTCTGCCAACCGTGCGCCTGGAAATAATTCGCTACGCTGGCGGTGATGTCGGGCAGCGAATTCCACAAATCGATACGGCCGTCGCCGTCCTCGTCCTTCGCCCAATTCGCGATGCTGGTCGGCATGAACTGGCACCAGCCCATCGCGCCCGCATAGGAGCCCATGAGTTGCTCGATCGGGACGGCCAGCCGGTTGCCGAGCAGGAACACTTGTTTCAACTCGCCGCGGAAGAACTTCGCGCGCGGCGGGTAATGGAATGCGAGCGTATCCAGCGCGTCGATCACGCGATACTTGCCGAGGTTACGTCCATAGCCGGTTTCCACGCCGATGATCGCGACGATGATCTGCGGTGGCACGCCGTATTCGCTGCCGATGCGCGTAAGCAGCGCGCGGTTCGCGCGCAAGAACGCCACGCCGTCGGCGATGCGTTGATCGGTCATGAAGATCGGGCGGTAGTCCTTCCACGGTTTGACGGCTTCCGCGGGACGCGCGATCGCTTCGAGGATGGAAGACTGCACCTTGACGCGCGAGAGGATATCCAGCACCGCCGCCTGCGACGGCCCACCCGCCTGCGCGACTTCCGCCGCGAAGGCGATCTCATCGGCGGAGAATTTCACACCGTGCCGCGCGGCCGCATGGGCGCCCACCAGGTAGACCGGCAAGATGATCAGAAGAACGCGCGCGGCGCGGAGGATTGCCTGCATAGGCGCATACTTTATCACTCCCTACGGACGGCAGATGCTCTCCGCGCTCCCTCACCCCCGATCAGCAGCATTTCTGGAGCAGGCTCTACTGCCTCGAACACCCGCTCAATCTGCCCCCGCCTTGCGCGAGGCATAGATCGACATCAGCACACCGAAGCTGGCAAGCAACGACACCGCCGACGTGCCGCCGTAGCTCACCAGCGGCAGCGGCACGCCCACGACCGGCAACATGCCGGTAATCATGCCGCCGTTGACCAGCACGTAGACGAACAGCGCCATGCTGATCGCACCGGCGAGCAGGCGCGTATAGGTATCTTTGGCTTCCTTGGCGATCCACAGGCAGCGCGCGATGATGAACAGGTATAACCCCAGCAGCAGCAGCACGCCGACCAGGCCCCATTCTTCGGCGAAGACCGAGAAGATGAAATCCGTGGTGTGCTCGGGCAGGAATTCCAGACGCGATTGCGTGCCATGATGCCAGCCCTTGCCCCACAGCCCGCCCGAGCCGACCGCGATCTTGGATTGAATGATGTGCCAGCCGTTGCCCAGCGGATCGGCTTCGGGATCGAGCAGGGTCAATACACGGTTGCGCTGGAAATCGTGCAGAAAATGCCAGGCGACCGGCAGGCTGCCCGCGAACGCGACGAGCAATACGCCGATGCGCCACCAGGCCAGCCCGGACAGGAATACGCCGAACGCACCGCTCGCGGCGATGAGCAAGGCCGTGCCAAGATCCGGCTGCTTGGCGATCAGCGCCACGGGTACTGCGATCAACCCGCCGACGACGCCCAGCGTGATCCAGCCCGGTGGCAGGGGACGGCTGCTAAGATACCAAGCCACCATCATCGGCATGGTGAGCTTGAGCAGTTCGGAGGGTTGGAAACGCAGGATGCGCAGATCCAGCCAGCGGTTCGCGCCACGGCCTTCGCCGAGCACGGCCACCACGACCAACAGCACGACGCTTGCGATATACAACCATGGCGTCCAGTTGCGCAGCGTCAAGGGTGGAATCCGCGCGACTACCAGCATCAACACGAGGCCAAGCGCAAAGCGCACCGCCTGCAAGAGCACCTGTCCACGATCCAGATCGCTGGCGCTGTACAAGGTTGCCAGTCCCACGCCCATGAGCAACAGCAGCGCGCCGAACAGCGGCAAATCGATGCGCGGCTGACGCCACATCAAGGCCAGGCGCTGCCGCCATTGGAGCAGGAGCTCATCGATCATCATCGCTGTACCCCGCCTGCTGCATCAGCGACTTTCATATGCGCATCCACGATGCCCTGCCGTTCCTGATCGCCCGGCAGCCAAGCCTCCAGAATCTTGCGCGCGATCGGCGCCGCGTCGGAAGCGCCGCTGCGGCCGGCTTCCAGCGCGACCACCACCGCGATGCGCGCATCGTCCGCCGGCGTGAACGCTTCGAACAGCACCTGATGCCGCTCGATCGGGCTCGCGCTGATGCTGGTCCATTCCTCGGTGGTGCGCGAGTAGCGTTCGGCGGTGCCGGTCTTGCCGGCGATCACGTACGGAAAGTCGTCGTTAAGCCCATGCGCGGTGCCTTTCCTGACCACTTCGATCATGCCCTGCTGCACAGCCAGCCAGTTTCCCCGGTGCCGGATCACGTTTGGCCCGGAAGACTGGATCGGCAGCGATTGGGGGCGGCTTTCGATACCGCTTTGTACTGCACGCAACAAATGCGGCACATGCGGTTCGCCACGATCGGCCAGTGTCGCCACCGCATGCGCCAACTGTAAGGGCGTCACCACCCAGTAACCCTGGCCGATGCCGGCGATCACGGTTTCACCCGGATAGAACGCCTGGCTGTAGCGCGCGCGCTTCCACTCGCGCGAAGGTAGTACGCCGCTGCTTTCGCCCTTGAGATCGATGCCGGTGCGTTCGCCAAAACCAAAGCGGCTCATGAACTCGCTGAAGCGGTCGATACCCATCTCCAGCGCGAGTGAATAGAAATAGGTGTTCACCGATTGCGCGATCGCCTGGGTGAGGTCTACGCGCCCGGCGCCCCAACGCTGATCGTCGCGATAAGCGCGCGTTTGGCCGGGGATGAAGAACTCGCCGGTGGAAAGCACCGTATCTTCGGGTTTGCGCAAGTGGAGCTCGAGACCGCCCAGCGCGACGAATGGCTTTATCGTCGAGCCGGGCATGTACCCGCCGCGCAGGACGCGATCCAGTAGCGGTTTGTCCGGCATGTTGAGCAGCGTCGAATAATCGGCGCCGCTGATGCCGTTGACGAACAGGTTCGGATCGAAGCTCGGCATGCTGACCATGGCGAGGATTTCGCCGCTGCGCGGATCGATCGCGATGGCGGCACCGGGGCGTCCCCCAAAAGCCGCCATGGTGGCTTCCTGCAACCCCACATCGATGGTCAGATACAGATTCTCTCCCGGCTTGGGCGCGACACGGTCGGGCAGGACGTGCAACGGCCGGTGGTCGGCATTGACCTCGACTTTTTCATAGCCGACCTGGCCGTGCAGGCGATCCTCGTAGTAACGCTCGATGCCGGTCTTGCCGACCTGCGTCGTGCCGGCGTAGTCGCCCCTGTCCAGCCGGGTGAGATCGTCCGCGTCGATGCGTCCGACATAACCGACCGTGTGCGCGAATTTCTCGCCCAGCGGGTACGAGCGCGTGAGATACGGCACCACCTCCACGCCCGGAAACGCCCATCGGTTGACCGAGAATTTCGCGATCTCTTCTTCGGAGAGTTTCAGGCGCAATGGAATGCCTTCGTAGGGATGTTTCGCCTTGCGCAGCACGTTGAAGCGCGCGATGTCGTCGTCGCTCAGCGACACGATTTCGCCCAGGCGCGCGAGCATGTCGGGCAAATCCTTGACCTGTTCGGGCGTCACTTCCAGACGGAATGCCGCGAGATTTTCCGCCAATAGCACGCCATTGCGGTCGTAGATCAGGCCGCGTGCCGGTGCAAGCGGCCGCGTC
The DNA here is from genome assembly GCA_031274955.1 of Rhodanobacter sp. GTDB lineage: Bacteria > Pseudomonadota > Gammaproteobacteria > Xanthomonadales > Rhodanobacteraceae > Dokdonella_A. Next base: position 12,802 of record JAISPQ010000012.1, read on the forward strand.
AGTACGCGATTGGCTTCCGAGCGCGCGCTGAATTCGTCATGGCGATCCACTTGCAGGAACGCAAAACGCACCGACAGTGCGGCCAGACACAGGAAGATGAACACGAAACCCGCCAGCACGCGCCGCTGGAACAGCCCTACCTCGTGGCGCGCTTCCTGCAACGGCTTGCGGGCGTTGTCGGGCATGTCCGTGCGTTCACTCACTCGTGCGCAGGCGCGCGCGCAGGTCGTCCAGCAGCAGAAACAGGAACGGCCATATCAGCATGTCGACCAGCGGCGCGATCCAGAATTCGAGCGATGGCATCACCTCGCCGGAGAATCCGCGCACGATCAGCATGACGATGCGATCGTTGAGCAACAGCGCCAGCACCGCCAATACCTGCTGCCACAACGGGAAAAACCGCAGGCGCGCGCGAAAGCGCAGTACGATGAACGTCAGCACCAGCAAACGCAGCGCCTGCTCGCCGAGTAGTTCGCCGGTCAGGATGTCGCCGGCCACACCGATCAGAAACGCGAACCCCAGGCCCACGTATTCGGGCATTTCGATCGCCCAGTAGATCATCACCAGTCCGATCCAGTAAGGCTTCAGCGGCAACAGTGCGGCCGGCACCGGCATCAACTGCAACAAGAAGGCCAGCATGAAGCTGCCGGAGAACACCCAACTCTGCAAGCGCGTACGATTCATCGCGCACCCGCCGCCGGCTTGCTCGGGGTTGATGCATTCCCGGCCGGCAGTGGTCCGGCCAGTTCCGCGGGCGGCCCCACATCATCGCGCAGTGTGGGCGGCCCGTAGGGTTCGGGCTGGTCGCGCAGCAGCAATATCTCGCCGCTGCGATCCAGCGCGGCGGCCGGGCGCGCTACCGCGGCCACGAACATACCGCTGCGATCATTGCTCACACTGCGGATTTCGCCGACCGGAAAGCCCGCGGGAAAGCGGCCGCCCAAGCCCGAGGTGAGCAGACGATCGCCCGGTTTCACATCGGCGCTGATCGGGATGTTGGGTAGTTCCAGGCGGTCGATCATGCCGCTGCCGTAGGCAACGGTGCGTAAGCCCGTGCGTTCGACGACGACCGGAATCGCATGCGTGGGATCGGTAAGAAGCATGGCGACCGCCGTATTGGGCAGCACTTCCATGATCTGCCCCATGACGCCGTGCGCATCGATCACCGGCTGACCGACGCTGACGTTCTGGTTGGCGCCCACATCAAGCACGATGCGATGCCGGAACGGGTCCAGATCCACATCCAGCAGATACGCAAACTGCACGGACAGGCCCAGCGCCTTTTGTGCATCGAGCAGGTTCTTCAGCCGCGCGTTCTGTGCGACCAGCATGTCCAGCCGTTTCAGACGCGCTTGCGCCAGCAGCAGTTGTTCGCGCAGTTCGCGATTTTCGTCGACCAATCGATCCTGGGTAACGATCGCGTTGCGCGCCGCGCGCGCCACATCGGTGGGTAACGCGGCCAGCCGGTAGGCCGGTTCGACCAGCACACCGACCAGCGCGCGCAATGAGGAGAGATAACCACCGCGATGATCCAGCACCATCAGCGTGATCGTCATCGCCAGATAGACGATCAGGTGCAGCGTACTGGCCGTGCCTTCGGCAAACAGCGTGGCATTGTCGTTGCGGGCGATGGCCACGGGTCAAAGCTGGGATGGGGGATTGGGGGGATTGGGGAAAGGTCCTCCCTTTCATGGGGTGGTTTGGGTGGGGATGGTGTTGTTTTCTATGCAGGGATTGGAAAAACTCAGGAGCAGGAAAAAGACTCTTTTGTCCAAATCCCGAATCTCCAATCCTAGTGCTTTTCTCACTCCGAGGCGAAGAAATCGCCGCCATGCTGGTCGATCAGTTCCAGTGCGCGACCGCCGCCGCGCGCCACGCAGGTCAGCGGATCGTCCGCGACATGCACGTGCAGGCCGGTCTCTTCGGAAATCAGGCGGTCGATGTCGCGCAGCAGCGCGCCGCCGCCGGTCAGCACGATGCCACGCTCGGCCACATCCGCACACAGTTCCGGCGGCGTTTGTTCCAGCGCGCTGCGCATCGAACTGACGATGCCGGACAAGGCTTCGTGCAGGGCTTCCAGAACCTCGTTCGAGTTCACCGTGAACATGCGCGGCACGCCTTCGGCGAGGTTGCGACCGGAGACTTCGATCTCGCGCACTTCCGATTGCGGGAACGCGCAGCCGATTTCGACCTTGATCCTCTCGGCGGTGGATTCGCCGATCAGCGTACCGTGGTTGCGCCGCACATAGTTGATGATCGCCTCGTCGAAGCGATCGCCGCCCATGCGCACTGATTGCGAGTGCACGATACCGTTCAGTGAGATCACCGCGACCTCGGAGGTGCCGCCGCCGATATCCAGCACCATCGAGCCGCGCGCCTCGTGCACCGGAATGCCGGCGCCGATCGCTGCGGCCATCGGTTCCTCGATCAGATAGACATCGCGCGCGCCGGCCGATTCGGCCGATTCCTTGATCGCGCGGCGCTCGACCTGGGTCGAGCCGCACGGCACGCATACCAGCACACGCGGACTCGGGCGGAACATGCGCGCGCGGTGTACCTTCTTGATGAATTGTTTGAGCATTTCCTCGGTCATCGCGAAGTCGGCGATGACGCCGTCTTTCATTGGCCGAATTGTGACGATATTGCCGGGTGTGCGACCGAGCATGCGCTTGGCATCGATGCCGACCGCGGCCACGGAACGTGGGCCACCCGGACCACGATCCTGACGGATCGCGACGATCGAGGGTTCATTGAGCACGATACCCTGGTCGCGCACGTAGATCAGCGTGTTAGCGGTACCCAAATCGATCGACAGATCGTTGGAAAAGAGTCCGCGGAGACTTTTGAACATGAGTACTGCGCGCCTCGTATGGCTGGTCGGAAAGTGTGTGAGTCTAGTCGCCATCCGCCGCATGGGCAAGAACAGAAAAATGCTGAAAAGACCCATCGTTCATGTGCGTTTCCCCATCCGCGCCGCCATCAGCACGCATGGTCTGCACACTTTCGGCATGCCGCTTGCGTTTGTCTTTCGGCCCGTGGATCTGGCACGTCCACCGGCTGAGGTGGATAACACGTACCGGCGAAAGATCGCGAACAAGCTCTAGCGATTCGTCTCAAAGATAAAATGATGTTCGACTGTCCGATCGTGCTGGGATGTAAGATGCGATACTCCGAGTTGCTACCCGAGGAACACGCCGTGCAGATTCGATGGATTACGACGGCGCTTGTCGTCGCGTTGATGTTCCTCCCGTGTGCCCGCCGTGAGGCGTGGGCTTACGATTACATTGCACCGGTGCCGTTCATCACCACCGTGGCGAATTTCGATCCGGCCAACGGCGTGATGCCGTTCCCGAACGATCTGCTGCTATCAGGCACCACCGACCTGACGCTCAACATCCCGGTCAACGATCCGAATGACTATGCCGATCCGCTGGTCGCGTTGAATACGCTGGACGGCTTTAGCACCAGCGCGCCGTGGTCGCTGACGTTCTCCACGCGGATTGCGCCGGCGTCGGTGGTCGGTGGCGCCAGCGTGCGCCTGTTCGAGGTGACGCTCAGCGGACCCGGCGGTGCTGTGGTCGCGGTCAATCGCGAATTGCAATCGCCGCAGGAATTCGTCGCCACACTGTCGCCGTCGGATAGCAGAGGCGAAACACTGGCCATCGTACTGACCACGCCATTGAAACAGCTCACCTCGTACATGGCGGTGGTTACCAGGGGCGTGACCAATGTACTGGGTATCCCCACCTATCCGTCGCCGATCTATCATCTCGCACAGAGTTCCAGTCCGCTGTGCGTGAACGGCAAGTCCAAACTGCTGATATTGTCCGCGTCGCAGGCGTGCCGGCTCGAACCGCTGCGCCAACTCGTCAATGCGCAGGAAGCCGCCGCACGTTCGGCGGGCGTCGCCGCCGACTCGATCGTGATGTCGTGGGTCGCCACCACGCAGAGCATCACGCCGACCTTCACCGCGCTGGAAAACATCATTCAGCAAGCGCCGGCCGCGACGACACACCTGGCGGCGACGGACATGACGCTCGGTGATCTGGGCACGGGTCTGCCGCCGATCGCGGACATCTATATCGGCACCATCGACCTGCCGTACTACCTGACCGCGCCGGGGCCGAATGACTGTATCGTCACTACGCGTGGCGCGTCGCCGTGTCCGCCGCTGACTTCGTTCTGGCACGCCGCGCCGGGCGCCTATGTGCCGCCGTTCGATCAGGCCGGCCTGGACCCGACATCCACCTTCGTGACCTATGCCAACCCGATTCCGGTACCGACCTCCACACAGACCGTGCCGCTGCTGATGACGATTCCCAACGCAGCGTCGGGCCAGACCAAGCCCGCCTCGGGTTGGCCGCTGGTGATCTTCCAGCACGGCATCACCGGCGACCGCACCGACATGCTCGCAATCGCCGGCACGCTGGCCGCGCAGGGCTTCGCGGTCGTGGCGATGGATCTGCCATTGCACGGCGTCACCGACAGGACCAACCAGTTCTATATCGGCAACACGCCATTCGCCGCGCTCGGCGCGCGCGAACGCACCTTCGATATCGGCCTGATCAGCCTGCTGCAAAGCAACGCGTCCGGCTCGAACAGGTGGATCGATCCGTCCGGTATACACTTCATCACCCTGACCAGTCTGTTGACTTCGCGCGACAATCTGCGTGAAGCCGAAGCGGACCTGCTGACGCTCTCGCATGCTGTCAGCGGCATGCACTACACCAGTGGCACCGACTTCGATACGGCCAAGGTCTCGTTCGTCGGCCACTCGCTGGGCAGCATCGCCGGTACCGTGTTCCTCGGCATCGATCCGAACGTGCACGTGGGCGTCATCAATGTCGCCGGCGGCGGCATCGCGCACCTGCTCGAGGCGTCGCAGTCGTTCGGCCCGCTCATCAAGTTCAGCCTCGCGCTGGCGTGTTTGCTGCCGGGCACGCCGAACTACAATGCGTTCGTAGTGGCCACACAGACCGTCGTCGATTCGAGCGATCCGATCAACTGGCCGGTCAACAGCCCACTGCTCTCGAGCAAATCCTTGCTGCTGCAGGAAGTCATCGGCGACGGCAGCGCGAATTCGTCCGATCAGGTGATCCCGAACAGCGTGCCGGGTGCGCCCCTGTCCGGCACCGAGCCGCTGGTCACGGTGCTGGGGTTGTCATCGATCTCGCAGACGGCAACGTCGCCCGATGGCATCCGCGGTGTCGTGCGTTTCCTGAAAGGCACGCATGGATCGCTGCTCGACCCGACCCGTTCCGCCGCTGTCACCACAGAAATGCAGGGTGAGGCGACGAGCCTGCTGGTTTCCGGCGGTACTACCATGCAAGTGGCGAACCCAAGCGTCATACTCGGGACTCAGTAAGAGCCGCCTTTGATAACATTGCATCGGAAAATCCTTGGAAATCGCATCCATCTCCCGTAATGGGCGGATGTTTACTTGGCACGTTGAAGTAATGATGCTGACGCTGGTGGACTTCTTAAGGTATCCAATGCCGATGTTTTCAACGCACGGAGCATAGGGATTTCCATGAGCGCAACACGATTCGCACTCGCAAGCTTACTGCTACTGTCGGCGCTATCCGCACACGCCCTTGATATCAAGGGCAACAAGATCGGGGATACGCTTAACGAAGTTCAGGCACGCCAGCCGTTGGACTGCGGACCGTTGTACGGCCACAAGGAGTGCCAAAAGCAAGGCGACTACTATCTGAGGGGTAGATACAGTGAAACCTATGCGGGCGAGCGCGTGTCGATCTTGTATACATTCCACAACGACGTACTCGTTAAAATTCTTGTGACGCACCTTCAATCCAGTAGTTACGATGACATCGAAAAACAGTTGAAAGTGAAATTTGGCGCTCCGACATCGCGCGAGACAACGACGGCCAAAGACCACGATGGCGCCACGCTACCCAACCATGTCGTACGTTGGAAATCGGGAAAACATGAACTCATGTTTGAGCGCTACAACGATTTCACCGACGATTTCGAAGAGTCCAGACTGGAACTGGTAGATACTGACTACCGCGCAGGCATCGAGCCAAAGCCCTCTGCGGCAGATAAGCTAAAAGACATGTGATGGCACAAACCCCATCACTACCGCAGCGGACGCGAAAGAATGGCGGTCGCCGTGAAAGTGAGCCGGTGATCCCAGCAGGTGGCGCCGCGCAGGCCCGTCCGGATCACGCCTTTTTCTTTGGGATATACAAGTCCGTCGCGGTGCCTTCGTAGACCTCGGCGGCCATACCGACGGACTCGCTCAGCGTCGGATGCGGATGTACCGTGAGGCCGATGTCGCCGGCTTCGCAGCCCATCTC
>JAISPQ010000017.1 GCA_031274955.1 Rhodanobacter sp.
GATCTGGTGGCCGCGGGTCTTCCGCAGGATACGGCCGATGCGCTGCGCGCATTCGTGGCCGATGACGATGGATGCGAACTGCTGCGCCGCTGCGCGCAGGCCATCGATCAACTCGCCGCAGCGACCGCGCACGCACAGGATGCCCACGTCGGCCCGCTCGAAGGGCAGACCGTGGTACTCACCGGAACGCTGTCCGCGCTGACCCGCGATGAAGCCCGTGCCAGACTCGAAGCCCTCGGTGCCAAGGTCGCCGGCAGCGTGTCGAAAAAAACCAGTTTCGTCGTCGCCGGCGAAGCGGCCGGTTCGAAGCTCGACAAGGCGCGCGAGCTCGGCGTCGAAATCCACGATGAGGCGTGGTTGCTGGCGTTCTTGTCGAAGCAGGTTTGAACATGCCTTCAATCAATTTCTCATCAATCCCCAATTTCCTGCCCATGCGATTTATTCGGCCAAGCCCTTGGCTTGGGCGGTACCGAGTGGTTCGGGTTGATCGATGCGCGTGGGGCGTATCAGTAGCGGATGCGCGAACACTGCGCCGAGGATGATCGCGGCGCCAAGGTAAAACGTCAGCGTCAGTTCGCGTTGTTCACCCAGGAGCAGCGCGGCCAGCACGATGGCATAGACCGGTTCGAGGTTGGTCGTCAGTTGTGCCGCGAATGCGCTCATACGGCCCAGCGCGACCAGCCACAGGGTGAACGGCAGCAAGGTGCAGACGATGGCGAGCACGGCGAGCAAGAGGGCATCGTGCGCGCTCGGCAGCACGAACAGGTTGCCGGCGAACGCGGGAAACAGGTACGGCATCAGCGGGGCGAGCAGGGTCAGCGCGAGCGTGCCTGCGCCAAGTTCCAGGCCGGTTACCGCCAGCGCATCGCCGTGTTCGACCAGCCGTTTGTTGAGCGAGCTGAACACGGCGACCAGCAGCGCCGACAAGGCGCCGATCGCGATGCCCAGCCGCATCGATCCGGGCACGCCGCCCACGACGAGCGCCACGCCGGGCAGAACGGCGATGCCAAGCAGCAGTTCGGTCAACGAAAAACGGCGTCCGGCGAGCTTGGGTTCGATCAGCGCGATGAAGGGCGTCGCCAGTGCGATGCAGGTCGCGCCGACCGATGCGTTCGCCAGTTTGATCGAGCCGTAGAACGTGAGCCAGTGCAGGGCGACCAGCACGCCGATGCCTGCATAGGCCAGGGCAAGGCGCGGGCGGATCGCGCGGATGCCGCGCCAGGCGCGCGGGATACAGGCCAGAGCGCCGATCACCAGCAGCATGCGCCACCACACCAGCGGCAGTGCGTTCAGCGAAATGAGTTTGCCCAGGATCGCGGTAAAGCCCCAGAGCAGTACGCAGAGATGGATTTGGAATTGCGCTTTGGTCGTGGATGACATGCGATCACGAGTGGTTTCCATGCGCGGTACGCAACGCATCGTAACGCAAGCTTTCGTCGCGCCCTGTGTACCGGATCAAGGGCTCACGCGGATAAGGATCGCCGTGATGTTGTCCGACCCGCCGCCATCCAGTGCGGCCAGGATCAGATGTTCCACGCATTCCTGCGGAGTCAGGTCCAAGCGGCCGACGATCGCGGCGATGTCGGCATCTTCCACTTCCTCGGTGAGGCCGTCGCTGCACAGCAAAAATTGCATGCCGGGTTTGAGTTCGCCGCGCACGCTTTCCACGCGCAGCGCTTGCGGATCGGTGACGCCCAGCGCCTGCGTGACGACATTGCGATGCGGATGGCTGCGCGCTTGTTCGCTGGTGAGCATGCCTTGGTCGACCAAGTCCTGTACGTAGGAATGATCCTGCGATACCTGCTTGAGGCCGTTCGCGCTCCATTGATACACGCGGCTGTCGCCGACCCAGGCGACTTCGAATGCGGTGTCGGCCAGGCGCAGTGCCGCGATGGTCGTGCCCATCGGCAACACCTCGGAGCGGCGTGTGGAGTGGCGGATGATTTCCGTGTCGGCGAGTTGGATCGCGCGGACCAGGTTCACGCCCTTGCCGACTTCGCGCACCAGCGTATCGCGCGCGAGCGCGCTGGCGACTTCGCCATGTTCGTGGCCGCCCATGCCGTCGGCGACCAACCACAGGCCGAGATCGGTATCGGCATAGTAGGTGTCTTCGTTGTGCTCGCGGCGCAGGCCAACGTGGGTGCAGTGTCCGAATTCGATCATTGTGCAGAGCAGCGTTTCCTGAAAGAAGCCGGTGCCTTGAATTGGCGTGCGCGGCCCCCTTTTTCGGCACCGCGTGGGGTATAGCTTGCCGCCAAGCTTGGGCTGTGCGCAAGTTCGGGCGTGTCGGGGGGCGGTTCGGCGTATCCCACCCAGGTGGGCCGGGGTGGGAGTCGGGTCGGCCGGCGCACAGGCATACCAGGATCGTTCGCGGGGCGAAACCCACTTTAGTCCGGCTTGACTCCGGCAGCATTGTCGATGATGATGATGGGGTTTTTAGAGTGCTCGTAATCGACTCGGGTTGATGGGGCTGGAAGGTGGGTTAGGCCATTGGGATGTTCTCATCGGCGTCGTCGAGTGCATGCCGAACGTTTCGTTTGACTGCCAGATCCCAAGCGCGATGCCGTTTATCGCCCAAGGGCGGTTACTGGCGCGCAAGCTGATGGGTCTGTGTCAATGAAGCATAGCGCCGTTACGCCCCTGAAGCTGATCATTTCCGGTCCGGTTGGAGCGGGCAAGACCACGTTCGTGAGCACTTTGTCCGAAGACCCGGTGGTCAACAGCGACGAACAGACAACCGAAGAGATCGGCAAGACACACACGACGGTGGCGCTGGATTTCGGCAGGTTTGTGCTGCAAGGCCGACCGCTGCATTTGTTTGGCACGCCCGGACAGAGTCGTTTCGATTTTATGTGGGAAATTCTTAGCGAAGGTGCGCTTGGTCTGTTGCTATTGGTGGCTGGTGATCGGCCTGCGGATTTTCCGCAGGCGCTGAGCATCCTCCGATTCATCACGAGTCGGAATCCGATGCCGTTCATCATTGCCGTTACCCGCCAGGACAGTAAGGGCGCCTGGGGGCCTGAAAAAATTGCGGGTTACTTCGCTGTACCCACCACGCGGGTTATCGGCATTGATGCCAGGAATGCACAAAGTTCGCTCGGGGCGGTTACCTGCCTGCTCTCCCTGATCGAAGGATCCACCTCTGGGAACAGCCGCAACCCGTTTCATTCCACCTCCCATTCCACTTCAAATTCAAATGTAAAGGAGTCCACATGAGCAAACAGGAGCAGATTCAGGTCGTTCTTGCAGGGCTCAATGCCGCCGTTCCCGAGATCAAAGGTTCGCTTCTGGCATCGCTTGACGGCATGCCGATCGCTTACGCGCTGAAAGTCGGTACGGTCGATCCGGCCCGTATCGCCGCCATGACGGCGACCGCGCTCAGCGTCGGCAAGCGCACCAGCGAGAGTCTGGGCGCCGGTACCTTGCAAGAGGTCCACTTTGCCGGAACCGAAGGGCGCATTTTCGTGTATACCGTTGCCGGCCGGGCCGCTCTGACCGTGGTCACGCCAATGGATACCAACGTCGGCCTGATCGGGCTGGAAGCGCGCGACATGGTCAACAAGCTCTTGGCGATCATTTGATTGAGTTCATCGTCTTGGGGGAACAGGAAAGCACGACGGGAACAACGGATCGATCGCGCAAGCGGCGATCGCCGGGGAATCGAAGGGTCTGACCAGGGAGAGCCCAAGCCGCTGCACCCGCCTGCCTTGATGGGGCCTTTGTGCTTACTTTGGGAGCCATAGCCTGCAATTCCGTTATGCTGTGACGCTTTCCGGCGTGAACTATCGTATGCCGGAACGTCGATAGGCCGCCGCCGCTCCCAACTCTCCAGCGAAGAAGCAGGCATGGATTCCAATCCGAACGTATCTTTCCGCAACCCACCTCCCCGCAAGAAGACCTGGTGGCTCGCCGCCACCATCGTGGTGGTGATCTTCGTGTTCGTTGGGGTGTTGGCATACTGGCTGGTGCGCATCACGCCCATGCAGATGCCGGGCGGTCGCGGTGCGGCCGGCGCATCGCGTCGCGGGCCGGGTGGTCCGGGCGGTCCAGGTGGCCCAGGCGGTCCGGGCGGCTTGGCCATGCCGGTCAGTGCGGTGACGGTTGCCAAGGGCGACATCGACATCACCCTCAATGCGCTGGGTACGGTAACGCCGTTGCGCAATGTAACGGTCACGGCGCAGGTGGCCGGTCAGTTGCTGCGTGTGAACTTCAAGGAAGGCCAACGCGTCGATCAGGGCGATGTGCTGGCCGAAATCGATCCGCGCACGTATCAGGCCGCGCTGAGGCAAGTGCAAGGTTCGCTGGCGCGCGATCAGGCGCTGTTGGCCGAAGCGAAGATCGATCTGAAACGCTACAAGACGCTGTTCGAGCAGGATTCGATCGCCAAGCAGCAACTGGATTCGCAGCAATCGCTCGTGCACCAGTACGAAGGCACGGTCAAGCTCGATCAGGGGCAGATCGAAACGGCCAAGGTCAATTTAGGCTATACGCGCATCGTCGCGCCGGTGAGCGGGCGTGTCGGCTTGCGTCTGGTGGACCCCGGCAACAATCTGCAGGCCAGTGGCAGCAACATCGTGGCGATCACACAGCTCAAGCCGATCGACGTGCTGTTCGCCTTGCCCGAAGACAATCTGCCGGCCGTGCTCGCGAAGATGCATGCCGGTGAAAAGCTCAAGGTGGATGCCTACGATCGCGTGGGTCAGAACAAACTCGCTACCGGCGCGCTGATGAGTCTGGACAATCTGATCAGCACGAGCACCGGCACGGTAAACGCCAAGGCCGAGTTCACCAACGACGACGAGAGCTTGTTTCCGAACCAGTTCGTCAATGTGCGCGTGTTGCTCGACACCTTGCACGATGCGATCGTCATTCCGACATCCGCGCTCCAGCGCGGCTCGGGCGGCTTGTACGTCTACATCGTGCAGCCGGACAAAACCGTCGCCGTGCGCACCATCCAGACCGGGCCGACCGAAGGCGAGCGCGTCGCGGTGACCGGCGGCCTGGAGGTCGGCGAGATCCTCGTCACCAGCGGCGCCGACCGCTTGCGCGATGGCAGCAAGGTCGAGTTGCCTGGCGACAGTCCGCAGCCCACTCCAGACACCACAAAAACCGCCGATGGCGCCGACCAGAAGAAAATGGGCGGTGCGCAGGGAAAGCCAGGGCAAGGGCGGGGTCAGGGCCAGAATCGCCGTCGCGACGGTGCGCAAGGCGGTGGCACGCCGGGAGCGCCGGGCAGTCCGGGACCAGGATCGGGCGGTCAGAGCGACGGCGGGGGCGGCGACAGCAAGAGCGGCGGCGGGGATAGCAAAAACACCAGCGGCGGCTGAGATGAATCCGTCACGCCTCTTCATCCTGCGGCCGGTCGCCACCTCGTTGCTGATGGTGGCGATCCTCTTGGCCGGCATTCTGGCCTATCGCTTCCTGCCGATTTCCGCGCTGCCCGAGGTCGATTATCCGACGATCCAGATCACCACGCTGTATCCGGGCGCAAGTCCGGAAGTGATGACCTCATCGGTGACCTCGCCGCTGGAACAGAAACTCGGCCAGATGCCGGGTCTGAACCAGATGTCCTCGACCAGTTCGGCCGGCGCATCGGTCATCACCTTGCAGTTCAATCTGGATATCAGCCTGGATGTCGCCGAGCAGGAAGTACAGGCCGCGATCAACGCGGCAGGGACGTTTCTGCCGAACGATCTGCCGTCGCCGCCGATCTACAGCAAGGTGAATCCGGCCGATGCGCCGATCCTGACGCTGGCGTTGACCTCCAAGACGCTACCGCTGACGCAGATCCAGAGCCTTGCCGACACGCGCCTGGCGCAGAAGATCTCGCAGATCGACGGCGTGGGCCTGGTCACGCTGTCCGGCGGCCAGCGCCCGGCCGTGCGCGTGCAGGCCAATCCGACCGCACTGGCCGCCTACGGCATGAGCTTGGAAGACCTGCGCACCGCGATCGGCAATGCCAACGTCAACGGCTCCAAGGGCAGCTTCGATGGGCCGACGCGCTCCTACACGATCGACGCGAACGATCAGCTCAAGTCCGCCGCCGCGTATCGCGACATCGTGATCGCCTACAAGAACGGCGGGCCGGTGCGCCTGTCCGACGTCGCCGACATCGTCGATGGCGCCGAGAACGAGCGTCTGGCGGCATGGACGAATACCGAACCGGGCATCATCATGAACATCCAACGCCAGCCCGGCGCGAACGTGATCGCGGTCGTCGATCAGATCAAACAGAAGCTGCCGCAACTCACGCAGTCGATGCCGGCCTCGGTGCAGATCGGCGTGTTGACCGATCGCACGATCACCGTGCGCGCGTCGGTCGCCGATGTGCAGTTCGAGCTGATGCTGGCCGTCGTGCTGGTGGTGGCGGTGATCTTCGTCTTTCTGCGCAATCTGCCGGCGACGGTGATTCCGAGCTTCTCGGTGCCGCTCTCGCTGGTCGGCACGTTCGGCGTGATGTATCTGGCCGGATTCAGCCTCAACAATCTCACGATGATGGCGCTGACCATCTCGACCGGCTTCGTCGTCGACGATGCCATCGTGATGAGCGAGAACATCTCGCGCTATCTCGAAGAAGGCGAAACGCCGCTCAACGCCGCGCTCAAGGGCGCCGGGCAGATCGGTTTTACCATCGTCAGCCTGACCATTTCGCTGCTCGCGGTACTGATCCCGCTGCTGTTCATGGGCGATGTGGTGGGCCGCCTGTTCCGCCAATTCGCGATCACGCTCGCGGTCACCATCGTGATCTCGGCGATCGTCTCGCTGACGCTGGTGCCGATGCTGTGCGCGAAGATACTCAAGCACCACAAGCTGGAAGACGAAAACCGCTTCTCGCGCAAGACCGGCGAATTCTTCGAGCGCATGATCGCCGGCTACGGCCGCTGGCTGACCTGGGTGCTCGACCGTCAGTTCGCCGTGTTGCTGGTCGCGGTCGGCACGCTGGTGCTGACCGTGATCCTGTATATCGTGATTCCGAAGGGCTTCTTCCCGGTGCAGGATACCGGTCTGATCCAGGGCATCACCGAGGCCTCGCAGTCGATTTCGTTCGCGGCGATGGCCGAACGCCAGCAGGCGCTCGCGCAAGAGGTGTTGAAGGACCCGGCGGTGGAATCGCTATCCTCGTTCATCGGCGTGGACGGCATCAACACCACGCTCAACAGCGGCAATCTGCTGATCAACCTCAAACCGCACGGCACGCGCGAGGAGATGGGAACGGTGATCGCGCGCTTGCAGACATCCGTCGCGCGGGTCACCGGCATCAAGCTGTACATGCAGCCGGTGCAGGATCTCACGATCGAGGATCGGGTCAGCCGCACGCAGTATCAGTTCACGCTCGGCTCGCCGAACCTGGCCGATCTCGACCAGTGGGTGCCCAAGCTGGTGGACAAACTCAACCAGCGGCCGGAACTGGCCGATGTCGCCAGCGATCTGCAATCGCAGGGCTTGCAGGCGTATCTGGAAATCGACCGCGATACGGCCGGGCGCCTGGGCATCACCGCGGCGGCGGTCGATCAGATTCTCTACGATGC
>JAISPQ010000008.1 GCA_031274955.1 Rhodanobacter sp.
GTCTTCAACGCCTGCAGGATCACTTTGGTCTGCGCATCGAAGGTGTCCGGAATCACGTAGGACGCCTTCAGCCGCACGCGCATACCCATCGGCGGCAGGTTTGGATCGGAACTTTGCGAGGCCCAATGCGAGGCCGGCGGCACATAGGCGCGACGTGTGTGCGCGACGGTGAAGCGCAGCGCATGATGGATCGCGCCGCCAGCGACTTCGTCGTAGCGCGCGAGCCCTGGGAAGATCGGCAGTCCGGCCGCATCGGCGCTGGTCCAGCCGGGTTGGCCGCCGGGGCGTACCGTGTTGGAAGTCAGATCGAATACCGCGCCCCCATCGGCGTTCCAACCGCCATCGGCATTCGGAAATGCGGAGAACAATTCGTACAGCTTCTGGTTGTCGCGGTCGATGACGAGCACATGGCGGTCGCTGCCCAGGGGAGCGTCGGCGCCACCCTCAACGGGTGCATCGGCCGGGATCGGGTAAGGGCCGGGATCGCTTTCGTCGCCATAGGCGGTGAAATTGATCGGCACTAGCGGCTGGCTTCCCGACACGACCACATAGGACATGCCATACGACGTGCCGAAATCCGGATGCAGGTTGGTCGCCAGGCCAATGGATTGAATCAGCGTGTCGGAGTTCGGATCAACATCGTCACCGGATATATCGCGGTTCCACGCATTGTCGGCCGGGAAGGGCACGTCGCCGTTCAAGCTGGCGCCGACGCCAAGATCGGCATCCTTGACGCAGGCATAGGTGGGCGCCGAGCCGCCAGCCCCCGAACCACAGGTCGCGGCATTTGCATCCAGCGGCGCGAAAGCATAAGCGGTCACGATGGCCGCAGCGATAAACAACGGTGACATACGCATGAACATCTCCTGTTCTCGAACGAAGTGCCTACCCAAGAACCTGCCTGTTCAACCCCGCAGACGGGGGGATGAAAAATCGCTTCCCCCGTGCACGGGAAGCTGAGGTCGTAGGCTGGGATGAAACGAAGTTAAATCTCAGTTCCAAGCCTTCAATGCCGGGATTGTGCTGCGCCGGCGCGCGGCCCGGCCGCACGCCATCCCAATCTACGGCCTGCGTGTTCAATTCCATCGGTTTCAGGGCGCAAGCCGGCAACGCCACATCGGTCTCTCCCGCGACGGCGCGGGTGAGAGATGAGGGTGGGGAAAGGGGAACAGCTTGCATTCCTATTGATTTCATTCGCGCCTCCGCTCGTCGTCCCTGGAGCATCCGGGATGTTGTCGATAGAATTTGGCGCAATTTCCAACTAGTGTACGGGAAACCGTACCCTGCTTCAGTCAGGGTACAAGAAACTGTGAATGGCATCAACAAACACATACTGCTCCACCGAGCCACGCTAACTGTCATGCACGCTGGCGAGCGCCCCAGATGATGAAAGAACGCTCGTCGCTCCCGTGTGAGCACCTCCCAAACCTCGTCATTCCCGCGTACTTTTGGCGGGAATCCAAGGACTTTTGCTTTTCCGTGCCTCGCAAAGTCAAGAGCACCGTCCATGGATGATGCACGGCAATCCTGCTGCTTACCCCCGATCAGAATCGCCTCGGGGGCAGGCTCTTCGGGTTGCTCCCGCCAAAGCCGTCATGCGACAAGCATCCTTACTCGCCCAAGGAGATTACCTGATTCGCACCCGAGACTCTCGGGATGGAGCCCCGAGGGGCGTCTGGACGATGTGTAGATACCTATGCCTTCAAGGGTAGGGTTGGGTGGGGATAGTATTGAGGAGAATGTTTCTTTCACGCCCGCGCCTGCCGTACTACAGACCGCGCCAAAACCCTGACGGCGACACCAATCCGCGCACAATGCTCACCACATCACAAGCAAAAAACGGACCGACCAGCAATGTGTGAAGACGGGAACTGCGCGGGAGTGACGGGGGAGGCGTCCAGGGAGTGCCCGGCGGAGGGTGGATATCGCTCTGCGCTACCTGCGCAAAACTGCCTGACTGGCAGCGCCGCTGTTGATAACGGCACCGCCAGCCAGGCCAAACATCGCGGCCTAGTAGAATCAATGCGAATCGCGACTCGTGATGGAGTTATTGAGCGATGCCATCATTGACTCGCGAGGCTCACTGGGCCGGTTAATTACCTTTGATGGGCACATCGGCGATGTAGTTCCCATCATGGATGATAATAACCACTAGTGCGACAAAACTACTGTCCGTTTGTACCTGTCGCCCATAAGGCTTTGATCGGTTTAAGCGACTGGTCGTATACATATACGACAAGGTTACCGTCATCTTGCATCACCATTCCCATTTGAGAGGTCCCTGCTGGAATGACGGAGCCATACGTCCCTGTGCTCCACAGCGCCGCACCGGAGGACGAGTAGATCACATTATTCCAATCACTTTGCATGACGAGACTATCAGCGCCTTTGCCATACGTATTGGAAGCCCATAACACTTTTGTCCAATCTTTGGTATTAGAGTCATATTTATATAGCACAAAGTTCCCATCCGGTTGAAATTTTGCTATATACCAGTAGTTAGGCGACTGCAAACAAAGACCGCCAGGGCGTATATATATCGACGATGAGTTAGTTCTAGAAATGGCATTACGCCAGTCGCATATATCAGTATAACACGTCACATTCGCGTTCGTCACATTCGTAGCACCGACCGTACCGGAAGCATTAGTGATCGAGCAGGTCAGGCCTGTCGGCTGTGTCTGCACACTGACCGTGTAGGCGGTACCGGATGACACGGCGGTTGGAAACACGTAGCTGCTCACGTCCGGCGACACATTAACCGTCTGATTACCCGCGGTAAGCGCGAGCCGGAGGCCGGAACCGGTCAAACCGCTGACGCTGCCACCCACCGTGCGGGTGTTGACTGTTGACGTAAACGTCGCCGTGACGGTGCAGGGGGCAGTGATGGCGCCTGTGGCGTACGTATTACCACTGAGCGTGCCGCCGCAGCCAGTGACAGAGGCAATGGTGTATCCCGAGTTCGGCGTAATCGTGAGCTTGCTGGTCTGCCCCAGCACCACCGTACCGCCCCCACTGATTGTGCCGCCGGTACCGGCGCTGGTTGACACCGTCGTGCCAAATGCAAACGTGACGCCGCAGTTGGCAGTGATGGGAACGCTGGTCCAGATCCAGCTGTTGGACTGGGTACCGGCGCTCCACGAGCCAACACAGGAACCACCAGAGCTGTTGACCGAATACCCCGAGTTCGCTGTGACCGTAAACTTGGCGGTATTGCCTGATGGCACCGTAACGGGCCCTGATGGGCTGATCGTGCCGCCCGTTCCGACGCCGGCGGGAGTGCTGGGAGTCACGGTGTAGGAGGGGCCGCCGATAGAGGTAAACGTCGCCGCGACGGTGCAGTTGGTGGTGATGGGGTTGGTGGTGTACGTATTGCCGCTGAGCGTACCACCGCAAGTGCCGCCCACAGGAGTAACGAGAGTGTATCCCGAGTTCGATGTAATTGTGAACTTGGCGGCCTTGCCTGACAGTACCATGAAAGCGGAGTCTGGATTAATAGAACCACCCGACCCGGCGCTGGGTGTAACGGTATATCCGTAAGATGCGCAAGTTGTTGTTGGATCGCTATTGGTGCTTTCTGTAAAAATAATTGAAGTATCTACCCCTCCATAAGAACAGCAATTATTTGATCTGTTAAGATTATTTGTTTCCAATGTAGATACTGGGAAACCTATACCGCAGGATGGAACCAAAGCAGATCCGTAATTGGCACTAGTTTTAATCGTCAATGCGGATCCGGTATTAAAATTAATATTAGAACCATTGCCCGTTCCGTAAATATTAAAATCAACCTCCGCCCAAATATCCGAGGGGGATGAAAAAACGCTTGGATTATTATTTAAGTAAGATACTCCGTTAACAGTTAGAATTGTTTTATCAATGCCATTGGTTGATTCGCCGTGAAGAGTTGTATGAGCGAGATCAGAAATTTTTAGCGCTGGTACAGGAGTACCAGGCGTTGCTACTAAACGGCAATATGCACCGTACGAAGCCCACGAGGGTGGACATGGACTCACATAGAGAAGCCAATACTCGCGATAAATACTTCCAGTACCCCCAAAACCAGAATAATTATAATTGTATTGTACCCACCCCGTACATGGGGAGCTATTATGACAAAGATTGGTATCTGATACGCTAACGTTTGCGTTTAGTTGCAAACTAAAAGCATTATCTCAGTTACTAGAATCTGTTATGGAATTCACGCCCGTGACATTAATAAAAGATCCTTCTGCAGATGATATAGACCCAGCAGGCGTAACTATTCCATAGCTAGGGTACATAGTAGAAATGCCCATAGTTCCAACTACTTTTTGCGCAGCTGATGCAGCATTAAAAGCCTTACTGACTTGCGCTGGGTGTGGAGAAGTAAGACTCTCCGACTGCAGTTGCGGTTGCGGTTGCGGTTGTGCACAGGGAACCTGCTGCCACTCCGTATCGGGATAGGAGGATTGGAAGCAACCTACCTGGGATGGGGACATCTGCTTCACCGTTTGCTGCCATGCCTGTACATCCTGATCGTTCGTCAGTAGTGGTGACACGGAGCTGGCAGCAGACGACGCGGCTGCGGTGGCTTGGGCTGCCGCATCAGTGCCCTGATCGGCTTCGGTCGGGTCTTGAGCGAACGCGGCTGTCGCCACGAATGAGAGCGCAAGGATCAACCCGCATGCGGTTTTGGTACTGTGTTTCATTTTCAAACTCCTCTGATACATTTACATTGATTGGATAACCCTGGGAAGGGGGCGTTGAGAAATGGCCATCCTGACCCTTTTCAAGACGCACAGTTGCGGCAAAGCCGTGCCGTGTACCTTGTCGGATCAACGCCTTGCGGCGTCTATCCCTATGCGATCCATCCCTGGATCACGCCATGGACTTTAGGCGGCTGGATGGAGGCTCAACAGTGATAAGTATCATGTATTTCATGTGACATTTATCACACGTACTTAAATTTACTTTATTTTCAAGAAAATTAATTGTTAGTTCATGCTGTGTCATGAACAAAACTATCACCGTGATGACCACATCGGCTGCCCCTGCCGTACTTATCGGTATCAGCGCTTATTCACGATCTTCCGCCGCTGCGCCGTGGGTGAGGCAGCGCCTCCGATCAGGTCGAGGGCAGGCTCTGCTTCCGAAGCGCTTTTGATCGAGAGCAAGCGGCGGGACTGCCGCACGTTATCCATGGACTTTGGGGGGTTCCCAGACTCGTCCGGCACAAAAGGCACCGGGCTCCCTGTCCTTCCCGCGAAGGCGGGAATCCAAAGACGTTGCTCTTGCTTTACGAGGCACGAAAAAGCAAAAGTCCATGGATTCCCGCCTGCGCGGGAATGACACTGTTGGGTAGGTCGAAGTATCCCGCCTGTTTGGCTCCGGCTACGCCGGCTTAGGAGATTTCAGACAGGCTCTCAGCGCTGCACGAGTTCGGCACCCGTTACGCGGCCATCGACGATGTGCACGACACGCAGGAATCGCCTGTCACCGAAGTCGTACACCCAATCCTCGCGGCGCTGGTCGCGCCATAGTTCCACCCCGCGCAAGGGGCGGCGCACGAGGGCATCGGTCATTTGCCGGCGCGATACCGGCGCGCCGCAACGCGCGAACAGTTCGCCGGCCGTGAAGCCATCGAAGATCCGGTTTGGATTGCACTCATTGCCGATCACATCCACGCCGTAACCCAGCGTCTCTTCGCGCAGCAGCACGCCGTCTGCGAATACGAGGCGGCGCATCAGTTGGCTGGGACCAAAGTTGTAATACCAGATGTCGTATTGCACCGAACGCTGCTGTTCGACCGGCCCGTGCGTGCCGATGATTTCGATGCCTGTGTAGCTGTCCGTCCAGAACGGATGACCGCAACGATCGCGGACCTGGAAATCCTGCGCACCCTCGCCAATGATGCGGCTCCCACAGCGCATCGCGAATGCGTCCGGCGTGGCGAAGATCAACAATAGCAGCGGTAACAGGTAACGCAGCATGGCGGCTCGTACTCCATGGATAACGGCAAGATTACTTGAAGGCATGTTCGCGACTGTGAACGACAATGAAGGCCGATAGTTCCCGCGTCCGCCATTCGGGTGGCCCCTGCAGACACATGCCAGCAGGACGGCTTAGAACTTATCCTTATAGTTGAGTTCGGGAGCGCGTCATGTCCTTCTGGAAACATTCGATCGATCTCAACCCAGTGAATGCCTTGAGCGAGGGTTGCCTGGTTCAGCGCCCCGGCATCCGGATCACCCGGATCAGCGACGGCCACCTGCGCCGTACGCTGACCGTAGTGCTGGGCGCAACGTGAGCGCCGCCGCACCCTATGCCAGGCTGTCGCCGGATGCCGTGCTCGCCGCGGTCGAGGCCGCCGGCTTTTGCACCGACGGCCGTCTGCTCGCCTTGCCCAGTTACGAGAATCGCGTCTATCAGGTCGGTATTGAGGACGCACAACCACTGGTCGCAAAGTTCTATCGGCCGGGACGCTGGAGCGATGCGGCGATCGCCCAGGAGCATGCCTTCGCGCACGAACTGGCGGCGGCGGATATCCCGGTCGTCGCGCCGCTCGTCGTCGCTGGCCGCACGTTGCTGCGCTCGGACGGGGGCTTTCGTCATGCGCTGTATCCACGGTGCGGCGGGCGCGCGCCCGAACTCGAATCGGCCGATCATCTGGCCTGGATGGGGCGGCTGCTCGCGCGCCTGCACGGCGTGGGCTCACGCGCGCGATTCCGCGCGCGTGGATCGTTCGATACGGATACGTTCGTTCACGATGCCGCACGCGCGGTTCTGCGTTCCGGCCTGTTGCCGGAGCGGCTCCACGCGATCTATCGCGCGCGTACCGATGCGCTGGCCGCCGCGGTCGATGCGCGCTTTACCGAGGTCGATCCGATGTATATCCGCCTGCACGGCGATTGCCACGCAGGCAACGTGCTATGGACGGATGGCGGACCGCATTTCGTGGATCTGGACGACGCGCGCATGGGTCCCGCGGTGCAAGATCTGTGGATGCTGGCGCCGTCGCGGCACGCGCTCGATGCGCTGCTCGAAGGCTATGCGCAATTCCGCGATTTCGATCGCCGCGAGCTTGCACTGGTGGAGCCTCTGCGCGTGATGCGCCAAGTGCATTGGGCGGGCTGGGTCGCCGCGCGCTGGCACGATCCGGCGTTTCCGCGCGCGTTCGGCCATGTCGGCGAGGCGCGCTGGTGGGAACAGCACGTCGATGATCTGGGCCAGGCGCTGGCGTCGCTCCAAGAGCCTGTTTGAAATCTCCTACCAAACTCATGCAGGCATGCGTCAAACCCTGTCGTCCCCGTGTCGACAGGCTTTTCCTACTTCGTCATTCCCGCGAAGGCGGCAATGACGTTGTTGGGTAGGGGGCGTCGATGGAAGGCTGTACTTTCACGCTAACGACCGCCCAATCCGCGCTCAAGTGAGTGGCTTATCACGATCTCGTGGTTATTTCCTGATGCTCCAGGGTTTCGCCGCAAGCGCTTCTGCCGCACAATAACGCGCCGTGTGTTGACGCACGTCCGCGCAGATGCGCTACCGTTGAGGTATGACATCCCTGATCAGAGGTGTGCGATGGGTCGGATGATCCGTAGCCGTCTGCCCCAACCCCATGTGCTCGCTGATGATGGCGACGAGCGGAATTTCTGCTCGACCTGCGTGTTCGGCCCGATCTTCTGGGCGGCCGGCATGGACAAGTCGTCGCTACACGATCTGCATGCGCTGGTCGAGCACGCCGGCCCGTATCGCAAGGACGAATACATCTTCCGCCGCGGCGAGCGTTTCGGCGCGATCTTCGCGATGCGCGGCGGTGTGGCCAAAACGCGCGTCATCGACGACGACGGTCGCGAGCAGGTGCTGGGGTTTTTTCTGCCGGGCGAGGTGATTGGCCTGGATGCGATCCATCCCGAGATCTACCCTTGCGACGCGATCGCGCTGGACACGGTTTACGTGTGCCGCTTCTCGTTCGCCGCACTGACCATGCTCGCCGCGAAGCTGCCCGATGTGCAGCGACAATTGTTTCGTCTGCTCAGCGCCGGCATCGGCAAGGCCACGATACTGGCCGGCGACCATACGGCCGACGAACGCATGGCCGCATTCTTGCTCGATCTCGCCGACCGTTACACGACGCGCGGTTTCCCGGTGAAGTGCTATCGTTTGATGATGCCACGCACCGATATCGCCAACCACCTGCGCCTGGCGACCGAGACGGTCAGCCGTGTGTTGCGGCGTTTCTGTGACAACGCGCTGATCCGCGTCAAAGGCCGTGCGCTGGAACTGCTCGACGTGCCACGGCTGCGCCATCTCGCGCGTAATCTGCGGCACGACTGATTCCGCTCGCTACGCGGGCGCGCCTTGATCCGACCGATTTTCGACCAACATCACTGTGGCTTGACGGCCGGTTGCAAACGCGTTCGCAAGCCATCCGACACCCAGACGCTGCCGTCCTTGTCGACGATGAGCCCCGCAAGGCCGGGCGCGTGTTCGATCCAACCCTGCCCCGCCGCGAGACCGGCGACCATGATCGCGCAGGACCAGCCATTGATCTGCGCGAGGTCTGCGCCAACCAGTGTCACCGCGCGCGGGCCTTGTGTGGGATAGCCGGTGCGCGGATCGAGAATATGGTGATAGCGGCGGCCATCCTTGATGAAGCCGCGCTCGTAGTCGCCCGAGGAACTGACAAAGCCGTTACTGATGTCGAGCGTCCAGCGCAGACGCTCCGGCGCATCGGGATCGCGGATGCCGACGCGCCACGCACGTTCGCCCGTGGCCGTCATCGCGACGATATCGCCGCCGCCGTTGATGAGCGCGCGGGTGATGCCGTGCGCGCGTAACACGCGCAGGCCGGCATCGAGAATCGGCAGTTTGGCGATGCCGCCAAGGTCGATCCGCGTGCCGGCCTGGGTCAGATAAGCCGTACCGGCGGCCGGGTCGAGCCGCAGCTTGGCGTAGCCGACCAGCGGCAGTTGCGCGGCGATGTCCTCCGTCGTGGGTATCTGCGGATCGTCCGCGCGAAAGCGCCAGCCCTGAATCGAGCCGACCGTGATATCGAACGCGCCGCCGCTGCGCTGTGAGACGTCTTGCGCCATATGCAGCACGGCCATCAGTTCGGGTGGCACGGCGACCGGTTGCACGCCGGCTTCGCGGTTGATCGCGCTGACCACGCTGTCCGGGTTGTAGTGATTCATCATGTCGGACAGCCGCGACATTTCCGCATAGGCGGCGTCGATTGCGGCATCGGCATCCTCGGCGCGCGCGCTTTCGGCGCTGATTTCCACCTGCGTGCCCATCAAGGTTCTGACCTCGTGGCGCAACACCGGTTGCGGCCGCGCGCAGGCGGCGAGCAGCAGTAGCAGCGATATGCTGGTCAGCAGCCTTCGCACGCGACAAACGCGCTAGCTATGCTCATCGTTGAGCACACCGCCATCCAGCGAAACCATATCCGGCGTGATCTGCTCGAAGCGATACAGCTTGCCGCCATGCTGTTTGGCGAAGGCGTCGGCCTGCGCCTGATCCGCGAACGAGGCAATCGTCGGCCCCATCGAGCCATGCTGATCGGAACCGACAATGTAAAACGCGGTGCGCGCGTCGATCCAATGGCCTTGCGGATGTTTCCAGTCGGCGGCGCCCATGTCCTGCACGTACATCGCCTGAATGCGCCGGCCTTGTTCGGAGCGCAGATGTACAGAGAACAGTTCAATCGTGTCGCAGAAGAAATCCGGCGCGCCGGTGGTGTAGTGAATCTGCGCTTTCGGTCCGGGATAATCGGCCAGGCGCATGCCGTCGAGCGAGCACACGGTGCCGGCACCCGGTTCCACCGCCGAGTAAGAGGCATCCGGGCCGCCGCCGCAAGCAGACAGCAGAAAGCCGAATAGTACGGGAACAAAGACTCGTTTGATGTTCATTGCCGAAATCTCCACAAGGCAAAACCCAGCGGCAACACGATCCATGCCAGCATCACGCCGCCAAGTACCCAAGGGCTGGTCAAGGTATCGGGAAACACCGTGGCCAGGCCATAGAAAACTTTCACGCTGTCGAAACCGAACACGTTGAGCACGCGGAATACGTCGGCAGGATTGAGCAGCAGCAGATACGGCAGCACGCGCGCACCGAGCGGGCTGTCGCCGACGGTGACGAGCGCACCGAGCAGCAAGAGATCGAACACCAGCACGAAGCCGAACCACAGCGCAATCGCCGCGCCGCTTGCGCGTGCGCGGTCGGTGGTGATCACCGACAGCGCGACCGCCATGCTTAAGAAACTCATGCCGAGCAACACCGCGCTCAGCACGAAACCGGCATAGTGCAGCAGCGCATCGGTGCCCTGTCCTTGCACGGCCAGCGCCACGCCGGCCAGGCCGAAGCCGACCACGGTGGACAACGCCAGCGTTGCCGACAGGCCGAGAAATTTTCCGAGCAACAGTTCCGCGCGCGTCAATGGCAGCGATAGCAAGAGATCGAGCGAGCCGCGCTCGCGTTCGCCGACGATGGCATCAAAGCCGAGAATCAACGCGATCAGCGGCACGAGATAGATCACCAAGCTGACGAGGCTGGCAATGGTCACGTCGATGCCGTGAAAGCCGACCATGCCCTGTTGCGCACTGCCGAAGTAGGCGATGGTGAGCGCGAACACGGCGAACACCAGCGCCACCGCGAGTACCCAGCGATTGCGCAGGCGCTCGCGAAACTCCTTGGCCGCGATCACGCGCAGCAAGCGCCACTCAATCCTCGCCATGACGCCTCTCCTGGCCGGCTTCTTCGTGACCGAGAAACAGTTCTTCGAGCGTCGGTTCGCGCACGTGCAGATCGCTGATCTGCGCATCGAACAGCGACAGCCGCGCGAGCACGGCCATCTTGTGTTCGCGCCGCACCTGCACCGCGAGCCGGCGCACGCCATCGTCACGCTGCGTAATCACCGGCAACTGCGTCAGCGCCGCGCGCACGGCGTCCATCGCTGCGGGCACGACTTGCGCTTCGAGCCACAGCGGCAGATCGACCGCTTCACGCAGCCTCTGCAGCGTGCCCAGCGCCTGAACATGGCCACGATTCAAGATCGCCACACGATCCACGCGTTCCTGGATTTCGGACAGGATATGCGAGGTCATCACCACGGTGACGCCAGCATCGCGCAGTTCGTGCAGAAGACGATAGACGCTGTGGATGCCTTCGGGATCCAGGCCCGATGTCGGCTCATCCAGAAACAGCAGACGTGGCCGGCCCAGCAAAGCCTGCGCGACGCCCAAGCGCTGGCGCATGCCCTTGGAATAGGTTTTTACGCGGCGTGCGCCGGCGTCGGACAGGCCAACGCGTTGCAACGCATCTGGCACCTCACCGCGCGGCGCGCCTTTGAGATCGGCGAAGTAGCGCAGCGTTTCGGCGCCGCTCAAGTGATCGTAGAAGACCACGCTTTCCGGCACATAGCCGATCCCGCGCCGTACTTCACGGAATGCCGCGCCGGCAATATCCTGCCCATGAATGCGGATCGTGCCCGCATCAGGTGCGAGCAGGCCGAGCATCAGCTTGAACAGGGTCGTCTTGCCGGCGCCGTTGTGCCCGATCAGGCCGAACAGTTCGCCTTGCTCGATAGTGAGACTCACTTCGTCCAGCGCGCGCAATGCGCCGTAACGCCGCGTGACCTTGTCGACTTCGACGGCCGCGCTCATCGAGTGGTATCCCATTCGTTGTGCACAGGCCGCATATGCGGTTTTGGATCGACCACGCTGGGCGCGCGCAACACGGGAAACTGCTGCGACACCAGCCGCAGCGTCTGCACAGCGGGACTGGCGAGCAGCAGTTTGAACATCGGATAGCGCCAAGTGAGCCGGTCGACCAGATCGTTCGCGGTATACGGCACATCGCCGATGCCGTCGCCATCGCGGTCCCAACCGAGGTAATTGCTCCAGTAGTTGCCCTGTTGCGTGCCCCAGGTTTGGTCGCGCGTGCCGGCATAGCGTACTTGTTCCTGGTTGCCGACGAAGTCGTTGCCTTCGATCTCATTGCGGATGGAGCCGCCCCACAGATGCACGCCAACCCGATTGTGCACGACGGTGTTATCGCGCAGCGTGTTGTATTCGGCATCGTAGACGAACAGGCCGCGCACGTTGTCGGCGATGTAATTGCCCTCGACTGTCGAATCCTGGATCGTGCGCAGCATGATGCCGTGATCGGTATTGCCCCAGACACGATTATGACGCACGATCTGATCGCGTACTTCCATCAGCGCCAGTCCGCCGCGATTGTGGTAGACCTCGTTGCCTTCCCAGATATTGTCGTTCGAGTTCATGTAGTGCGTGCCATAGCGCGCATCGTGAATCTTGTTGTTGCGGAACAGCGCGTGATGCGATACGTCCACATAGATGCCATCGCGCGTGAAGCTCACCTCATTGCCGATGATCTGCGCGCCGCGCGTGTTGTAGAGCTCGATGCCGTTGCCGCGCCGTACCGAAGACAGATCGCGCTTGCCGGTGATGAGGTTATCTTCGATCCGTACATCGGCGACGCCCTCGATCCACAGTCCGAACAGGGTGTAAGAGAAATCGCAATGCCGCACCACAGCGCGGTCCGCACCGGGCTGGATATAGATGCCGGCATTCTGTGCGCCCAGATCGTCGCCGCTGTCGGCGATGATGAAACCTTCGATCGTCACATCGGCCGAAGTCACGCGCACGACATCGCCGGCCATGCCGCCGCGCACGATGGGGCGATCCACACCGATCAGCGACAAAGGTTTGTCGATGCGCAGGTTCTCGTGATATTCCCCACCCAGCACGCGCACGATATCGCCCTTGTCCGCTGCGGCGATCGCGGCCGCGATCAACTCGCCGGGATGGACGATGTGTTCGGCCGCCTGTGCCTGCGTGCCTGCGCAGGCCAGCAGCAGCATGAGAGAAGCAGGGAGCGGGGAGTAGGGAGCGGGGAGCAGGGGAAAAGCGCGCCTCACCCTACACGAAAGCGCCTCATATTTCGTCACTCCCGCGTGATCCAGCGCCTTTCGCTCTTGATTCCTGACGGCCAAAGCAAAGGCACTGGGTTCCCTGTCATTCCCGCGCAGGCGGGAACAGAAGCATGCGGGAACGACGACGTGGAGATTGTGCCGCTTCACGGCTTTTCCCCATCTCCACCCTTGTCCGCGGAGCCGGCATCCACCAACGTGTGCGGTATCGTTTTGCGCATGACGGGCGTGAAGTAGCCATCGCCGCCAATCGCCGTGAGCGGCTCGCCGGCCTTGTTGCGCCGCTTGCGCTCCTGCGAGAGCGGCGGGCATGCGTTGGCATCGTAGTAGAGGATCATGCAGTCCAGGCACAGCATGCATTCGCGCTGGTCGATATGGCCCTGCGCGTCGATCGACTGCGAGCCGCAGCCGACCGCACAGGCGGCGCAGGTTTGGCACTCCTGCTTGCGCTTCAAGCCGAACAGCCGGAATGTCGTCGGTATCGCCAGCCCGGCACCCAGCGGACACAGATACTTGCAGAACGGCCGCTCGATGAAAATCGACAACCCCAGTAGCACGGCCACATACAGACCATAGGGCCAAGTACGCTGCAATACGCCGACCAGGAAGGTGGTCTTGAATGGTTCCACTTCGGCGAGTTTTTCCGCCGTGCTCATCGAAAAGAACGACACGCCCAACAGGCCAAGGAAGATCGCATACTTCACCCACTTGAGCTTGTCGTGCACCGGCTTGGGCAATTTGAACTGGAGGCGCGCCAGCCCGATCGCGGCAGCGCCTCTATGTAACAGTTCGCTCAACGAGCCGAATGGACACAACCAACCGCAGAACAGTCCGCGTCCCCAGATGAGCAGGCTGATGATGGTGAACCACCAGAAAATGAAGATGAAGGGATCGGACAGGAATAACTCCCAATTCCACTGGTAAATCATCGAATGGAACCAGGTCAGCACCTGCGTGATCGACGGCTGCGCCATTAGTCCGAAGCCGACCGCCACGACGCTGAGCGTCCACAGCACATATTGCGGCCCTCTGACCGGCCACTTGTGCTTGCGGTCCGCGCGCCGCACGAGACGGTCGCGCTGCGAGTAGATCGTGGCCGCGACGATGAGCATGAAAAAAAACAAGGCGATCTGGATGCGATTGACGTTCCATATCTTCTGCCAGAGCGCCTGCGGCTTCTGGATCTTCGGACGGCCGCCTTGCAGATAACGCGCCGGCAGCCAGTATTCGTGGGTGAAGCTCACGAACGTGCGCGCGTCGGTCTGTTTATCGACGCGATTGGCGAGAAACACCAGGTTCCACGGATAGGCCACCGAGAACGAGGACGAGCGCACGATGAAAATGGCCGACTCGGTATATTCGGGCGCGCCGGGCACGCGCAGTGAATACAGATTGAGATAATCGGTATCGCGGAAGCTGAAGGTGTCGCCTTCCTGGCGTACCTGCACGCGATCGTAGATGCCGCCACGCACGAAACCCGAGCCTTTGAACGAAGCCGTGCCGTCGTTGATGATGAACAGCGCGTTCTCGCCCGGCTTTAATCGCGACATAAGGCTTTCGTAATAGGTATCGCCGAGCAGCAAGCGACCGATGCCCGGCGGATTCAAAGCGCCGTAGTGCAAATCCACATACGGCTTGCCGCCGTCGACCGGTGGCAAGCCGAGTTCTTCCGGCCGCACCATCAGATGCTGCACGGCGCCTTCTTGCACCAGCGCGGCCCAATCGGTGGGCGGCGGTACATCCGCATAGCGCGCCTGCGTGCGTACCACCGGCGGCAGAATGCCGACTTCGCGCGCCACCTGCATGCCGCTTTGCAGAATCACCTGATGTTCGGCGATCGCGGTGACCGTCGCGCCGGAAATCGCATCCACGCTCAACGTGCCCGCTTCACCCGTGGCGGCCTGGCCGACCTCGATACGATCGCCGACGAATTTACCGACATACTGGCCGACGAAACGCAGCAGCGAGGATTCGGGGATACCCAGCAGCAGGATCGGCTCGGAATGGCGCAGGATTTTTACCCCGGTGATGACGCCATGGGTATCCATCCCGATCAGCGTGACGATCGGTTTGCCGGAGTAGGCCGGAATGTCAACGATGTCGGTGGACAGGAACACATAGCCGACCGTCTTGCCGCCGGCATCGACGGCTTGCGCATACGGCGGCTGTCCCGTGCGCGGCGCGAAATGATCCGCGCCGGCAATCACCTCGTTACACGGCACATAGGCGCACAGATTCGGATCGGTGTCCAATTGTTCCGGCAACGGTGATTCATACGTGCTGGCGCTGGTCGTCCGCGCATCAACCCCCATGAACACACAGGCGACGATCACAAACAACCGGGCGAGGTAGCGGGCGTGGTTCATCGACAGATCACGCTGACAAATACAGGAATTCGGGCAACTTCCGGTGTGCCCGACATGAAAACTCGCCGGTAATGAAAGAGGTTATTACCGCCCCTTCCACCGCCGGCGAGCATCAGCCCAGGCGAACTAGGCTTCTACCATCATCCGCGAACGCATCTCCAGATGTAGTGCATGACAGAAGTGCGTGCAATAGCACCAGAACACGCCTTTCTTGTCGGCCGTGAAGGTGACCGACTTGGTCTCCAGCGGATTGCAGATGAAATTGATACCGTAGTTGGCGATGCCAAAGCCGTGCGTGAGGTCTTCCACCTTGTCCAGATTGGTGTAGATAATCGTGACTTCATCGCCGTGCTTGACCTTGAACTCACGCAATGCAAAGGCCGGCGCCTGGCCCGCTATGTGGATCGTGACCTTCTTGCCGTTACGCTCTACGCGCGAGTCCTTCATCGCCTTGATCGCGTTCGGGAATTCATCCAGATCGTAAACTTGGCGCGTGTGAATGATGTCGCGTCGGACAATGATGAAATCGTGCGGCTCGGAATACGCGGCATGATCGGCCGCCAGACGCATCTTCTCGCCCGAAATATCGACGAGTTGCTCAGTCTCGGCATGCAGCGGCCCGACCGGCAGGAAGCGATCCTTGGAGAACTTGTTGCCCACACCCAGCCACTTGCCGTCGGCCTCGCGCGTCTCGGACATCGAGGCATTCAGATGACCCGGCTGATAGGACACATCCAGGCGATCCACGACATAGTTCTTCTCGCCCTTGCCTTGGCTTGCATAGAACTTGATCGCCTTGTCGATGTTCCACTTGACCACTTGGCTGTCGAGGAACAACGTGGTGAAGGCATTACCACGGCCATCGAACGCGGTATGCAATGGTCCCAGACCCAACTCGGGTTCGGCGACGATCGCATCATCCAGCTTGGCGAGCTTGCCGTCGAACCACTCCAGCACCTTGGCCAAGTCGATCACGGTCGCGGTCGGCGACAGCTTGCCCGAGCAGATGAAATACTTGCCGTCGGGACTGGCATTGACGCCATGCGGATTCTTCGGTACCGACACATAGGCCGTCAGCGCGGTCTTCGGATCGGCATTGGCGGCCTTGGTGCCGTCCACCACCGGCACGTTCGAGGCGCCGATCTTGAAGGACTTGCCGTTCTTGACCGCCTCTTCGATGCGCGCCACGTTGAAGAACACACAGGCGTCGCGCTCGACGGCCATCATGTCCTCGTAGTGCACGCCGTTTTCGGTGTTGTATTGGTTGGAGGCGGCCAGTTTGCCGTCATACGAGGTGGCGACCAGGTCCATGTTGCCATCGATCTTGCACTGCCAGCGCACTTCCATCGTCTCGGAATCGACGCAGGTGAAGATCGTGTAATACTTCTTCGGATCTTCCTCGTCGCGCCCGTCATTGGGCTGGGGAATGTGAAACTCACAGCCGCAGAACACGCGCGTGGTGGTGTTGACCTCGGATTTCACCGGATCGCGCTTGTCCGGAAAGATGCCGTGAAAGCCTTGCACATTCGGCAGTTCGGTGATCTTGTCGCACTCCATCGTGTCCAGACGGATGCGCGCCAAACGCGAGTTGAGCTTGTCGTTGACCCACGCGTACTTGCCGTCGTAAGTACCGTCTTTGTACGAGCCGTGGACATGATGCGTGTCGCCGCTGTCGTACTTCATCGAACCGTCCGGCTTGGTGCCGAGAATCTTTTTCGACTCGTTGGTCTGCCCCCAGCCGGTGAGGAAGTCGCGATTGAACACCGGGATGCGCTTCAACGTGCGTCCCGAAGGAACGCCGTAGACGCGCACCTCACCGGAGTGACCGCCGCTCCACAATCCGTAATAGTCGTCGAGTTGTCCGGGCTTGACGACATCGCTCAGCGTGCCGGCGCCACTGGCCGATGCGGAACCTTCCGCCGCACTGCTCGAGGATAGGCCCGCCGTTGCTGTCAGTCCCGCGCCGGCCAGACCCAGCACCGCTGTCGTGCCGAGGAATTTCCGACGCCCCTGATTCGTCGAGCTTTCGTTCTCATTGACTCCCGCTTCGATTTCTTTGGTATCCATAAGTCGATCACCTTTGGGTATTCAACCAACGCCATGCTTTCGCAGCCTGAGCAAAGCTCACTTTCAGCCTTGTCGGCGCAAGTGTGATCCCGGTCTCACAGGATGCCATGACCTATGTCAAAGAATATTTCCATGAAAATGCCGAGCATGTTCTCTCTTGGGTATCGTCAACGAATCCGCTTCCGCCTCCGTCAAGAATATGGGTGGTGTTCTGCGGGCGGCTTATGCGTTGTGCATCCCTCTTCGCCCATCCTTATCTTAAGGAGAACATGACCATGCAGATCCAACGCGCCATATCCCTACTGGCTGCCCTGCTACTCGGCCTTTACGCCGCGCAAGCCGTCGCCGACGACGAGGACAAGGGCGAGAAAATCGTTAAGACCACCTGTGGGTTGTGCCATCTGACCGGCACCGCCGGCGCACCGATCGTCGGCTCCAAGCCCGACTGGGCACCACGCATCGCGCAAGGCAAGGCCACGCTCTACGAGCACGCGCTCAAAGGTTACGAAGGCAAGAATGGCGCAATGCCGGCCAAGGGCGGTAACGCCACGCTGTCGGACGATGATGTCAAGGCAGCCGTGGACTATCTGGTGAAGAAGGGATCGTGATCCCCCGTAAAACGCAAAAACCCGGCGAGCGTTAGCTCACCGGGTTTCAGTTTTTCGATCATCAGCGGAATCGGTGTGATTCCGCTGCGAAACGGTAACGCGCTTGCTTAGAAGCGATAGCCGACGGTGAGACCATAGACCATCGGATCGACGTCTACGGTACCAATCTTGCTGCCGTTCAACTTGACCGTCGAGCTGATATTGATCCAGCGCGCATCAACCGCGAGCAGCCAGTTGTCCGACAGGCGGAAATCGATACCGGCATGCAATGCCGCGCCGAGGCTATCGCCAATGCTGAGCTTGGCGCCTGGGATCGCGATCCGCTCATTCCAGAACATGGTCCAGTTCAGACCCACGCCGACGAACGGCGAAACCTGTCCGGCCGAGTTGAAGTGGTACTGCACGCTGACGGTCGGCGGCAACTGCTTGGTCGAGCCCGACTTTGCACCGTTCAGATATATATCGTGCTTCCACGGTGTGGATGCGAGTACTTCCACGCCCCAGTTCGGCATGAACATCCATTCGCCGGTGATGATCGGCTGGACGTCGTTGCTGACACTGGAATTCGCACCGGCCAGTACGCCGTTGTGGGACTTGGGTTCGACATCACCGATACCGACCTTGACGACCCAATTGTAGTCTGCCGCCTGAGCGGCTGCGGTGCATCCGAAGAAAGCCAGCGCAGCGGCGGCTAGTACAGTCTTTGTTTTCATAAAGTTATCTACCTATTGTGGGGAGGGGGAGCTTCATTATGTGTTACGCAAACGTTATTTGCAATTGATGAAGATCGTTTGTTAAGAATTCGTTTTGACCCCGTTCATCATGGGTCATGTACGTCAGATCGTGCGCGAATAGAGCGTGGTCGCG
The DNA here is from genome assembly GCA_031274955.1 of Rhodanobacter sp. Lineage (GTDB taxonomy): Bacteria > Pseudomonadota > Gammaproteobacteria > Xanthomonadales > Rhodanobacteraceae > Dokdonella_A. The sequence continues at coordinate 18,843 of JAISPQ010000008.1, forward strand.
TGATCGCGCGGCAGATAGGCATCGAACGTCATCGCGATCGGGCGCAGCAGCAGGCGACCCTTGCCGGTGACGCTGAGGGTGTCGCCGGCGAGTTCGACCAGACCATCGCGCTCCAGCGTGGCCAGACGCTCGATCTCCTCGGCGAAGCGGTCGCGAAAACGCAGAGCGTGGCGATCCCCGAACGCGGCGAAGTCGAGCCTGCCATGACACATGATCTCACCGATGATCTCGCGGCGCAGAAGATCCTCTGCCGTGACGACGATGCCGCGCACGATCGGTAGACGACCGGCATCCACGGCGGCGCTATACGCGGCATGTTCGCGCGCGTTCTGTGCGTAACAATCGCCGATGCGGCCGATCGCACTCATGCCCAGGCCGACGATGTCGCAGTCGGCGTGTGTGGAATAGCCTTGGAAATTGCGTTGCAAAGTACCGTCGCGCTGCGCGCGCACGAGATCGTCGCCGGGCAACGCAAAATGATCCATGCCGATGTAGTGATAGCCGCCTTCCAGCAGCACGCCGACCGTATGCTCGAACAACGCAAGCTTTTCGGCCGGCGTGGGCAGGTCCGCTTCGACGATCCGGCGCTGCGGCTTGAACAGGCGCGGCAGGTGCGCATAGCTGTAGGCGGCGATGCGGTCGGGTTTGAGTTCCAGCACCGCACGCAGCGTGGCGTCGAATCCGGCCAGCGACTGCTTGGGCAGACCATAGATGAGATCGGCGTTCACCGAACGGAATCCGTGCTCACGTGCGGCATCGATCACCGAGCGCGTCAACTCCAGCGATTGCATACGGTTCACCGCGCGCTGCACGACCGGATCGAAATCCTGGATACCGACACTGATGCGGTTGAAGCCCAGCGCCGCCATCGCCGCGACCGATGCCGGCGAGGCATGACGCGGATCGACTTCGATAGCGAATTCCCGCTGCGCAGAGGTATCGAACGTGAACGCATCGCGCAGGCTGCGTATCAGGCGTTCCATCTGCGCGTTATCGAGCAGGTTGGGCGTGCCCCCGCCCAGATGGATCTGGCGGACGATACGCCGCTTATCGAACAGCGCGCCGACGCGTTCGATCTCGCGGCACAAACGATTCAGATACGTATCCAACGGGCCGCGCTGCCGCGAAATCATGCGCGTGCAGCCGCAGTAGAAGCAGGGGCTTGAGCAGTACGGCAGGTGCAGGTACAGCGACAACGCGCGCGGTTGGGCGTCCTGGTTACTCTTTTGAATCCACGCCCGGTACTCGCGCTCGCCGAAACCGGTGTTGTACTGGGGCGCGGTCGGATAGGACGTGTAGCGCGGCCCGGTGATGTCGTATTTCGCGACGAGATCGCGATCGAATTGGACGGAACGGATAGGTGTGGACATGGGCACGCATGCTAGCAGGTTGTTGAGAAAAGGTTATCCTGCCCTTTCGCAAAAACGCTCGGTGCAACTCCGCCGCACCACGTGCTGCGCGTCATCCTCAACATCCCTGGCGTACGTTCTTACCTCGTCATTCCCGCGAAAGCGGGACTGCGAAGGCATGGATGCCCAAGCGACCGGCGCAGCCGGCCCGAAGAGCCACCGATCAAAAGCGTTTCGGGGGCAAGCGGCGGGATCGCCGTGCGTCATCCAGCGTCTTTGCTCTTGCCCTCAAGGTATGGAAAAGCAAAAAGCAAAGGCACTGGGTTCCCGCCAAGAGCACGCGGGAACGACGAAATGGCGGCTTTGGCGGGACAACCCAAAGAGCCTGCCCCCGAAATGCTTCTGATCGGGGGCCGGTGGGAATATAAGGATAAGTTCTTAGTTATTGAGCACGAAGTCGGTCACCAACCGATTGAACTCATCGGCATGTTCGAGCTGGGCCCAGTGCCCGCAGCGGTTGATCAGGACCGCACGGGCGTTGGCGATATGCGCCGCCAGGAAGAGGGTGGACTCGAAGGAAACCACGCGGTCATCGCGCCCGTGGATCAACAACGCCGGGGCGGTGATGTCGCGGACCTTGCGCGTATCGATCCAGATCGGGATGGGCGCCTTGATGCCCGCCGCCACCACATTGCGCAGGTGTTCGGGCCGGCGCAATGCACCTTCGGAACGTTGCTGGATCAGCTCCGGTGATGCGAAACGCGCCTTGTCGTAGACCATGATCTCGACCAGCCGCTTCATGACCTGAGGACTGGCATCCGCATACGCCTGGTACATGATCTTCAGGCCCTCGCTGGGACCGCCCCCGGCGCCGAACAGGAACGGTCCCATCTGGACCGGGGGGCCCATGGTGATCAGGTGCGAAACCCGGTCAGGCCGCTCGGCGGCCAGCCGGATCGAGTTGTGCCCCCCCATCGAGTTGCCGACAAACGCGGCCTTGTCGATGCCCAATGCATCCAACAACTCCGTGGCCACTTGAACGTGGTCGAGGGTCGTGTAGTCCACCGCGTCGGAGTCGCCCCAGCCGGGCATATCCGGAGCAATCACCCTGAAGTGCTTGGAGAGCGCTTCAATGTTCGGCGCGTAATTGCTCCACCCGGTAGCGCCAGGCCCTCCACCGTGCAGCAGCACGAGGGGATGGCCGGCGCCGACCTCGTTGCAGTGAATCGTCCAGTTCTTCGTGCGGACGGTGCGAGAGATGTTTTTCGGATCAAGTGTCATCGATGCTGTCCGTTCATGCGGCATTGGTCTTGGCCAGCCCTTGTTGCAGCCAAGCCAATTCTTGCGCCGGATCAAAGTGTCCCCAGTTGTTGAGCTGATTGAAGGTTTTGACTTCCCAGGTACTGTCGTCCTCGATCAGCAGTCCGCCCCAGCCGTACTCGACGGCAAAACCGGACGGTGTTTTCACGTAGAAGCTCAACATCTGGTCGTTCGGGTGTGAACCCAGCGTCATCTCGATCGGTTGACCCGCCTTCAAACACCGCTCCCAAGCATAGCCGACATCTTGCCGGTCGGTGACCTGGAGCATGAAATGGTGGGTTTTCTTCGGATGCGGAATCTGCCCCAGCGCAATGGTGTGATGCCGCGGATTACAGTGCAAGAACATCGCGTCCGCCACGATGCCCGGGGCGATTTCCTCGACGATCCTGTCGCTGATGCGGAACCCGAGCAAGTCGCAGTAGAAATTCACCGCATCCTGTTGCGGCACCTCCTTGGTCAAGATGAACTGGTGGCCCGCCCCGCACGCTCCGGTCAGGAACTGGCCGGCCAATATCTCGGAACGGAAAGGGGTGGGTGCGTTGGCGAAGTGCGTGACCAGCTCGACCCGGTTCCCCATGGGGTCTGCGGTGACGACGATACGGGCAACCTTGCGCGCCGCGGCCAGGCTGGCGTCCCCTAGCGTGGTTTGGAATCCGGCCGCGCGCAGCTTGGCAACGATGTTATCCAATGCGGCGTCGGAATCGACCTCGTAACCACTGGCCACCAGATCGTCGGCCGGACCTTTCGTGATGACCCAACGATACGCTTTCTCGTCGTTGCGTAGCGTCACGCCGTTCTGGGTGCGTTCACCGGTTTGCATTCCCAGCAGTTTCACGCCGAAGTGTTCCCAGGCATCCAGGTCACTGGCTTCATAAACGACGTAGGCGAGTTCTTTGAGTCCAGGCATGATGACACTCCTTTTCTAGGATAATTTGGCGCTCAGTTTCGGCACCGCCGTAGGGAAGTCCGGCACCGCAAGACCGCTGACATCGGCTGCCGCGACGAACTTGTCGGGACGCACGGCGATGACCTTGGCACCGTAGCGTCGCATCCAGGGCTGGATGACGCCGTCCAGATCGACGATTTCATCGGCGCCTGTGACCGTGTAGGCATCCCGCGCGCGAATGGTGATGTAGCGTGCGCCAAGGGCATCCCAGCCTTTTTTCTCCTCATCAGTCAGCACGCTGGCCGGGTTGACGTCATCCCCCAGCAGAACGAACCCGTTACCGATGCGGTCGTCCAGTTTACCCATCGCCTGGGTGTCGCACACGATGGGTTGGGGAACCATGCGCCCGATGATGGACGCGTCCTTGAAGGGTCCGCGAAACCATCCGGCCCACATTTGTGCCGGGGCGTTGAGCGGGGGTTCCCACGGCGTGACCAGTCCGGTCTTGGGTTGGCTCATCTCGGCGATTTCTTCGGGTGTGGCGATCTGCTTGATGACGTGACCCAGGGTAACCGCCAGGTTGGTGTAGTGCACCACGACGGGATAGCGTTCGGCTTCGTAGGTACCCAGCCATGCCTCGTCCAACTTTCCAGCCAGGACGCGGCCCAGTTTCCACCCGATGTTGTGTCCATCGCGCATTCCATTTTGCATGCCCGATCCGGCCCATGGGTGGGTGTTGTGACAAGCGTCACCGGCCAGGAAGATCCGGCCCTCGCGCCAGCGTTCGGCGTAGCGTACCGGGTGTTGATAGAACGCGTACTGGTGAATTTCTATGTCGTTCTCATCGTGGCCCAGGGCTTTGAGCAGGGGCCAGACTTGCTCGTTGGTGGCATAGTCGGCTTCGGTCTCGCCCGGCTCCAGCGGGATTTCCCAGCGGTGGGCGTGAGCGGACAGCATGATGTCGACCACCGGGTGTTTCTTGTCGGTCCAGAAGGTCAGGTAGTCCCGGTCAGGCCACCACCGCTTGACGTAGCAGTCGATGACGATCCACCGGGTGGGCACGATCTCGCCCCGCATGTCGATGCCCAGGCACTGGCGTACGGTGCTGTTGGCGCCATCGGAGGCAACCACATACCGCACACGTGTGGTTGACCGCTTCCCGGTTTTGGTGTCCAACGCGGTGACCGTCACTCCATCGGCGTCCTGCTCGACGTTCTCGACCATCGTGTTGTAATGAACCTGAAGCTTGTCATAGTCATTGCCGCATTCACGCAGCGCGGCCTCCATCGCCGGCTGATACATGTTGTAAAACCGGGCGCTGGCTCCCAACGTGGACGGGGGATGCTCGACCCGCATCACTTCCTTGCGATCATAGGTCAGCCAGCGCAACGCGCGCTGCGGCTCCAGCGCCGTCATGGCCGCATCGACCACCCCCAGATCCTGGAAGATCCGCATCGTCCAGTCATTCACCGTTACCGCGCGCGCGCGCGGGTAGATGGACTCATAGTGTTCAAAAGCGATGACCGACGCCCCCTCCCTGGCAAGAGTGAGTGCGGCGATAAGGCCCGTAGGGCCGTAACCGACGATTGCAACATCGGCGTCAAAATGCTTGGACATACTGGTTCCTCCTCGTGTAAATGTGTGGCCAACCGACAGGGTCGGCTCGTTAGAAGAATCGAACAACGGTTCAACCATCCATTCTTGCCATTCTTGGATCGACGGCGCGCACGCCGCCTAATCCATCTCCAGACGCACGCCTTCAAGGCAGGTTTCCGCGCGCCAGCCGTAGAGCCACGCTATCGCGTCGTAGAACTGCTCCTGTGTACGGCCTACCCACAACGAGTTGCGGATGAACCGTTCCACCCCCTTGGCGTGATACAGCCGCCCCATTTCACGCGCCGAATACACCATGCGCATGGCGCGCGGGATACGCACCTGCTCGTAGAGCTTGAACGCCTCGACGAAATCACCACCGGTTTCCTTCATCGCCGCGCCCAGCGTCACCGCGTCTTCCAGCGCCTGACACGCGCCCTGCGCCATGTATTGTGTGGTCGGGTGCGCGGCATCGCCCAGCAGCGTGATGCGGCCAAAGCTCCAGTGCGGCACAGCGTCGCGGTCGGCGGTGGCCCAGCGCCGCCATGACGTGGGGCGGTTGAGCATCGAGAACGGCAGCGGGTGGATGCCGCGGTAGTACGACACCACCTCTTCCTTGCTGCCTTCGGTAACGCCCCAGGCTTCCTGCTGGCGGCTGTGGAAGGTCACAACCAGGTTGTACTGTCGCCCGCCGCGCAGCGGGTAATGCACCAGATGGCAATGCGGCCCGGCCCACAGCACGGGGGAATTGATCTGCAATTCCTTGGGCATGTTCTCCACGTCCACCACCGAGCGGTAGACCACGTGGCCGGTCACGCGCGGCGGATCGCCGATCA
>JAISPQ010000147.1 GCA_031274955.1 Rhodanobacter sp.
ACACTCCTGGCGGGAATGACGGGGAGAGGCGCGATCTTTATGGTCGCGATGGCAATCGCCGTTTTCGGCGCCGGCCGGGCGCATGCGCAAGGCGGCGAAACCCAGCGCGCCGCGCAGGAAATGCAGGCCAAACAGACGCTCGACGCGGTGCGTGCGGAAATCAGGAAGATCGTCGATGCGCAAAAGGAAGCCGCGGCGCAAAAGGAGGCGGCCGTCGCCGCATTGCGCGAGCAGGAACTCAAGGTTGCCGCCACGGCAAAGGAACTGCGCGGCATCGATCAGAAACTCGCCGACCAGCAGGAAAAATTACAGCAGTCGCAAGCGCGGCGCGATGCGCTCGATGTCAAGCTCGCGACGCAGCGCGAAACGCTCGCGGCCTTGCTGCGCGCGGCCTACGTCATCGGGCGCGGCGAGGAACTGAAGCTGCTGCTGGCGCAGGAAGATGTAGCGAAGATCGGCCGCACGCTCGAATACTTGAGCTATTTCGAGCGCGCGCGCATCGAGCAGATTCGGGCCTTGCTCAAGGACCTCGACGCGCTCGCCCAGTTGCGTCAGGCGATCGACGAGGAAACCGCGCAGCTCGCCGCGATGCGTGCGCAGCGCGCCGAGGAAGCCGGGCAACTCGCCACGGAACGCGCGCAGCGCACGCAACTGCTCGCCGATCTGGACAAACAGCTCAAGGACAATCAGGCCCGGCTCGCCGCGCTCGGTCAGGACGAGAAGGGATTGACCGATCTGCTGGCGAAACTGCGCGACGTGTTCGCCGACATTCCCAAACAGCTTGCCGGCGCGGAGCCGTTCGCTTCGTTACGCGGCCGCCTGGCCTGGCCGGTGCGCGGCAAGCTGGTGTCGGGTTTCGGCGCCGGTTCGGGCGAGCGGGCCGGCAACGGCATCGTCATCGCCGCGCCGGAAGGCGGCGAAGTGCATGCGGTATCCCACGGCCGCGTCGTTTTCGCCGACTGGATGCGCGGCTTCGGCCTGTTGCTGATCGTCGATCACGACGACGGCTATCTGAGCCTGTACGGCTACAACGAAACCCTGCTCAAGGATGTCGGCGATTGGGTCGATGCGAACGAAGCGATCGCGACGAGTGGGGCGACCGGCGGACAGAAGGCGCCGGGCGTATATTTCGAGCTGCGCGCGCAGGGCAAGCCGGTTGATCCACGCGGGTGGTTTAAGCCTTGATTGAGCAGGGCTAAGATTGAGCAGGGCTACCCCGAATTTCTCAAACAAAGTAAGCGCATCGGGCCTGTGGATGAGATAAAATTGAGTTGCGACAACAACTTAGCTCATCACACAGGAGATTCCCGATGCCGACACAGTGTAGCGCAGAGTCGTATGAGTTTTCCGCGGTTGAACGCCGGCGAGTCGTGGCTAGCTTCGACGGCGGGCAGGTCACCTCGGACGCCGGAGCACTGCTGCTGAAGCAGACAGACCAAGTGCTCGGATTGAGCCAGAAGGTGGCGGAATGTTTCGTGGATACCCGCAAGCCCTGGCTGATCGAGCACACGGTCAAGACCTTGGTGGCACAACGGATCTTTGCGATTGCCTTGGGCTATGAGGATCTGAACGATCACGACCAACTGCGCAAAGACCCGCTGTTTGGGGTATTGGCCGACAAGCTCAAGGGGCAACGCCGCGACTGCGAGGCGGTGGCGGGCAAGAGCACATTGAACCGTCTGGAGTTACATCCGCGCGCTGGCGCATCGGCGTACCACAAGATCACCTTGGACGAAGAGGCCATGCCGGGGCTGTTCGTTGAGTTGTTTCTGAACTCGCACAAGCAACCACCGCGGCAGATCGTATTGGACTTGGACGCCACCGATGCACCGCTGCATGGGGAACAGGAAGACCGGTTTTTCCACGGCTACTACGATCAGTATTGCTATCTGCCGCTGTATATCTTCTGCGGTCGGCAATTGCTGTGCGCGAAGTTGCGGCCGGCTAACATCGATGGCTGTGCCGGTACGGTGGAGGAACTGGAGCGCATCGTGGGCCAGATTCGCGAGCGCTGGGCGCAAGTACAGATCATCTTGAGAGCGGACTCGGGTTTTTGCCGCGAGGAATTGATGAGCTGGTGCGAACAGCGCGACGTGGACTATGTGTTCGGTCTGGCGCGCAACGCGCGTTTGCAGCGGGCGATCGGCGCAGAACTCCAACAGGCGCTGCGGCAGGCCCAGCAAACCGGACACTCGGCGCGGCGGTTCAAGGAACTCATCTACTGCACGCACAAGAGCTGGAGTCGCTCGCGGCGCGTGGTGGCCAAAGCCGAAGCGACGACCCGGGGAGAAAACCCGCGCTTTATCGTGACTTCCTTGAGCCTGCGGCAGTACGCCACCCAGGCGTTGTACGAAGAGTTCTACTGTGCCCGAGGTGAGATGGAGAACCGGATCAAGGAATGTCAGTTGGATTTATTCGCCGATCGACTGTCGGCGAATCTGTTTCGGGTCAACCAACTGCGTGTGTGGTTTGCCTCGCTGGCTTACGTGTTGGTGGAAAGCTTGCGCCGATTGGCGCTGGAAGCCACCCAGTTCGCGCGGGCCAGTGTCGGCAGCATCCGCTTGAAGTTGCTCAAGATCGGCGCGGTGATCACCTTGAGCGTGCGGCGGGTCAAGTTGGCGCTGAATTCGGGCTTTGCCTACCAGACAGAGTTCCGTGCGGCCTATACAGCCTTGCATAAGCTAAGCGCTGCGGTGCGCTGAAGCCGCCCTACGAACCAGAGTACCCCGGCCCACAATGATCCGCTGACGTGCTTGAGCTGCGCGAGGGGGTACTGCGTCCAAAATCGCCCTTGACGCGTGCAAACCGAACCCCTCGAAACGTTGGATTATCCGCATCACTTCCTGTCATTGTGTGCAGATCAGTTTTTCAGGGTGTTTGAGAAATCCGGGTTAACCCTATTCTCTCCATGCTGACGCTAACCGACATTGACGCAGCCGCCACCGAAGCGCTGCTATCGCGCTATGGCCTCGTCCTCGAACGCATCGCCGACGGCGCGCCGATTCCCGGCAGCTATTGGGGCGAACCCGAAGCGGGTGTGATCGGCACGGCCGTCTATGCGCGCGGCGACACGCCGGTGCATTCGCTGCTGCACGAAGCCTGCCATCTCATCGTCGTGCCGGCCGAGCGGCGCGCGGCGATCCATACCGACGCCTCCAACTCGCAGGCCGAAGAAGACGCCACCTGCTATTTGCAAATCGTGCTGGCCGATGCCCTGCCCGGCGTCGGCGGCGCGCGCCTGATGAACGATATGGATGCGTGGGGCTACACCTTCCGCCTCGGCTCCGCCCGCGCCTGGTTCGAGCACGACGCCGAAGACGCACAAGCCTGGCTGCGCGAGCGCGGGTTGCTTGTTGGAAGCTGAGGGCTGAGGGCCGAGGGAAGATCAAGAGCTTCCACGCTGCAACGCTTTTCTTGGCCCTTAGCCCTTAGCCCTTACTTGGCTCCAACTCGATTCGCGTGCGCCGGTCGCGCAGATCGAAATCGAGTTGCAATCGCGTGCCGTCACGCTCGATACCGATCGGCAGCAGCGCGCGCGGGAGACCGACGGGATTGCTCGCCGCGTCGCAAGGCACCCCCTCCGACATCATGCGCACGCGCTTACCGGTTTCGCCGCGCAGCATGCAGGCTTCCAGGGAAAGCCAGCCTTGCGCATCGAAACTTGCCGCGGAGGGCGTGCTGGTTTGCTTGAACTGGTAATAGGGAATCAGCGACGTACTGCCGTCGTACACCGTGCGCGATTGCATGGCCCATGTCTGCTCGTAAATGGATTCGGCGTCGGTTTGCAAACGCACATGCCAAAGCGCGAAGTCTTTTTGCGGTGTGGCTTCGATCGTGACCTCGACTTGCGGTATCGCGTGTTTGGCATCGCCCGATGTTTTCGCCGCCTGCGCGCGATTATCGTAACGGCCCGGTGGTGCGACGATCGCCGGGGATGGAGCGGCGGCCTGCGCGCACCACGCGGCGACGATACAAGCAGCGAAAATCAAAGTTGAACGTATGCGGGACATGGCTGGGGTTCCAAAGTTAGGGGCGAGGGGCGAGATGCCGGGCTTTCGCGTAGGTTATATGATCGCGTTTACGCAAGCGCTGTGAATGCCTGCAACGGAACCGAAAACTTGACTGCAACGGCAACAACGATGTCCATTCCCGCGACCGCACGCACTCGCAG
>JAISPQ010000170.1 GCA_031274955.1 Rhodanobacter sp.
CCTTGTCGCCGCGTGGCATCGCTTTATTCACCCCAGGAAACACCATGAACTACGACATCGAACAACCCGAAGGCGGCGTGCCGATCAAGCTGTGGACGCAGGGCGTTCCCGTGGAAGATGATGCGAAGAAGCAGCTCGCCAATGCGGCGCGGCTGCCGATCGTGTTCCGGCACATCGCGGCGATGCCGGACGTGCATCTGGGCATCGGCGCCACGGTCGGCTCGGTGATCCCCACGCGCAAGGCGATCATTCCGGCGGCGGTCGGCGTGGATATCGGCTGCGGCATGATGGCCTGCAAAACCTCGCTGCGCGCCGAAGACCTGCCCGACAACCTCGGCCCGCTGCGCGCTGCCATCGAGCGGGCGGTGCCGCACGGCTCCACGCCGCGCAAGCAGGGCCGCGACCAGGGAAGCTGGGAGAACCCGCCGGACACCGTGGACCAAATTTGGGCCACGTTGGCCGAGGAATTCGCGGCACTGTGCGAACTGCACCCGCGCCTGGAAAAGACCAACAACCGCAAGCATCTGGGCACGCTGGGCACCGGCAACCACTTTATCGAAGTCTGTCTGGACGAAGATGGCGCGGTATGGTTCATGTTGCACTCCGGTTCGCGCGGGGTGGGCAACGCCATCGGCTCGCACTTCATCGAACTGGCCAAGAAGGACGCCGAGCAGCACCAACGCAACCTACCGGATCGTGACCTCGCCTATTTTGAGGAAGGCGCGCGCTACTTCGATGACTACGTGCGCGGCGTCGGCTGGGCGCAGCGTTTCGCGGCGCGCAACCGCGAGGTGATGATGGGCCACCTGATCGCCACCATGCGCAAGGTCATCCCCAAGCCTTTCGAATCGCACGTGCTGGCGGTGAACTGCCACCACAACTACGTGCAGCGCGAACGCCACTTCGGCGAAGACGTGTTCGTTACCCGCAAGGGCGCGGTGAGCGCCAGGCGTGGCGAACTGGGCATCATTCCCGGCTCGATGGGCGCGCGCAGCTACATCGTGCGTGGACTGGGCAACCCCGAAAGCTTCGCCAGTTGCAGCCACGGCGCGGGCCGCGTGATGAGTCGCACGCAAGCCAAGAAACGCTTCACCGTGGCCGACCAGATCAAAGCCACCGAAGGTGTGGAATGCCGCAAGGATGAAGCGGTAATCGACGAAATCCCGATGGCTTACAAGGACATTGATGCGGTGATGCAGGCGCAGCGCGATCTGGTCGAAGTGGTGCACACGCTCAAGCAGATATTGTGCGTGAAGGGGTAGCGGGTTGTTGAGAACCGCCCTGAATTTATCGGAGGTTGTTCCCACAATTACCATGAAATACCACCATTAAATGGTGAAATTTCGTTATATTCTTCGTGCATGCTGCAACGCCATCGACGGCTGTAACGTATATGGCGCGGCTTCGAGCGGAGCCGCGTGGTCGTGCTGTTGGGCTCCCGCCAAAGCGGTAAGACGACGCTCGCGCGACATTCTGATCGGTTCTGGTTGACAGAGCCGGAGTACACACCTACCATCGCCCGCCCTATGTCCGCAGCCTTGCCAGTTCGCGTGGATGTCGCGCGTCAGGTGCAGGCGCGGAGCGTGTATGAGGGAACGCTTCCACTGGTTGCGCTGCAGCGTCTACGTGGAAGTCTCATCGCGGACGAAGGCGATGCGCGTTATGTCATCGAATTCGGCAGGGACAAATTCGGCGTTGCCTGTCTTGCGTTGCGCGTGGAGGCGGGTTTACCGTTGCTTTGCCAGCGTACGCTGGAGCCTTTCGTCCATCCGGTCGCAATCGACCAGCGTCTGGGTCTGATCGCGGACGAAAGTGAGGAAGCGGCCTTGCCGCCGGGTTACGAGCCTTTGCTCGTCGCCGAGGGAGTGTTGAACCTCGCCGAGGTGATCGAGGACGAACTGATCCTCGCCTTGCCGGTGGTGCCGTTCAAACCCGGTGTGCCGCTGGAATGGACCGATCACGCGACGCCCGAACCGCCGGATGCCATGCGGACAAGCCCGTTCGCGGCGTTGGGCACATTGAAGAAATCTTGAACTGGAGAATGTCATGGCAGTCGCCAAGAGTCGTAAAACCCCGTCCACCCGCGGCATGCGCCGTTCCCACGATGCGCTAAGTGCCAAGCAACTGGCCACCGATCCCACCTCGGGCGAAGTGCATCTGCGCCATCACGTGACCAAGGATGGCTACTACCGCGGCAAGAAAGTGATCGATACCAAGGAGCCAGTCCACGACGAGGACTGATTCCCGTCGGGTGCGACACCTTGTGTAGCGCGCCCGGACGATCATCGCCATCGGCTTTCGTCGATTCCGCAACCTTGACAGGGGAACGGTTCTGATCTACTCACGCATCGCTGGCACCGGCAGCTATCTGCCGGAGAAAATCGTCACCAACGCCGATCTGGAAAAACTCGTCGATACCACCGACGAGTGGATTTCCTCGCGCACGGGCATCCGCGAACGGCGCGTGGTCGTCGATGGCCAGACTACCGGCGATCTGGCCTTTCATGCGGCCACGCGCGCTCTGGACGCGGCCGGCGTCAAGGGTTCGGGACTGGACGCGATCATACTGGGTACGACCACGCCGGACATTGTCTTTCCATCCACCGCCTGTCTGTTGCAGCATCGCATTGGTGCAAATGGCTGTGCTGCATTTGATGTGAATGCCGCCTGCTCGGGCTTTATGTATGCGCTGGGCATTGCCGACCAGTTCATCCGTGGCGGTCAGGCAAAAAAGATACTGGTGGTCGGCGCCGAAACCCTGACCCGCATGGTCAACTGGAAAGAACGTTCCACCTGCGTGCTATTCGGCGACGGTGCCGGCGCCGTGGTGCTGGAAGCATCGAACGAGCCGGGTATCATCGTCACCCGGCAACATGCGGACGGTGCGTATGCGCATCTGTTGCGCAATCCGGTCGGTGTGTCCGCGGGTTTCCGCGCCGACGAACCGAACTACGGCTCGCGCATACTGATGGCCGGCAGTGAAGTGTTCAAGATCGCCGTGAAAACGCTGAATCGTGTCGTCGAGGAAACCCTCGATGCGGCCGGCATGCACGCATCCGATATCGACTGGCTGATCCCGCATCAGGCCAATCTGCGTATCATCGAAGCGACCGCCAAGCGGCTGAAACTGTCGATTGAGCGTGTGATCATCACTGTTGATCGCCACGGTAATACGTCGTCGGGTTCTGTGCCGCTCGCGCTCGACGAAGCCGTGCGCTCGGGCAAAGTGCAGCGCGGCCAGACCCTGTTACTCGAAGCTTTCGGTGGCGGTTTCACCTGGGCGTCGGCGCTGCTGAAATACTAACCATCCGCACTGGCGCGGGTTTCGAAGTGCCCTCCCTCCAACCTCTACCCAGGAACCTGCATGCATGCTTGCAGGCTGTCCTCCCCTCCGCACGTGGGGGAAGGAGCAGATCTACTCCCCCGTCTGCGGGGTTGAACAGGCAGGTTCCTGGGTAGGGGTAGGGGGAGAGGGGTTTGCCAGTTTCCAAAGGAGCTACTCATGAACGCATCGCTCGCATTCGTTTTTCCCGGTCAGGGTTCGCAGTCGGTCGGCATGCTGGCCGAACTCGCCGAATCGCACGATGAGGTGCGGCGGACGTTCGCCGAAGCATCGCAGGGGGCGAATGTCGATCTGTGGGCGATTGCGCAAGGCGGCCCCGAAGCGATGCTCAATCGTACCGAATTCACACAGCCGGCGTTGCTCGCTGCGGGCGTCGCTGTATGGCGCGCGTGGCTGGCTGCCGGCGGTGCGACACCGGCGCGGCTTGCCGGCCACAGCCTGGGCGAATACACCGCACTGGTCGCCGCCGGCGCGATCTCGCTGCATGATGCCGCACATCTGGTACGTATTCGCGGTCAAGCGATGCAGGATGCCGCACCGGAAGGTGTCGGTGCGATGGCCGCTGTGCTCGGCGCCGAAGATATTCTGGTCGAAGAAATCTGCCGCGACGTCTCGGACAGTCATGTCGTCACGCCGGCCAACTACAACGCGCCCAGCCAGATCGTAATCGGCGGTCATGTACAGGCGGTTGATGCAGCGCTCGCCAAGCTCAGCGAACGCGGCGTGCGTAAGGCCAAGAAGCTCGCAGTGAGCGTGCCCTCGCACACGCCGCTGATGCGCGAGGCGGCCAATCGCCTGGCCGAGGCGATCAAGGTGTATCGCTGGAGCGAGCCTGCGATTCCCATCGTGCAGAATGTCGATGCGTGTGTGCATCATGACCTTGCCGATATTCGCGATGCGCTGGTGCGCCAGCTTTATTTGCCGGTACGCTGGACGCAATGCGTGCAGGCCCTGATCGCGGACGGCGCGACGCGCATCGCCGAATGTGGCCCCGGCAAGGTACTTACGAGTTTGGTCAAACGTATCGACAAGAGCGTCGATGGTCGTGTGCTGGGCACGTCGGATGAGTTCAATACCGCGCTGGCGCAGTGGCGTTAGCGTGAAAGAAGTAGTAGGGCTGAGGGAGCAGGGGGAGAAGTGCCTCCACTCCCGCGAAAGCGCCCCATACTTCATCACTCCCGCGAAGGTGGGATTGCCGCGCGTCATCTTTTAAGCGCGGTCACCGTGGTGGTTGAAAGGAATCCCTGCAATTGCTCGAGGCTTGTCTGCGCTGACTTGGCGCACGAATCCGTATAAAGTTCGCGCCCTCGATACGAAAAGGGTGCGACGATGAGCAAACCGCTGGAGGGAGAAATCGCGCTGGTCACCGGCGCGAGTCGTGGTATCGGCGCCGCGATCGCGGACGAACTCGTGGAACTGGGCGCAAAGGTGATCGGCACCGCGACCGGCGAATCCGGCGCGCAGGCGATCGGCGAACGCCTCGCCGCGCGCGGCGGTGCGGGGCGCGTGCTGAACGTGACCGATGGCGCCGCCGTGGAATCGCTGGTCGAAGCGATCGGTAAGGAATTCGGACCGATCACGATACTCGTCAACAACGCGGGCATCACCCGCGATCAGTTGCTGATGCGCATGAAGGACGAAGATTGGCAGGCGATCCTCAATACCAATCTCAGTTCCGTCTTTCGCACGTCCAAGGCCGTGCTGCGTGGCATGATGAAGGCGCGCAAGGGCCGCATCATTTCGATTGCATCGGTGGTCGGTTTGACCGGCAATCCGGGCCAGGCCAATTACGCAGCAGCCAAGGCCGGCATCATTGCGTTCTCCAAGTCGCTCGCGCGCGAGATCGGCTCGCGTGGGATCACCGTCAACGTGGTTGCGCCCGGCTTCATCGACACCGACATGACGCGTGCGTTGCCGGAAGTACAGCGCAATGCGCTGCTTGGCCAGATTGCGCTCGGCCGGCTCGGCGCGGTTGAGGACATTGCCAAAGCGGTTGCGTTCCTCGCTTCGCCGGCGGCGGCCTCCATCACCGGCGAGACGCTGCATGTGAATGGGGGCATGTACATGCCGTAAGGTGGGAATCCATGGACGTTACCCTATATACTTGGCAAGACACGGAAAAACAAAAGTCTTTGGATGACGCGCGGGATCCCGCCGCTTGCCCCCGAAACGCTTCTGGTCGGGGGGGCTCTTCGGGTCGACTGTGCCGTTCTCTTCGGCATTGAAGCCTTCGCAGTCCCGCCTTCGTGGGAATGACGAGGTGGGTCGTACTTTCATGCCAACCCTCTGGAAAAGATGTGATTAAAGAGACAGCCTGCAAGTAGGGAAACATGCGGTCCGCATGGCCCCCCACGCCCCCGGCAGCCTCAAGCGACTTTACCGTGCACCAGGTTGAACTGCGCCCCGCATTCGCGCACCGGCTAGTCCGTACTCGCGCCTTCATCTACAATGCGCCGTCTTTTTTCGGGCACGTACCATGGCGGTGCGCTTGCCCTTCACACGAAGTCATCTGGAGGCATGGAATACATGAGCACTATCGAAGAGCGCATCAAGAAGATCGTTGTCGAACAATTGGGCGTGAAGGAAGAGGAAGTCACACCTAATGCGTCGTTCGTTGACGATTTGGGAGCCGATTCGCTGGATACGGTCGAGTTGGTGATGGCGTTGGAAGAAGAGTTCGAGTGCGAAATCGCGGACGAGGAAGCCGAGAAGATCACCACGGTCCAGCAGGCGATCGACTACGTGAATGCTCACATCAAGGTCTAAGCATCTATCCGTGCAATCGTCCATGATGGCTACACTCACCAAGTATGGACCTGCTTGCGGGCTCCCTGTGCCGTAAGCACCTGTTTCAAAAACCCGTTGCGCTCGGCGTTTTGCACGCCGGCGATGCTCGGAACCTTGATTTACTGACCAGTAAATATCGGTTTCGCGGATCGAGTCTGGGACAGAGCCCACCCCCGAAGTGTTCTTGATCGGGGGTGTTGCGCTGTTGTGTCGCACAAAGTGTTTTTATGCGTTACGGTTTCGGGGTGGGTTTTCGAGAGTCCGGAAGCGATCATCAATCCAGGAATCATTTCATGAGCAAGCGTCGCGTCGTCGTCACTGGTTTTGGCATCGTCAGCCCCGTCGGCAACGATGTCGCAACTGCGTGGGCGAACGTCACCGCTGGTCGAAGCGGTATCGGGCCGATCACGCATTTCGACGCGACGGCGTTCACTACGCGCATCGCTGGCGAAGTGCGTGATTTCGATCCCGCGCGATACATCGCGGTGAAAGATGTCAAGAAGATGGATCCGTTCATCCACTATGGCATCGCCGCTTCGATACAGGCGCTGGCGGACGCGGGCCTGCATCCGCACGAGCACGATGCGGAGCGCATCGGCGTGGCAATCGGTGCCGGCATCGGCGGTATCGCCGCCATCGAGCGCACCTCGATCATGTATCACGAGAACGGCCCGCGCAAGATTTCGCCGTTCTTCGTGCCCAGTTCGATCATCAATATGGCGTCCGGCAATCTTTCGATCATGCTCGGCCTGAAGGGGCCGAACATTGCCTGTGTCACCGCGTGTGCGACGGCCACGCACAACATCGGCTTGGCGATGCGCATGATCCAGTACGGCGATGCCGACGCGATGGTTGCCGGCGGCGCCGAATACGCCACGGTCGGCACCGCGATGGGCGGTTTCTGCGCTGCACGCGCGCTGTCCACGCGCAACGACGAACCCGGGAAGGCCAGCCGCCCCTGGGACCGGGACCGCGACGGTTTCGTGCTATCCGACGGCGCCGGTGTGCTGATCGTCGAGGACTACGAACACGCGAAGAAGCGTGGTGCGCGCATCTATTGCGAACTGGCCGGCTACGGCATGAGCGGCGATGCGTACCACATCACCGCACCGAGCGAGAACGGTGAGGGCGGTAGTCGTTGCATGCTGACCGCGATGCGCGATGCAGGCGTGAATCCGTCCGACGTGCAATACATCAATGCGCACGGTACCTCGACGCCGGCCGGCGATCTGGCCGAAGTGCAGGGTATCCGCAGTGTGTTCGGCGATCACGCGAACAAGTTGATGGTGAGTTCCACCAAGTCGGTAACCGGGCATTTGCTCGGTGCGGCCGGTGGTGTCGAAGCGATCTTTTCGATCCTCGCGATGCGTGACCATCTCGTGCCGCCGACGATCAACCTCGATAACCCCGGCGAAGGCTGCGATCTGGATTTCGTGCCGCATGTCGCGCGTGAGGCCAAGCTCGATGTGGTGCTGTCCAATTCGTTCGGCTTCGGTGGCACCAATGGCACGCTGGTGTTCCGCCGTATGTGATCCACAGGCGCGGTCCCACCGCGCATCGCGGCGCGAGGTTCGCGTGCCGCCATCCGATGGTACGCTGACCGTCATGTGCAGAGCGTTTTCCCATCCTGGCAGTGCCTGCGGCGGCATTGTCTTGCGGCTGCTGTTTGTGCTGTTCGCGTTGAGTCTGATCGGCATCGCGGCGGCCGGCTGGCTCGATTACCAGAGCTTCACCAATGCACCGCTGCCTGGCGTACGCGCGGACACGACCATCGACATCGCGCGTGGTGCGCGCTATCGCGACATCGTGCGCCAGATACGCCGCGAACGTATCAGCCGTGCCGCGCCGTTGTACTGGCGCATCCTCGGCCGCGAACTGAATGTCGCCGGGCGTCTGCATGCCGGTGAGTACGCGCTGTCGCCGGGCCTCACGCCGCGCGAACTGCTGCG
>JAISPQ010000210.1 GCA_031274955.1 Rhodanobacter sp.
CCTCTTCGGCGCCGCGACCGAATCGCCGCTCCTCGAACGTGTCGCCAAGGCGATCGTCAACAAAGGAGTCAGGCTCGGCGTACTCGACCGCAGCACGGGCGCGATCGCCGTCTACGATGACTTGATCGCCCGATTCGGCACCGCAACCGAACCACCGCTCCGCGCAGTGATCGCCCAGGCGCTTTTCGACAAGGGGATCACACTCGGCGCGCTCGGTCGCAGCATGGATGCGATTGCCGTCTACGACGATCTGATCGCCCGATTCGGCGCCGCAACCGCGCCGCCGCTCCGCGAATGGGTTGCCCAAGCACTTTTCAATAAAGCGGTCAGGCTTGGTGCGATCGATCGCAGCGCAGAGGCGATCGCCGTCTATAACGATTTGATCGCCCGGTTCGGCACCGCGACCGGGCTGCCGCTCCGCGAAGTGATCGCCCAGGCGCTTTTCAACAAAGGGACCACGCTCGGTGCATTCAACCGCAGCACAGAGGCGATCGCCGTCTACGATGATCTGATCGCCCGATTCAGTGCCGTGACCGAACTGCCGCTCCGCGAACAGGTCGCCAAGGCGCTCTTCAACAAAGGGATCATGCTTGGCGCGCTCGGCCGTGGCACGGAGGAGATCGCCGTCTACAACGATCTGATCGCCCGATTCGGCACGGCCACCGAGCCGCCACTTCGCGAACAAGTCACCAAGGCGCTCGTCAACAAGGAGGTCAGGCTTGGCGCGCAGCGTCAGCGGGCGGTTGAGAAACAGCTTGATAGCGTGTAACGCGACTCTGCCGCGAGCGTGTTTCTTGAGAAAGGGCAGGATAGCCGGGCGATGCGGGTTTCAAACGCACCTTTTGGATGCAGGGTACGTTCGCTATCTCGCCTGCTTTATCTGGACAATGCCATTCGGTAACGTGACTACGCGAGGCTGACATTCTTGCGTGTCGGATTTCGGCGGAAGCAGGATCGCAGTCTGTGATCTTGCATCGCCCCCCACAACGATCAGTTGCGCATCTGCTGCCAGGCAAACAGGCGCGACGTTGGCCGCTTTGAGCTCGCTGACGAGTTCTGGCGTCAGCGGTTCGCTGTACGGCTTGCCGAGCATTTTGAAGGTATCTTTTGGCGGGTTCGCTGCCCAGGCGAAAACGACGAAGGCAACTATAATGAATCCACCCAGCTGCAGGGTGCGTGCCATCATGCGGTTGAATCGCACTTGGACCAGCGCCGTGAGGGCAGCTTCGCGGAATAATTGGAAATTACTCTTCTCGTCAGCGCTGGGTGTCTCACAAGCTAGGTAACGGACAAAGAACTTCAGTACAGTCTGATCATTTTTCAGGAGACGGCTGTTTTTGAATTGGTTTTCTAGTATTTGGTTAGCCTTCTCGTAATCTCCCTTTCCCTTTTTCTCTACCGCGCCGATCGTCTGCTGTGCATTTACCGCGTCGACCATCTGCTGTACATTGAGTGTGACGGGCAGAAGTACATCAACAGCCAGCTTGAGTAGGAATCCGCAAAGAGTAGAGGAGATCAGGAGAGCTACGAAGGCAATCCACAGCCGGTGATTGCAAAGATCGAAAGTACCGAGTTGCGAGACCGCGGAACTGCCGACGAATAACGTTGCGGCTCCAGCACTCACGGAAACCATCCACTTGGCAGTCTCGCGGTGGGGTGCACGCGCCTCTTTGAAGGAGTTGATAGCGTCTTGATCAGCCATCTTGACTTTGGAGTACCACGATGGCTTTTTCGCCCTTGCGCATCCTGGCGAGGCGTGCGTCCAGCTCGCTGAATGACAATGGCCCTTGCAGGCTTTCCATCTGACTATGGGATGCATCAGACGGTAGCCTTGCGACGGCACCCATTATGACGTCTGAATCGGACTGTTTCTGGTCGGCATTGTCGCCCGAAGATTCAAAGAGAAGCTTGTGGCCATCATCTTGAGATGGAACTGCTTGGATCACTTTATCGCCGAAACGTACCTCCAAACGATGACCCGGAGGGCTGATAACGTAGAGACGTTTGGTCATGATGAGTATGCGCTCTGTCGAGATCGGCTGTGAACAGAAACAAGTCGCCAGCGAGGGGATAACTCTGGGGACCATAACAGCAGAACGCTAGCGAGTTCAAGGGTGGGTGGTCTCAAGTTCTGAATGCCCCCATCTGCGCATGGCCGGATCATCAGGCTGCTGAGCGTTGCTCATCGGCGAGTTTCGCAATCGCCGCGTGCGCAAGCTCGTTGAGTCCTTCTCCTTTGCGCTCGGCGTAATACGCCAGAATCTTTTTGCGCATGCGCGGTTCCCAGAAGCGTTTGATATGGCTGGCGATGCCGTTCACCGCGATCTGGCGGTCTGGCTCCGAGTGGAAATAATCGGCAATATCGTTCGCCATTTTGACGAGCGCCGCCGAGCTGTCGTGGTTTTGCGTGGTCATTCGGTTCGTTTCCACAGAAATTTGCGCTCAATTGCCGTGATCGGCACATCGTTGATGCTCGCATAGCGGCGCCGCATCAGGCCGTTGTCGGCAAACTCCCACATTTCATTGCCATGCGCGCGATACCACTGCCCCGCGGTATCGTGAAATTCGTATTCGAAGCGCACCGCGATCCGGTTGCCGGTGAATGCCCATAATGATTTGCGCAGACGATAGTCCAATTCGCGCTGCCATTTGCGCGTGAGAAATTCAACGATCGCCGGGCGTCCGGAAAAAAACTCATCGCGATTGCGCCATTCGGAATCCGCCGTGTAGGCGAGCGCGACCCGCTCGGGGTCGCGCGTGTTCCAGGCGTTTTCGGCGGCCTGTACTTTTTGCCGCGCGGTTTCCTCAGTGAATGGCGGCAGCGGCGGTCGGGTTTCCATGATCTATCCCTTGGGCAAGAACCTGAGAGGCTATCGAAAGCAGCCGATGCGGGTGAGTATAGACGCCGTATCCGTCGAGGCGGGCGAAGCCGACGAGGGTGAGGTTGGTCGCCTTCGCCAACGCGATCGCGAGCGCGGTTGGCGCCGAGATCGCGGCGAGAAAGCCGATGTCGACCGTCGCCGCCTTCATCACCATTTCGTAGCTGGCGCGGCTGGTGACGAGGAGAAAGCCCCGGCGCGGATCGCTGCCCGCGCGCCGCATTGCGCCGATCAATTTATCGAGCGCGTTGTGCCGGCCGACATCCTCGCGCAGCAGCGCGACGCGGCCGTCGAGATCGGCCCAGGCCGCCGCATGCACGGCGCCGGTGGCCGCGTTGATCGCTTGCAGGTTCTGCATCTCGGCGAGCGCGCGCATTAAACAGTCTTCGTGTACTTCCGGCGCTGCGGCCACCGGCGGCGGATGGCGCACGGCCGCGTCCAGCGTCTGCGCGCCGCAGAGTCCGCAGCCGGTGCGGCCGGTCAA
>JAISPQ010000016.1 GCA_031274955.1 Rhodanobacter sp.
CGTTTTCCTTGTTCAGCGCGACGCGCAGCGCCTCCAGCTCGGTGACATCGGCATCGTCGTGTTGCGTGACATGCGGAATCATCGCCCAGTTGCGCGCGAGGTTTGCGCCGGACATCTTCTTGATCTTCGACAGCGCCCGAGTTTGGATCTCGCCGAATTTCGCGAAGTCCACGCTCGGCCATGGCAACAGATTCAAACCACCGCCCGCACTGCGCGGCGCACTGCTGCCTCCGGCCAGTGCCTGCTTTACGAAATCGCGCACATCCTGTTTGCTGATGCGGCCCTTGCGCTGGCTACCGGTGACCCGGGCCAGATCGACGCCGAGCTCGCGTGCGAACAGGCGTACCACCGGACTGGCGTAGGGCACCTTGTCCGGCATCACCGAGGAGGCATCGAACGCCACCGGCGGCGTGCGCGGAGTGCCCGCGTCGGTCACCGACGACTTGATGTCAGTCGCCGGTATGGACGCGGGTGTTTTCGTGGGCGCTTCGGCCTTCATGGGAACCGCAGCCTTGGGGGTTTCCGGCGCCGGAGAGGCTGGCGCTGGCGCAGATGCCGGTACCGCGCCGGCGGTTTCGATCCGCGCGACGACGGCGCCTTCCGACACTTCGTCGCCGACCTTGACGGTAATCTCCTTGACCACGCCATCGAACGGCGCCGGTACTTCCATCGTCGCCTTGTCCGATTCCAGCGTAACCAGGCCCTGATCCTTGCTGACCGTATCACCGGGCCGTACCAACACTTCGATGACGGGCACGTTGGTGTAGTTGCCGATATCCGGGACCTTCGCTTCCTGGATGGCCATAAGCAGCTCCGCGAGCCTGGGTTGGGGTCAAGAGTTTCGCCGATTTGAGTACCCGCCGTCACGTCGCGATGCAGTTACTCGCAACCAATCGAATCGCTTGATTCTCCTTGAGCCAAAGCACCGCGGCATGCGCGCGCCACCATAGATATACCCATCCCTCGAACGCGGCGTGTCCTGTTCTCTCTCTACAACCGCCGCGAAAGATCGACCGCGCACAGGCCGGGCAATGGATCGTCCACGCCGCGCGCACACGCGATGGCCTGGAAACGCTCGCCCATATCGCCCGGCAGGATCAGGCGTTTGGCCTCGGCGGCCAGCGCAGGTGCGCGGCCCAACCGCGTACGACCGGTGGGTTCTGGCTGGCGGATTCGTTGCTCATGGACGGGGTTTTCTTCTAAGAATCGCCCATTTTAAGTCACCGCAGCCAAGCACCGGTTGACCTGCACCGGCGGAATCCAGCCATCAGGAATTCATCTTCAAAAGTGATGTACAGGGCTGGGCTTATCAACCACGGCATCAAGATCGTTCAGTGCGTCAAGAATCCCCATCGTCAGCCGTAGGGATGTGCACCCGGCTTGACAGATTGAATTCATTTGAATACAATGGAAATCAAATGAAACCATACGCCACCATGATCCCCGTCTCCGGTCGTTTGCCGGAAGACCTCTATCAATGGCTTTCGGGCTTGTCGCTCGAAGGTGCAACCACGTTCAGCGACAAGATGCGCGAGGCGATTGCCACACTCAAGCGCCTGCACGATGGCAGTGCCGACTACGTGGGGGCGCTGGCCATGCACCGCGATCTTGCGTATGCCGCACGCCACCAATTGGCGGTGATCGAACGCGATGGCGGCACCCATTCCGAGGTGCTGGCCTCGATGTTCGAACACATCCCCGCCTTTGGTGCAGCGCTGCAATCGGCGCACTTGAGCACGCCAGAGGACGCCCGCGCGCTCGAAGCGCAGCTCGCGCGGCGTGCGCTGCAACTGGCTGAAACGCTGCTGCGCCAGATGCTGACCACCGAGGCGGCTGCTTACGATCCGCAGGTCGTCCGGCAAAATGCCGGTCGACTGGTAGAACTGGCGCAACGTGTCTGCCCACCCTGAATCTTCTGGAGGAAAACCCATGCCTGATAGCCTGCGTACCCGCGTTGCGCGCCTGATCACAGGGGGCGTGCACGCCCTGATGGATCGAGTGGAAGACATGACGCCTGTCGCCCTGCTCGAACAAACCGCCCGTGAGGTGGACCAACTCACCGACGAGGTGCGCGCTGAACTGGGCAAAGTCACCGCCAACCGGCACCTGGCGCAGCAGCAGCATCTGCACCTCAACCGCGAGCACGAGGAACTGCACACCGCGATCCAAGCCGCGCTGGTGGCGGGCAAGGACGATCTGGCGCGCACCGCGATCGCGCGCCAGATCGATATCGAGGCGCAACTGCCGGTGCTCGACGCCAGCCTGAGTGAGAGGGTACAAAAGGAAAAGGAACTATCCGGCTACGTCAATGCGTTGATGAGCAAGCGGCGCGAGATGGATACTGCGATCCGCGACTTCGAGGCTTCGCGCCAGCACGTCGGGACGGCAAGCCAAGACATGCCTGTCGCCGCCAGCCCGATCGAGCAGCGTCTACGCTCCGCGCAGGCCCGTTTCGACCGCACGCACCAGCGCCACACAGGGCTGGCCGCCGCTGGCCGCCACGCCAGCATGGAGCAAACCGCCAAGCTGCGCGAACTCAACGAACTGATGCGTGACAACAAGATCAACGAGCGTCTGGCCGCACTGAAGGCGGGCCGCCTGTGATCCTGTTCGCCGCCGAGCAGACGTGGCCTTTCGGCGCTGCGTTGGCCGTGATGGTGAGCTTGAGCGTGCTCGAAGGTGTGGGCCTGCTGATTGCGTACAGCCCCTCGCACTGGCTCGAAAGTCTGGTGCCCGAAACACCCGACGATATCGATGGTCCGTTGGGCTGGCTGCATGTGGGCAAGGTGCCGATCCTGGTAGTGCTGATTCTTTTTTTGATGAGCTTTGCACTCTCGGGGTATCTGATCCAAGGTGTAACCCTGTCCCTGCGCGGTCACCTGCTGCCCGCTTGGATGGCAAGCATTCCGGCCGCGTTTGCCGGGCTTTCGATCACCCGTGGTCTGGGCGGCCTGATCGCGCATGTGATCCCGCGCGAGGAAACCAGCGCCATCAGCGAACAAAGTCTGATTGGCCACGCGGGCATCGTGGTGCGCGGCATCGCGCGCGCGGGTCTGGCCGCCGAAGCCAAAGTGCGCGACATACATGGCCACATGCATTACGTGTTGGTCGAGCCCGACCTGCCCGAAGAAGTGTTCGAGGAAGGCGCTGACGTGTTGCTGGTCAGGAAAAATGGCACGGGCTTTCGCTGCATCCGCAATCCCCACCCGGAACTGCTCTGATTTTCTTCCCACCTTTTCAGGAACGTGCCCATGCTCGTCGACAACCTGCTCAATATCGCACTCCCCGCCGGCGTCGTGCTGGTGGCCCTTCTGGTCATCGGCTTCGTGTTCGCGCGGCTGTACCGCCGTGCCACCAAGGAAACCGCTTTCGTGCGCACCGGCCTGGGTGGTCAGAAGGTCATCATGGACGGCGGCGCCGTCGTGATGCCGGTGTTCCACGAGATCCTTCCGGTCAACATGAACACGCTCAAGCTCGAAGTGGTGCGCAAGGAAGAACAAAGCCTGATCGCGCTCGACCGCATGCGCGTGGATGTGGCCGCGACTTTCTTCGTACGCGTCAAGCAGACCTCCGAATCGGTCAGCACGGCGGCGCAGACGCTAGGACGCAAGACTTTGGAGCCTTTGCAGCTCAAGACGCTGGTCGAAGACAAGTTCGTCGATGCGCTGCGCGCCACCGCTGCCACCATGAGCATGAAGGAACTGCAAGACAAGCGTCGCGATTTCGTGCAGGCCGTGCAAAACGCGGTAGCCGAGGATCTGGAAAAGAACGGGCTTGAGCTTGAATCGGTCTCCCTGACCAGCCTGGACCAGACCGCCAAGGAGTTTTTCAATCCCAGTAACGCCTTCGACGCCGAGGGCCTCACCCGTCTGACTCAGGAAACCGAAGCGCGCCGCAAACAACGCAACGACGTGGAGCAGGACACCGAGGTGCAGGTACGCACCAAGAATCTCGAAGCCGAACGCCAGAAACTGGATATCGCCAAGCAGCAGGAATTCGCCACGCTCACGCAGCAACAGGAAATCGCCAACGCCAAGGCCGAGCAGGTCGCCGTCATCGCCAAAACCGAAGCCGAGCGTCAGCGCGAGGCAGAACAGGTACGCATCAACGCCGAGCAGCAAGTCAAGGAAAAGCGTATCGAGGCCGACCGCGCCGTCAACAGCGCCGAGATCGACAAGAACCTCACGATCCAGAAAAAGCAGATCGAATCCGACCGTGAGACCCGAATCAAACAGGCCGAGCAGCGCCAGGCGGTCGAGCTGGCCAATCAGGACGCGTCCATTGCCATCGCCCAAAAATCGCAAGCGCAGTCGCAGGCCGACACTGCCGCCAACACGGCCCTATCGGAATCGGTGCGCGCCGAGGAACTGGTGAAGACCGCACGCGAAGTGGTGGTGGCCGAACGGACCAAATCCATCCAACTGATCGACGCCTCGCGCGAAGCCGAGCAGCAAGCCATCGCGATCAAGGTCAAGGCCCAGGCCGAGCGCGAAGCCGCCGAAAACCGTGCGCTGGCGGTGCGCACCGAAGCCGAGGCGCGCAAGGCCGCGTCGCTGGCCGAGGCCGAAGGCATCGCCGCCATCAACGACGCCAAGAACCGCCTGGGCGCCGCGCAGATCGATCTGACGGTGCGCATGCAATTGATCCAGGCGCTACCCCAGATCATCGCCCAGGCTTCCAAGCCGATGGAAAAAATCGACTCCATCCGTCTGTTCCAAGTCAACGGCCTGCCGGGCGCACCCGGTGGCTTGGGCGGCGAGCACGGCGGCCCGGCGGGGCCTGCCGGCGGCGGCACGCTGCCCGAGCAGGTGATGAATTCGGCGCTGCAATACCAAGTGGCCAAGCCCATCGTTGATGCGATCATGAAAGACGCGGGGCTGGATAACCCTTCGCTCAGCGGTATCGCACAAACGGTGGCGCACATGGTGGCGCCGGGGCGTGCCAAGGAGGCGAAGGGTGACGCAGCGGCCTGAAAAACCTCTCAACCGCGCCCTTGGGTCACGCTCCCCATCCCTCGAAAGCGGCGTATCCTGTTCTCTCTCTACAACCGCCGCGAGAGATCGACCGCGCACAGGCCGGGCAATGGATCATCCACGCCGCGCGCAAACGCGATGGCCTGGAAACGCTCACCCATATCGCCCGGCAGGATCAGGCGTTTGGCCTCGGCGGCCAGGCGCAGGCGCGCGGTTTCGCTCGCCGGCTGCGCTTCCTCGATCAGCGCCGGCAAGCCGCTGGCGAGCAGGAATTGTCCCTGCGGCGCGTAGCCGACGAAATCCATGCCGGCGCCGACGCCGGCTTCGGCAAGCGCGGTGAAATCGACGAAGGCGGTGATGTCGGCAAGCCCCGGCCAGTGCAAAGGGTCGGCATGCGCGCGGTGGCGGTAGTGGCAGACCAGCGTGCCGTCGCGGCGTTCGGGCAAGTAGAACTCGCGGCGTGGATAGCCGTAATCGACGAATAGCGCAATGCCCGCTGTAAGCGTGGCCGTGACCGCCTGAATCCAGTACGGAAGCTGCGGCAGGATTTCCGAGCGATAACCCTCGGCGAATGGCGCATCCAGCGCGCGCTCGACATGGCGCACGGCAGCGCCGACCAGCGCATCGGCGGGACGTTCCACACGCACGAAACGATCGCCCTCCAGCGCGATGTGTTCCTCGAATACCTCGCCATCGCACAGCGTGAACCGTGTGGCCGGCAGCGCGTCCACCACTTCGTTGGCGATGAGCACGCCTTGCCATGCCTGTTCGGGTGGGCACGTAATCCATTGCACGCGCGCGGCGATGTCGGCAGGCAGTTGCCGATGCACATGCGCTTGCTGGCGCTGACGCAGATCCGCGCTGGGTTCAAGCATGCAGTAACGGCGCGGCAATGCATCCAGCGCGGCCAGTTCGCGCAAGCAATCCACCGCGAACGCGCCGCTGCCGCCGCCCAGTTCCACCACCTGCGCATCCGCGCCGAGTGCGCGCAGCGTCGGCGCCCACGCACGCGCCAGCGTACGCGCGAACAGTGCGCCCAATTCCGGCGCGGTGACGAAATCGCCGGCCGGGCCGAACTTGGCGCGGCCCGCGCTGTAGTAGCCCAGCGCCGGCGCGTACAGCGCCAATTCCATGAAACGCGCGAACGGTATCGCGCCGGATGCGGCGATCTCATTGCGGATCAACACGGCAAGCTTCTCGGCATGCGCGCGTTCGGCGCTATCCGGTTCGGGTAAAGTGACTTTCAAGGCGCTTCCGCGGCACTGTGGACCGCGGAGCATAACGCGACACGGAGAGCATCACGATGGCGAATGGCGAACGGCCTGTCGTATTGATTACCGGCGCGGCGCGGCGTGTCGGCGCGGCGATTGCACGCGTGCTGCATGGCGCGGGTTACGACCTCGCCTTGCATTGCCGGCATTCGCGCGCGGAACTGGACGCGCTGATCGCAGCATTGGAAACGGCGCGACCGCACAGCACGCACGCGTTGCAAGCCGAGCTTGCGGAGGCGGAACGTCTGCCTGCGCTGGTGGATGCCGCCGTTGCCCGCTTCGGACGTCTGGATGGCCTCGTCAATAATGCATCCGCATTCCGTCCGACGCCGATCGGCGCGATCACGCCGACGGATTGGGACGAGTTGTTCGCCGCGAACGCACGCGCGCCACTGTTCCTCGCACAGGCCGCCGCGCCGCATTTGGCTGCACGGCATGGCGCCATCGTCAATCTGATCGACATTTACGCGGAACGTCCGCTGCCGTGCCACAGCGTCTATGGCATGGCCAAAGCGGCGCTGGCGATGGCGACGAAGGCGCTTGCGCAGGAACTCGCACCCGCAGTGCGCGTGAACGGCGTGGCGCCCGGCGCGGTGCTGTGGCCGGAGGCCGGCAAGGATCGGGGAGACCGGCAGGCATTGATCGCGCGCACGCCGTTGCAACGCTGCGGCACGCCGGAAGATGTCGCCGGCGCGGTGCTGTGGTTACTGCGCGATGCGCCGTTCGTGACCGGACAGATCATCCGCGTCGATGGCGGGCGTTCGTTGGCGTAAATCGGGGATTGGGGATTTGGAGAAGCACATTCTTCCGCTTTCCCCAATCCCGAATCTCCAATCCCTGCTTCATGCTAAATCGACCCGCTCGAAATACTGACCGCGCGCCGGCGAGGCGGCCCACACTTGCGCGATACGTTGTCCTGAAACCGGCTCGCGCACGTCCGGTGCGATATCGTGCAGCGGCTTGAGCACAAAGGCTTCAGTCAACTCCTTGCGCGGCACACAAAGAGGGCCCGCGCCGTGCGTGACCAGATCGTCGAACAGCACGATATCGACATCCAGCGTGCGGCTGGAAAAGCGCGGCACATCGCGGCGGCGGCCATGGCGATCTTCCAGCGCGTGCAGCCAATCGTTCAATGCGGGCGCGTCCAGCTCGGTATCCATGCCCACGGCGAGATTGATGAAGTCCGGCCCGACAAAACCGACCGCCGGAAAACGATACGCCGGCGACACGAGCAACGTGCCGAAGCGTTCGCGCAGTTCGTCCAGTGCGGCGCGCAGATAGTGTTGCGCCTGGAGGTTGGAACCCAGGCTCAACCAGGCGCGATGCTTCACGGACGTTGACCGCGTTCGATGATGACGCCGACCGCGCGCGCGCCGGTCACCGCGCCGGGTTTGGAAAGTTTCAGGCGCAGCCACGTCACGCCGAATTCTTCGCGGATGAGCGCCGCGCAGCGTTCGGCCAACGTCTCGACGAGTTCGCACTGCGCGGCGCCGACGAACGCGATCAGCCGTTTGGATACCGCCTTGTAGTCGAGCGTGTCCTGAATGCGATCGGTGGCCGCGGGCCGGGTATTGTCGAATGCCATTTCGATATCCAGCGCGATGGTCTGGCGTGTCGTGCGTTCCCAGTCGTAGATGCCGATGATCGTCTCGATACGCAGGTCTTCGATGAAAACGCGATCCATGGCAGCCCCCATGTCCGGAACGGGACGCCATGATCCGCGTTTTCGGCCAGGATGGACAATGACTGCCCGTGGAGCGGCATACTGATTACGTCTCATGAAGAACTTCGTCCACGCCCTGCGTGCCCTTGCAGTGATGGCTTGCCTGCCGCTGGCCGGCTGCGCGGGCGTGCCGTTCGGCACGTCCGCTACGCCCTATCCGCGCGTAGTGGCCGAACACCATCGCGGCATCGTTTTCGATTCCGTGCACGCACTCGCGCTGGATGTCTACCGCCCCGTGCAAGCCGCGCACGCACCGGTCGTCGTGTTCTTTCATGGCGGCAGTTGGATGCGCGGCGAACGCGGCCGTTACCGCTTCGTCGGCAGGGCGCTCGCCGCGCATGGCATCGTCACGGTGATTCCCGACTACCGCAAGATTCCGGCCGCACCGTTCGATGCCCAGATGCAGGATGCGGCCCATGCGGTGGCATGGGCACATGCGCACGCCGCAGAGTTTGGCGGCGACGCGGGCGATCTTTTCGTGATGGGCCATTCCTCGGGCGGCCATATCGCCGCGCTACTGGCGACCGATCCGCGCCGGCTCGCGCGCGAAGGCTTGCGGCCACGCGATCTGGCCGGTTTCATCGGTCTCGCCGGCGTTTATGTCTTCCTCGCGCGCGATGCGGCCGACCCCGAAATGCTGGCCGTGTTCGGCCACACGCCGGAAACGCAACGCAATGTGGAGCCGGTCTGGTTCGTGCATGGCGCGGAGCCGCCGATGCTGCTGTTGCAGGGCGTCGCCGATACTGAAGTGAACTCGGCCAATAGCCGGGCGCTCGAAGAAGCGGTCGGTTCGATGCATGAAGAAGCCGATCTCAAGCTCTATCCCGGTGTCGGTCATGGGGGGCTGCTGTTGGCGATAACGTGGCCGTTGAACGTCGATACACCGGTGCTCAACGACATACTCGCCTTTATCCGCGCGCATCCGCATGCGATCGATGCAAATCCCAGCGCGGATGCACCTTGATGTGCGGTGTTTCGCGCTGACCGGCCTGCAAGCGCAAGGCGCCGGCGAGCGCGATCATCGCACCGTTGTCGGTGCAAAACTCCAAGCGCGGAAAATACACGCGGACGCTTTCGCTCGCGCCGAACTCAGCGAGCCGCGCGCGCAGATGCCGGTTCGCGCCGACGCCGCCGGCCACGACCAGCGTGCGCGCGCCGGTTGCCGCCAGCGCGCGCCGGCATTTGATCGTCAGTGTCTCGACGATCGCCTCCTCGAACGCGCGCGCGATGTCGGCCTTGGTCTGTTCGGTTTGATCGCTGGCTTGCCATGCCAGTAGTACCTGGGTTTTCAGACCCGAGAAACTGAAATCCAAACCGGGCCGATCGGTCATCGGCCGCGCGAAACGGAAGGCGTCCGCGCGGCCCCGCTCGGCCAGCCGGGCCAGCACGGGGCCGCCGGGATACGGCAAATCCATGAGCTTGGCGGTCTTGTCGAACGCTTCGCCGGCCGCGTCATCCAAGGTATCGCCCAGCAGCGTGTAACGGCCGATCGCCGCCACCTCGATCAGCATCGAATGGCCGCCGGAAACCAACAGCGCTACGAACGGCGGCGCGGGTGGATCGGCTTCCAGCAAGGGTGCCAGCAGATGACCTTCCATGTGGTGCACGCCGACCGCCGGCAGATCCAACGCCCAGGCCAGCGCGCGCGCCATGGTCGCGCCAACCAGGAGCGCGCCGACCAGACCGGGGCCGGCGGTGTAGGCCACGCCGCGCAGATCGCCGACGCCGAGCCCGGCTTGCGCCAGCGTTGCGCGGATCAGCGGCAGCAGCTTGCGCACGTGATCGCGCGAGGCGAGTTCCGGTACCACACCGCCGTAATCCGCATGCAGGCGGATCTGGCTGTACAACGCATGCGCGAGCAAACCGCGTACCGGGTCGTACACGGCCACGCCGGTTTCGTCGCACGAGGTTTCCACGCCCAGTACGGGCGCGCAGATCGGCGCGTGAACGGAACGTTTTGCATTGGATGCGGTCATGCGGATAGAATACATGGCTCGGTCGATAAACCCCGAACCGTTATTCATTTGGAGATGGCATGCCCAGCGTCAAAGTCCGCGAGAACGAGCCTTTCGAGTTCGCCCTGCGCCGCTTCAAGCGCACCTGCGAAAAAGCCGGCGTCCTGGCTGAAGTGCGCAAGCGCGAGTTCTACGAAAAGCCGACCCAGGAGCGCAAGCGTAAGCGCGCCGCTGCGGTCAAACGTCACCTGCGCCGCGTTTCGCGCGATGTGACCAAGCGCCAACGGATGTATTGATCGCCCGCAACGGGCTGATAGTCCGTTGAAACGATGATTCAATGGCCGGTTTCGCGTAAGCGATGCCGGCCTTTTCCGTTTTTCATTTCCCGCCGTTTCGTTTTCTCATCGGCCCGCTCGAGGAGGTGTCCCATGTCCCTGAAGCAACAACTTACCGACGATATGAAAGCCGCGATGAAGAGCGGTGCGAAGGAACGCCTCGGCACGATCCGCCTCATCAATGCCGCGATCAAACAGCGCGAGGTCGACGAGCGCATCACCCTTGACGATACGCAGGTGCTGGCAGTCCTCGAAAAAATGCTCAAGCAGCGCAAGGATTCGATCACGCAGTACGAAAACGCCGGCCGCGAGGATCTGGCTGCCGTCGAACGCTTCGAGACAGGCGTGATCCAGGCGTATCTACCCGCGCCGTTGTCGCCGGCCCAGATCGAGGTCATCGTGACGAAGGCGATCGCCGATGCCGGCGCGACAAGCGCGAAGGATATGGGCAAGGTCGTCGCTCTGGTGAAGCCGCAGGTGGCCGGTCGCGCCGATATGGGCAAGCTGTCGGAACTCATCAAGGCCAAGCTGACACCGTCGGGTTGATTCGCGCCGCGTATCCGCCCTTTTCTTTTTCCTTCGCCTCGTTCCACGCACCACGTGCTGGTAGGTTACGATATCCGCCGGACGCCGGATGGTGCGCGCACCATCGTCGCGCAAGCATTCCAATGATTGGGAGAAACAGCATGATCATCGTCACCACCGAAAATGTCGCGGGTTATCGGGTCAAACAAACCAAGGGGCAAGCGTTCGGGGTCGTGGTACGCAGCCGTGGTATCGGCGGCAATCTGATGGCAAGTTTGCGTTCCATCGTGGGCGGCGAAATCCACGAATACACGCAGATGCTCGAAGAAGCCCGTCGCCACGCCGTCGATCGGCTCACCACCAATGCGCAGGCGATGGGCGCTAACGGCATCATCATGATGCGCTTCGATTCATCGGAAATCGGCCAGACCATGAGCGAGATCGTTGCCTACGGCACGGCGGTCGTTCTGGAACCCGTATAAAGCACCGATGGCCTTGCTCGCTTCTGCGCTGGGCGCGCTGCTCGTGCTGGCAGGTATCGTGGCCGCCATCGTCGGTAGTGTCTTCGTGGTTTTTGTTCCACAACTGATCGTGGGCGGCCTGTTGCTGCTCATCGGCCTTGTCATCGAACGCTGGCGCTACAAACCGATCGTGCATCGGCCACCGGAGCGGGACTGGACGGACACCGGCGAGCGTTTCATCGATCCGGAAACGAACAAACAGATCGCGGTCTACCTGGACGCGATGAACGGCGAGCGACATTACATTGCGATCGATCGGTAAGAGCCTGTCCAGAAACCTGCTGTGCTCCACGTGGCATCCTTGACCCCATGCCCGGCCGCATCCCCGATAAGTTCATCGACGCGCTTCTGGCGCGCATCGACAAGGTGAACTGCCGCGCGCTTGAGGATGGCACGCCAGCCCACCGCTTCGCCACCTGGATGGCGAACTTAAGCAGCCTCGTACGTAATACTTGCCGCACGCCCAGCGCAAGCGCGAATGCGCCAAGCTTCGACATCGAAACGCCCCCCGATCCGACCCGACACCGCGCGCTGGAGTTGATCAAAAGCATCCACTTGTAGACAGAAAGCAGAACCCGATTCTCACAATAACTGATTATGAGAGAACGAAAATTTGTCTGTCAGTTGCTGGAACTTCGGTCTAACACGTAGGCTGCATACCCCACCTTGGCGAATGCCTTGGCAAGAAGGTGCATACTGGTGCTTCTCGCAGAGGATCCGTGAACAAGAACGACACTTCCCCTAGGTGTTGCTGATGCCGGGCTGTAGTAGCGGTAGGCGAGCGACACTCCGTCCATAGCCGTGAAGTGTGAAATTTCGGGTAGATCAGAGAAATCGACGGACATGAAAGGGGCATCAATGCTCGTCATGGGCGGAGGTGACTTTGGCCCGCCAAACATGATTGCAGCAACACATATCCCAGCCAGGATAACCGCATTAATGGTAAAAAATCTAAATAACTTTTTTATTAATCTCATTTTATGTCTACCGAAACCCAGCGCATGAATTAACCGGCGCGCTTTAGTGCATCCGGGTTGAATGATTTGTTAGAGCGCTTAACTGCGTCCAAGAGATTCGAAAGTGCCTTGCATGCAGGAAACTCTTGCCATCTTGGGAAGGAACGGCGGTAGTATTCATTCCAGTAACTCACAGCCCGCCGCTTGAGAGTTTCCACGTATGACTGATTTTCTCTGACGTAGGTGACATATATATCTGTTCTTTCGATTGAAAGAGAGCGTTCAATCACCTGGCCAATTTCCAGCACGTATTCACCCAAGAGCTGAATGACATAGGGAGCAATCCATGGCTCCTCAACATGCAGCAACTTACAGACACATTCCTCTCGAAAAAAACCGTTGTGATGCCGAGTACCTAGACACATCGCAATCACGCCACAGTTACCGCCACGTGCTATGGCAGTGGCTACATCACTACGCGCATAGTAGACCCTATAAGGTATTTTCACCAAATCCGTACCGATCTGCACTTGAAATCCGTTAGAGGGTCGATGCATTTGATTGCGCGAGAGTATTGGCGCTATGAGGCAAACATCATCAGACAAAGATGCTGGAAAGAATCGTTCCTCGGCAAGCTGTGGCATAGCGCTCTAACGCCCGAATTAATCAGCGCGTCCGGGTTGAATACAATGTTAGCGAAGTAATCGGCCCGGACGTGCCGAAAACCGTTCCGAAAGAAAGTCGCTTGCATCTGATGCTGCCTATACAAATCAACAAGTTAGGCGCG
>JAISPQ010000030.1 GCA_031274955.1 Rhodanobacter sp.
GTCTGCATGTGCTGGTGACCGAACATCACCGCGCCGAGCATCACGTCTTCGCTCAGGAGCTTGGCTTCGGATTCGACCATCAGCACCGCGTTCGATGTGCCGGCGACGACCAGATCCAGATCGGAAGTCTTCAGCTCCGTGGCGGTCGGATTCAGCAGGTACTTGCCGTCCGCGTAACCCACGCGCGCGGCGCCGATCGGTCCCTTGAACGGAATGCCGGCAAGGCACAGCGCGGCGGATGCGCCGAGCATGGCCGGGATGTCGCCGTCGACTTCCGGGTTCAACGAAACGACCTGTGCGATGACTTGCACTTCGTTCTTGAACTCTTCAGGAAACAGCGGACGCACCGGACGATCGATCAGGCGCGAGGTCAGCGTTTCCTTTTCGGTGGGGCGGCCTTCGCGTTTGAAGAAGCCGCCGGGAATGCGACCGGCCGAGTAGAACTTTTCGGTGTAATCGACGGTGAGCGGGAAGAAATCCTGACCTTCCCTGACCTTGGTCGCGGCCACCACGGTGACCAGTACGACCGTATCGGCCATTGACACCATCACCGCACCGCTGGCCTGACGGGCGACTTCGCCCGTCTCCAGCGTAACCGTATGGGCACCGTACTGGAACGATTTGCTTATCTTTGCCATGAGTGGTTACCTGCGCAGGCCGAGGCGTTCGATCAGCGACTTGTAGCGGTCGCCGTCCTTGTTTTTCAGGTAGCCGAGCAGGCGGCGACGCTGATTGACCATCTTCAGCAGGCCACGGCGGGAATGATGATCCTTGTCGTGGTCTGCGAAGTGTTTGGAGAGGTGTTCGATGCGGGCCGAGAGCAGTGCGACCTGGACTTCCGGCGAGCCGGTATCGTTTTTGCCGCGGCCGAAATCGGCGATGACCTTGCTGGTTTGTTCGTTGGAAAGGGACATCTTTTGAGAATCCTTGAAGCGAAAGCGAGACTTGCGAACGACCACGGGTTCGTGCGGATCGGCAGTCGGACAGAAAAACCACAGACCCGGAACTCTCCAGAGAACCGTGTCGGCAGCGCGATACCTGTGGTCGTTCGCAAGCCCCGCGGAGGGACAGACGTACTGAGAAGTCAAGCGAGCGTACTATTTTAGCTGGCGCGATAGCGTTGGAACAAGCATTTAACCTGTACGTCTGTTTACATTCACCTGTATCAGGCAGGATTGAAACCGCGTAAGGATCGCAAGCGTCCTGCCGCATCGGCCTGTGCCAGTGCGACGGCGCGGCCATCAGGGCCGAAAACCGCGCAGCGCGCCACACCGGCAAGGCTATCGATGACGATGGTTTGTCCCTGACGCAGACGCCGTGCCGCCGCCGCATCAAGATGAACCTGCGGAAAACCGGCCAGCCCTGCCTCCAGCGGTAACAGGCAGGCATCCAGCGCGGCCGGATCTGGGCTGGCCAACTCGGCAAGCATCTCCAGCGTATACATATGCGGCTCGCGGAAAGGCTCGACCCAGATCCGGCGCAACGCGGTGACATGCGCGCCACAGCCCAGACGCTCGCCCAGATCGCGGATGAGACTGCGCACATAGGTGCCCGAGCCGCATTCCACACGCAGGTGCAGGCGGTCATCGTTGTGCGCGAGCAACTCATAGCGATACACATCGACCGTACGCATCGGAGCGGTCACGTCTTCGCCGCGCCGCGCACGCCGATACAGCGGCTCTCCGCCTTGCTTGAGCGCGCAATACACCGGCGGCACCTGTGTGATGTGACCCGTGAATGCGGCCAGCGCCGTGCGGATATCCGCATCACTCAACGCGGGAACGGGTTTTTCTTCGACGATCTGCCCTTCGGCATCGTCGGTCGTGGTGGTCACGCCGAGCAGGCATGTCGCTTCGTAGGCTTTGCGGGAACCGAGCAACAGACCCGCGATCTTGGTGGCCTCGCCCAAGCACAGCGGCAACAGGCCGGTCGCCAGCGGATCGAGGCTCCCCGTATGCCCCCCCTTGTGCGCGCGGAACAGATGCCGTGCACGCTGCAAGGCCTGGTTGGAACTCATAGCGCGCGGTTTGTCGAGTAAAAGGAGACCATCGACCGTGCGCCACAGCGTCTTTTCGTAACTCATCGTGTGGAATTGCAGCCAGTGCGTTGTGCAATCAGTGGACCGCTCAGGTTGTTCTTCCCAATCCCGAGTCGCCCATCTCCAATCACGACTGTTCGCGCAACAGTTGTTCGATGCGCTCGCCCTTATCGACCGAATCGTCGTAGCGGAAACGCAGTTCCGGCACACGGCGCAGTTTCATCGTATGCGACAGTTCGCGGCGGAACTCCTTGGCAAGCGCATTGAGCGCAGCAACAGCTTGCGCGCTCTGGTCGCCGATCAGTGTGGTCACGAATACGGTGGCGACATCCAGGTCGCGGGTGACTTCGACATCCGAAACGCTGACCGATGGCAGCGCGTGCTCACGCACCGCCGCATGCACGAGCAGCGCGATCTCGCGGCGTAGTTCAGCAGAAACGCGGTCAGAGCGGTTGAATGATTTGTGCATTACAGGGTCCGCGCCACCTCGATGCGTTCGAAGCATTCGATCTGGTCGCCCGGTTTGACATCGTTGTACTGTTTGACGCCGATGCCGCACTCGGTACCGTTGCGCACTTCATCCACGCTGTCCTTGAAGCGCCGCAGCGATTCCAGTTCGCCCTGGAAGACCACCGTATTATCGCGCAGCACGCGGATCGGCTTGTGCCGCTTGACCGTGCCTTCGATGACCATGCAACCGGCGATCGCACCGAACTTCGACGAGCGGAATACCTCGCGCACCTGGGCGACGCCGATGATTTCCTCGCGGACTTCCATGCCGAGCATGCCGGTGGCGACCTGTTTCACCTGATCGATCACGTCGTAGATGATCGAGAAGTAGCGCAGATCCAGCCCGTTCGCTTCGATGATGCGACGCGCGGCGGCGTCCGCACGCACGTTGAAGCCGATGATGACGGCCTTGGAAGCGGCTGCCAGTGTCGCATCGGATTCTGTGATGCCGCCGACGCCCGAGGCGATGACATTGACCTTGATCTTGTCGGTGGTGATCGCGGTCAGCGCCTCGCGCAGCGCCTCGGCCGAACCCTGTACATCGGCCTTCACGACCACGGTCAAGGTCGGTTGGTCTTCGCTCTGGCCCATCTGCGCCATGATGTCTTCCATGCGCTGGCCGACCTGTTTGACCAGACGCGATTCGCGGCGCTTGTTCTGCCGCTGCTGCGCGACGTCCTTGGCCAGGCGTTCGTCGGCGACGACGACGAAATCGTCGCCCGCCTGCGGTACGCCGGACAGGCCCAGCAATTGCACCGGAATCGACGGGCCGGCCGCTTCCACCTGGCTGCCGGTTTCGTCGAACAGCGCGCGTGCACGACCGTATTCGATGCCGCAGACGAGGAAGTCGCCTTTTTTGAGCAGACCCTGCTGCACCAGGACGGTGGCAACCGGTCCGCGTCCCTTGTCGAGACTGGATTCGATTACGGTGCCGCCGGCGCGCCCGTCCGCCACGGCCTTCAGGTCCATGACCTCGGCCTGCACGGAAATCGCATCGAGCAGTTGATCGATGCCATCGCCGGTTTTGGCGGATACCGGAACGAACTGCACGTCGCCGCCCCATTCCTCGGGGACCACTTCGTGCTGGATGAGGCCCTGCTTCACCGTATCCGGATGTGCGTCGGGCTTGTCCATCTTGTTCATCGCGACGATCAGCGGAACTTTCGCGGCGCGCGCATGCTGGATCGCTTCCACTGTTTGCGGCATCACGCCATCATCGGCGGCGACGACCAGCACCACGATGTCGGTGGAGCGCGCGCCGCGCGCGCGCATCGAGGAGAACGCCGCGTGACCGGGCGTATCGAGGAAGGTGATGACGCCCTTGGGCGTCTGCACGTGATAGGCGCCGAGGTGTTGCGTGATGCCGCCGGCTTCGCCGGCCGCGACTTTGGTGCGGCGGATGTAGTCGAGCAGCGAGGTCTTGCCGTGATCGACATGGCCCATGATCGTGACCACCGGCGGACGCGTGCTTTGTTCGCCTTCGTTGCCGACGTGTGCCAGCAATGTCGTCTCCGCACTGGTGTCCTCGGCGGCGATCACCTTGTGGCCGAGTTCTTCGGCGACCAGCTCTGCGGTGTCGTGATCGATCGCCTGGTTGATCGTGACCATCACGCCCATTTTGAACAGCGCCTTGACCACATCCGCGCCCTTGATCGCTAACCGTTGCGCGAGATCGGCCACCGTGATCGACTCGCCGACCGCAATTTCGCGCACGATCGGCGCCGTCGGCTTGGAAAACCCATGCGTGGGGCCGGCGCGTGTCTGCTCGCTCTGACGTGCCTTGGGACGTTTGCGGCCGATACGCCGCGCCGCGCCTTCCTGCGACAGATGCAACTCGCCGCCGAAATAACGCGACGCATCGTCGCCGCCTTCGTCACGCATGCGATGACCGCCATGCTTGGGCTTGTGACGATGGCCGCTGTTGTCACCCGCCACATCGGCGCTTTCACGCACACGTTCAGGGCGCGGACGTTGTTCGCTCTCGCGAGCCGGTGCCGGGGTTTTTTCGTCGCGCACCTGCGCTTTGGCGTGCGCACGGGCTTCTTCCTCGGCCTCGGCGCGGCGCTTTTCTTCCTCGGCGGCCTGGCGACGTGCTTCTTCGACTGCGCGTTGTTTGGCATCTTCTTCCTGACGGCGGCGTTCGGCCTCGGCGCGCACGTGTTCCTCGGTTTCGCGCTTGAGCTGGGATTCGCCGAGTTTGCGCAGGGCCTCCTCGCGTTCCGGATCGGCCTGCGCCTGCGCTTGTTCTTCGACCACGCTGCGCTTGACGTAGGTGCGTTTCTGGCGCACTTCGACATTGACCGTCTTCGCGCTCGCGCCACGCTGGCCTGGGGCCACGGTGATCTCGCTGATGGTGCGCCGCTTGAGCGTGATCCGCCCTGGGGTGGGCGTCGCCGCGACCGGCGTATCCTCCTTCTTGCCATGGGTGCGGCGCAGGAAGCCGAGCAGCTTCACTTTCTCGGTGCTGCTGATCGTCTGTTCGGGATCCGTGAAGCGCATGCCGGCTTCGGCGAGCTGCGCGAGCAACTTGTCGGCCGGGGTGCCCAAAACCCTGGACAATTGTTTGATCGTGACATCCGACATCGATTGCGTACTCCGTGGCCCTTGCAACAGCGATTTCCTACGATCCGGCGATACAGCGGCAATCAATCCATGAAGCCGCGCGCGGTCATGATGAGCGCCGCCGCCTGATCTTCATCGACACCTTCAATATTGAGTTCCATAAATTCGTCCGTCGCCAGGTCCGCGAGGTTCTCGCGTGTGACGATGCCGTGCGCGGCCAGCTCGAACGCCAGGCTCTCGTCCATGCCCTGCAGTGCGAGCAGATCCTCCGCCGGCTTGTGATCTTCGATGTCTTCCTCGGTGGCCAGCGCATCGGTCAGTAGCGCATCGCGCGCGCGCGCGCGCAACTCCTCGACGATGTCCTCATCGAAACCCTCGATGCCGAGCAGTTCTGCGGTCGGCACGTAGGCGATTTCCTCGATCGTCGAAAAACCTTCCTGCACGAGGATCTGCGCGATCTCGTTGTCCACTTCCAGTTTGCCGACAAACAGTTCGCGCGCGGCTTCTTGTTCGGCTTCGCTCTTCTGACGAACCTGATCGGCGGTCATCACATTGAGCTGCCAACCGGTGAGTTTGCTCGCCAGACGCACGTTCTGACCGCCGCGACCGATCGCCTGCGAGAGTTTGTCCTCGGCGACCGCGATGTCCATCGAGTGTTTTTCCTCATCGACAATGATCGACTGCACTTCGGCAGGCGCCATCGCATTGATGACGAACTGCGCCGGGGCCTCGTTCCACAGCACGATATCGATGCGCTCGCCGTTGAGTTCGTTGGATACCGCCTGCACACGTGAGCCGCGCATGCCGATGCAGGCGCCGATCGGATCGGTGCGGCGATCGTGTGCGATCACGGCGATTTTGGCGCGGTCGCCCGGATCGCGCGCGCAGGCCTTGATTTCGACCAGATTCTGGCCGACTTCCGGCACTTCGAGCTTGAACAGTTCCATCATCAGCTCGGGCGCGGTGCGGGATACGAAAAGCTGAGGACCGCGCGGTTCCGAGCGTACTTCGTAAAGGTAGCCGCGCAGACGATCGCCGGTGCGCACCGCTTCGCGCGGAATCGCGCGATCGCGTGGCACGAAGGCTTCGGCGTTACCGCCCAGGTCGAGGAACACGCTGCCGCGCTCGACGCGCTTGACGATGCCGGTGATGAGTTCGCCGACACGGCTCTTATAGGCATCCACGATCAGCGCGCGCTCGGCTTCGCGCACGCGCTGCACGATCACCTGCTTGGCGGCCTGCGCCGAGATGCGGCCGAAATCCGGATTCTCGATCGATTGCTCGACGAAACCGCCGATATCGATGCCGGGGGCTTCCTCGACGGCATCCAT
The DNA here is from genome assembly GCA_031274955.1 of Rhodanobacter sp. GTDB lineage: Bacteria > Pseudomonadota > Gammaproteobacteria > Xanthomonadales > Rhodanobacteraceae > Dokdonella_A. The sequence continues at coordinate 6,442 of JAISPQ010000030.1, forward strand.
CAGGCGGATCTGCCGGTCGGGCGATTCCATGACGATATCGTCCGCCACGACTTCCCAGCGACGGAAAGTTTCGTAATGGCCGCTGTCACGATCGATGATGACGCGGACGGCGACATCCTCATCGACATAGCGTTTCTTCGCGGCCGATGCCAGAGCCGCCTCCATGGCCTCGAAAATCACGCCCTTGGGCACGCCCTTTTCGTTGGCCACTGCATCCACGACCAGCAACAACTCTTTGCTCATGTTCCAACTCCTTCACGACCGCGCCCGCGGCCGGAGTGACTTTGGCTTATCCGCGCCCTTTTCCCATGCGGGAGGGGGCAGGAGAGGGGATTTTTGGACAAGTTCCTGATTCCGCTACACATTCATTTTCTGCCGCGCCGCGCGGGTTTCCCGTGCGGCGCCGGCACCACTGGCGCAGGTGCCATGCCCAGCGCCGCATAATCGGGCACCAGGTTCGCCTTCGCGATATTCGCGTGGGCGATCACCACCGGCACGCCGTCTTGCATTACCGTGATGTGGACGCCTTCCACGGACTGGATCGTCCCTTGGAAACGCCGCCTGCCATCGATCGGCAGGTTGACCACGACCTTCGCCACCGCACCGGAAAATCGTGCGAAATGCTCCGGCGTGAACAGAGGCCGTTCCAAACCCGGCGACGACACTTCCAGCGTGTAGCGTCCCGCCACCGGATCGTTCACATCCAGCAGCGCGGAAATCTCCCGGCTCGCACGTTCGCAATCGTCGATCGTGACGCCGCGTTCGGACGCGTCGATATAGACGCGCAACAGGCTACCGCCCGCGCCGGGGCCGAACTCGATGCCGACGAGTTCGAGCCCGAGATCGCCGATGGCCGGTTCCAGAAGTCCAGTCAGTTCCTCGTTCGTCATTTCGACCGTACGTTCCGCAAAGTCCGACAACTATCCCGACCGCCGGAAATACAAACAAAAAATGGGCACAAGGCCCATTCCGTCGTTCGCCGTTGTATCGCATCCCCCATCGGCGCACTGCAATGTCTCGCAGCCGGCGCATCCATACGCCTGCTTCACGGCCATGAAAAAAGCCGCTCCGATACACATAACGGATATCGGTGGTAGCGGGGGCAGGATTTGAACCTGCGACCTTCGGGTTATGAGCCCGACGAGCTGCCAGACTGCTCCACCCCGCACCGGACTGTCCATTCTAACGGGATACGAGATTTCGCACAAGCCTGAGTCTTTTGCTGACTGTGTGGGACACACTGTGCGGGGCAATGCTGTTTTCATGAGCATCCTTTTGTACATGCAATACGGTTTGTACATGCAATACGACGCATGAGGATTGAATTCGACTCGGAAAAGCTGCGCTGAACCCCGAAAATCACGAAGGGGTGAGGTTTGAAGAAGCCGCGCCAGTGCTGCTGGATTCGTAGGCACTGACCCACGAGGATGAAAGCGCAGAGGATGAGCGCCGTTTTGACGAGAACACCCGCATCTTTACGCCGTGGCGTGCCCGCAACGGTCTGGGGGAGATATTGGACAGGCTCTGAGACGGAACGACCGATCGTACGGCGTCGATCCGTACGATCGGTCGTTCCGGCGGACTCATTTGAAATCGTTCTGGATCATCAGCATGTTCGCGGTATCCCCGCTGCATGTCGTGCCGTTGCAACTGGTCGGCGAGACGCTGAAATGTCCGCCCCCGTTGGCGCACGGATCGTTCCACCACGCCGGATCGCCGCCGGCCCACCAGGTATGGCCAAGGAATGTATCCGAGTTGGCGTTGAAGTAGTTGATGAAATCCGCCCATACGGTGGAGGCGGGGTATCCACCGGAGGTTGTCTTGGCGGTGGCACAAAAGCCCATTTCGCCCAGATAAACCTTGAGGCCCTGCTGCCTGGCCCAGTCGAGCGTCGTGGCAATCTGGTTCCGCGCGGCGCTCACGGACGTGATCTGCGATGAATTGCCGCTTTGATCCGAATCCAGATAGGTGTGCACTTCGATCGCGATATTGTGTAATGGATCATAAAGCGGGGTGCCGTTGTTCACGGTGAGCCACGCTGTGGCATTGGACACCGGAGGCGAGGCCGCGTCGCACCATGTGCTGGTCCAGTCGCTCGCCGCCGTCCAGCAGTTGCCTGGCACGTAAATGCGCTGCGTGGATCCGGTATTGCGGATCGCGGTGATCGCCGCTTGCGCGGCCTGGAACCAAGCCATCGTCGACTGCCGGATCGCAGCGCCATTGGGGTCATGATTGCTCGCCGGGTTGTTGTTCGGCTCGTTGATCAGCCCGTAGGAAACCAGAGGATTGTCCTTGTAGACGCTGGCCATCTTGCTCCAGAAATCGGCGAACGCGGCGACTGGAACCGTTGTCGAGCCGACCGGCCAGCCATTCCAGCACGCGCCGCACAGTTGGTCGTCGGTGGTCGCTTCCCACGGCTCGATGATGACCTGTATGCCCTTGCTGGTGGCGTAATCGACGATGGCCTTGTACTGGTTGAAATAGGCCCGGAAATTGGCGTTGGCCGCGGAGTTGGGAATTGGGTCGTACAAGTTCGGTTGCATCGCCTCCCATGAGAGCAGGAAACGGAATGCGCCGACCTTTTTGGATGCGAAATAATCGATGAGGGCTGTTTTGAAGATCGGATAACTCGAACCGTTGGAGGCCGGGCCGTTGGCGTATGTCGCGGCATGCCAATAAGTATTCCAGTAGCCCATCTCCATGCCGGTGAGGCTGATGCCGAGGAATTGCTGCGCCGGGGGAGGCGGTGGGGTATTGGCCGTGAACTGCGCGGCGCAGGTGCGGTTTGCGCTCATCGTCACGCTCGTCGAGGACGCTGTTCCGCTGCA
>JAISPQ010000060.1 GCA_031274955.1 Rhodanobacter sp.
CTGAAAATCACCGGCGCATCCGGCAATAATCTGAAGAATGTCGATCTGCAAATCCCGGCCGGTGTGTTCACCTGCGTCACCGGCGTATCCGGATCGGGTAAATCCACCCTGATCAACGATACGCTGCGCAAGATCGCCGCCGTCGAACTCAATGGCGCGAACGAAAAGCCCGCGCCGTATCGCACGGTCGAAGGGCTGGAGCATTTCGACAAGGTCGTCGATATCGACCAATCGCCGATCGGCCGCACGCCACGCAGCAATCCGGCCACGTACACGGGCCTGTTCACACCGCTGCGCGAATTGTTCGCGCAGGTACCCGAAGCGCGCGCGCGCGGTTATGGGCCGGGCCGTTTCAGCTTCAACGTGAAGGGCGGCCGCTGCGAAGCCTGCGAGGGCGACGGGCTGATCAAGGTCGAGATGCACTTCCTGCCGGATGTCTATGTGCCCTGCGACGTTTGCCACAGTAAACGTTACAACCGCGAAACGCTGGAAATCACCTACAAGGGTCACACGATCGCCGACGTGCTCGAGCTGACCGTCGAGGATGCATTCAAGCTGTTCGAGCCGGTGCCGATGCTCGCGCGCAAGCTGGAAACGCTGATGCAGGTAGGGCTGGCCTACATCAAACTCGGCCAGAGCGCGACCACGCTATCCGGCGGTGAGGCGCAGCGCGTGAAGCTGTCGCGGGAACTGGGCAAGCGCGATACCGGCCGCACGCTGTATATCCTGGACGAGCCGACCACGGGCCTGCACTTCCACGATATCGAACAGTTGCTGGCCGTGCTACAACGGCTCGCCGACGACGGCAATACGGTGGTGGTCATCGAACACAATCTGGATGTCATCAAGACCGCCGACTGGATTATCGATCTCGGCCCCGAAGGCGGCGAGCGCGGCGGCACGATCATCGCTACGGGAACGCCGGAACAGATCGCCGCGATGACCGGATCGCACACGGGTCGTTTTCTCGCGCGTGCGTTGCCCGCTGTCAAACCCAAACGTACCCGCCGCCATACAGAGGTCGCCTGATGAACCGCACCAAGCCCACGACGAAAAAAGCCGCGAAAGCGCATCCAGGTACCGCGCAGCACGCGACAAATGCCGCGCCGACGGCGGCTGCGGCCCCGGTGACGGCGATTGCGCGCGTGCCGATGGCGGTACGCTGGGGCGATCTGGATGCGTTCAATCATGTCAACAACGCGGCATTCCTCGTCTATGCGCAGGAAGCGCGTCTGGCATGGCTGGCCGGTGTACCGGGCCCCTGGTTCGACGAACACGCGATGCCGGTCGCCGCGGCCGCGACCATGAATTACCGGCGCCAGCTCACTTGGCCGGCACAGATCGTCGTCGAACTTTCGGTCAAACGTTTGGGCACTTCATCGGTGACGATCACACATCGGATCGTCGATGCGAACGACGCCGACCGTGTTTATGCCGACGGCGAAGTCGTCATGGTGTGGATCGATCCCGCCAGCGGCCGTTCGGTGCCGCTGCCGCCAGCGATCCATGCGGCATGCGGCAGATGAGTTCAGGAGAGTGCACGATCACTTGTCGCCGGATTTTTCGGAATCCGGGGCACGCACATCGAAACGGGTTTCGACACGTGTGCCATCGTCGAGCAGGAACGTCACCGCGACCTTGTCACCCGGCGCGATGGCATGGTGCGGATGCATCAGCATCAAATGCTTGCCGCCGCGCTGGAGCGAAACCGTCTCGCCCGGCGCGATCACCAGCCGCTGCAGTTCGGGCATCTTTACCACGTCGTTTTCGATCACGGTCTCGTGCAGCGAGACCATGTGGAAATTGTCGCTTTTCACCGCCGACACCGTGACCGGCGCATCGCCGGTGTTCTTCAACTTGGCATATCCGGCCATCATGGCCACACCCGGCGGCGCGGCGGGCACCCAGGCATCGCTTACGCCGAGCTTGCCCTGCGCATGAACGTTCGTCGCTGCAACGAGCAGCGCAACCCCGTATCCGATCCATCCGCATTTTATGCTGACCACGCCAATCTCCACGTTAAGTGCCCCCCGCAACGCCGTCTACGCGGCCCATCCCGCAACGATGGAATTTGTCCTCAATCTGCCCCATCGCCGCGCTCAACCGGGCGCGTGGCATCGCTGACCCAGCCGCTCCATGACGGCGCGAACATGCGCGAGCCGGTCAGACCCGCGTGTTCCATCGCCAGCAGATTGTGGCAGGCGGTGACCCCGGAACCGCACATGTGCACGATGTCGGCGGCGGCTTTGTCCTTGCGCAGCGCATCGAACTCGTGGCGCAATTCGGCTGGTTTTTTGAAACATCCCGCGCCATCGAGGTTGGCGGAATACGGCCGGTTGAGCGCACCGGGAATGTGCCCCGCCACCGGATCGAGCGGTTCCACCTCGCCGCGATAGCGCGGCGCGGCGCGCGCATCGAGCAACACGATGTCGCGCGCTGCGAGTCGGCGTTCGAGTTCGTCGAACCAGACGACGTGCGCACGATCCAGTACGACCTCGGCCAAAGCAGGTTCGCACCGCACCGCGCCGGATTCCAGCGGAAGTCCGGCGATACGCCATGCGGCAAGGCCACCGTCGAGCACGGCAACGCGCTCATGGCCGGCCAAGCGCAGCAACCACCACAGGCGCGCGGCGGCTAGTGCGCCGTTCGCGTCGTCATAGATGACGACATCCTGTTCGCGCGTCCAGCCCCAATGCGACAGGGTGGCCGAGAACGCCGTATCGTCCGGCAGCGGATGGCGTCCCCTGGCGTGTTTGGAAAGATCGGATAAATCGCGATCCAGATGCGCATAGACCGCACCGGGAATATGTGCGGCGGCATGTTCGCGCTCGCCCTTGCCGGCATCGGCAAGATCGAAACGAGCATCGACGACGAGCAGACCGCCACGCTCCCGCAGTGCGGCCAATTCCTGGGCGGATACCAGCGTGCGTAGGCTCATCGCGTGTTCTCCAGCCGATCGAGCAGGTTCTTGAGGATCGCCGCCGTCGCGCCCCAGATGCGCCGCCCTTCCCATTCCAAAGCATGGGTGGTGCGCTCGCGGCCACGCCAGAAAAAATGTTCGTAATGCAGGGTGTGCGGCATCAGGATGAAATCGAGCGGCACCTCGAATATTTCGTCCACCTCGCCGGTATCCAGACGCGCACGATAGTCGCCGCGCACGAAACCGGCGACCGGCGTCACGCAGTAGCCGGATACGGTGTCGATGCAGTCCAGAAAACCGAAAGGCTCGACGAGTGTTGGCGTGATGCCGGTTTCTTCGTTCGTCTCGCGCAAGGCCGCGGCCACCACATCGGCGTCGCCGGAATCGACGCCGCCGCCCGGAAAGCTGATCTGGCCGGCGTGATGGCGCAGATGTTCGTTGCGCCGCGTGAACAATACCGAGAGCGCGGCGTCGCGGCGCACGAACGGTACCAGCACAGCGGCGGCACGATGCGGTATCGATAGATCGAACGCATCGGCGAGTCCCTCCGCGTTCCACCCCGGCGCCGAAGGCGGATTGTCCAAGGCGCGGACGGCGCGACGCAGGCGTCCCGCATCGTGCGATTCGCCGGCTACTGCGATCAGCGGCGCGGCCGCGCCCGCTGGTGCAGTACCTCGCGTCGAGGCCATGCTTTCGTCCACGAGGCGCCGCCGTTTGCCGTCGATTACCTCTCGTCGATGGTTTTTATTTCCCACCCGATGAAACGTCGATGATCTTCACTTCCCAGATGAAGACCTGATTGCCCGAAGCCTGCTCCGGCGGCAGATAGATCATCCAGTGATCGCCGACCTTCATCTTCTCGATCACCTCCGGCAGCAGTTTGGTGCCGAAGATGCCCGGCATTTCGGATACTTTCGCCTTGAGTGGGTCGCCGACGAACGAGCTGCGGATCTCGCGACCGTTGGTGAGCGAAACGCGCACATGGAAGGTGACTTCGCTGGTCGCCACGATCGGCTTGCCGTTGCCGTCCTCGATGGACTTGTATTGCACGCCACTGGGCAGTTCGATCACGCCCTTCTTGGTTTTGTTGTCCTTCATGAACGTATCGGCGTCGCGTTTGTTGTCGCCGAGCATCTTGTCGGCATCCGCCTTCATCTTCGCGTCGAGCTTGGTGAGCGCGTCGCGCATCTGATCTTCCGATATAGCCGGTTGTTTTTTCGCATAGGCATCCTGCACGGCACGTGCGACCGTGGCGATATCCACATCCAACTTGCGGTCGACAAGGCTCGAACCGATCTGGAAGCCGATCGCATACGAAGTCTTGCCCTTGTCCGACGTGGTGTCCTGTGCGAGCGCGGACCCTGTTGCAAATAGCGCCGCTAAGGCGAGTGACCAACCAAGCTTCATCGTGTTCCTCCGGAATGATAATTGGACACGGCAAGCGGAAAGCCATGCCGCAAAGTATTAAGCATACTAGTGTAACCCAGTGCCGGCGATGTCCAAAGCGCACCGGGGCGAGTAATGATCCTGAATCGATCTGAACAGATGCCGCATGCGGATCAAGAGCCTGTCAAGGATGACCGCCGCGATATTTTTTCTCACCGGCCGTCACTGCGAGATCCAGACGGTTTTCCGGCGGTGCGAGCGGGCACGTCGCATAGGGCGTGAAGGCACACGGCGGGTTGTAGGCCTTGTTGAAGTCCAGAACGATCTTGCCGTCGCTGGGCATCGGCGCGTACAGGAAACGCGCCGCGCCATAGGTTTCCTTGCCGCTGGTACGGTCGGCGAAGATCAGGAACAGTTCCTTGTCGCCGGGGACTTCGATCACCGGCAACACCTCGTAGGTCTTGCCATCGCGCGTGAACACGGCCTTGCCGGGCACCGGATAATGATCGATCTGACCGAGCACGTTCGGCGTTTCCAGCGTGTGCGCCGGCGCAAACGGCACCCATTGCGCTTGGATGCGCCAGGACGGATCGATCGGAAAATCATCCAGGCCCAGGAACTGCGTGCGCGTGTGCGCTTGGCTGTCTTTCACGCGCAGTCCTTTCTTACCGTTGCGGTCGATGAGATAGAACGCGACCGTGCCGAACGCGATGCTCGTCGGCTTGTCATGGGAATCATCGAGAAGTTCCGCTGACTTGGTTTGCGTACCATCGATCGTCGCGCCCGCGCGTGCGTCCAGTTCGATCCTCGCCTTGCCGTCCTTCAGCGTGAGGACACCGATACGCGCCGGCCCTTTCGCCAGCACGATATCGTTGTCTTTGGCGCTGCCCACGGTATTGCGGCCCTCCGCGAGCCAATGCAGCCCGATCAGACTCAGCCAGCCGTTCGGCGCTTGCAGCCGCTCCACGCGCTGGGCGCGCCATGTTTGGATCTCTTTGGCGTAGGCGTCGACGGGCTGGGTGGCGGCGGATACCGCGGGCATTCCAGCGAAGCCGGTTGTGCACACAACGGCGGTGAACAGGACGATGGTTTTGAACATGCGGTAAATCCTCAGGCCGCAAGGATGCAATGGGCTAATGATGTCCGCGTCTCATCACAGGGTGTCGATCAGCGTATGGCATCCTGCCGCACGGCCGGCGATCCAGAGGGCGGCATGCAGCGCGCCACGCGCGAAAATGGCACGGTCGGTCGCGCGATGGGTTAACTCGATGCGCTCGCCGCGCGTGGCGAACATCACGGTGTGTTCACCGACGATATCTCCGGCGCGGATCGCCGAAAACCCGATGCTGCCGTCTTCGCGGCGCGTACCGGCTCCCGCACGCGTGAGCACGGCGGACGCGGTGAAATCCCGTGCGCGCGCTGCGGCCACTTCACGCCCCAGCGCCAACGCCGTACCGGAGGGAGCATCGAGCTTGGCGGCATGGTGCGCTTCGGTGATCTCGCAATCCCAGTCGGGCAGTGCGCGCGCGGCCTCGGCGACGAGGCGCGAAAGCAAGGCGATACCCACACTGAAATTAGCGCTCCACAAGACCGGGATCGAACGCGAAGCCTCATCCAGCGCCTGCCGCTGTGCCGGGCGCAGGCCGGTGGTACCGCTGACGAAGGCAATGCCGCGCGCCAATGCTTCCGCCAGGGCCGCATCGAAGGCGACAGGCAGACTGAAATCGATGAGCACATGCGGATCGGCATCGGCCGGGATGCGCGAGGTATAGGACAGCGCAGGCGCGGACGCACCGAACGTAGCCGAAAGCGGCCGCCCATCGAGCGCGGAACCGCCGCGCACCCAAGCCGCGACCGGCACGCTGTCGGTACGATCCAGCGCGGCGCGCAGGATCGCTTCGCCCATGCGGCCGGCGGCGCCGTGAACGGCAATGCGCACAGGAGTGGATGCGGGCATGACGGGAGCTCCGGGAAGTCAGAAACCGGATGCGATGGTAGCCGGTCCGCCCGACCGTTTCGCCTGCGGCGGCAATCAGGACATGACGCGTTCCCAGAATTTCTTCACCCCTTTGAGCCATGAGGTATTGCGCGGCGAATGCGCGGCCGCGTTTTCGCCGGTGAAGGTGGCATCGAACTGCTGGAGGAGTTCGCGCTGCGTGGCGGTGAGCCGGACCGGAGTTTCCACCACGACATGACAGATCAGATCGCCGGTGCGGCCGCTGCGTACCGATTTCACGCCTTTGCCGCGCAGCCGGAATACCTTGCCGGTCTGCGTCTCCGCCGGCACGTTGATTTCCGCCTCGCCATCGAGCGTGGGCACTTTCAGCACAGCACCCAGCGTGGCTTGTCCGAAGCGGACCGGGATTTCGCAATGCAGATGGTCGCCCTCGCGCTGGAAGACCGTATGCGGGCGCACGCGCACTTCCACGTAGAGATCGCCCGGTACCGTTCCAGCCGGGCCGGCCTCGCCCTGTCCGTTTAGACGGATACGATCGCCCGTATCCACGCCGGCCGGAACCTTGACCGACAAGGTACGCTCATCGCGTACGCGGCCTTCGCCCCGGCATCGCTTGCAGGGATGGGTGACGGTCTTGCCGGTTCCAGCGCAGCGCGGGCAGGTCTGCTGGATCGAGAAAACACCGTTTTGCATGCGCACGCGGCCATGGCCGCGGCAGGTGGCGCAAGGCGAGGTTTTGCCGTCCTGCGAACCGCTGCCTTTGCACAGCGTGCATTCGACCAGGGTCGGCACTTTGATCTGTTTGTCGATGCCGAAGACGGCTTCTTCCAGATCCAGTTCGAGCAGATAACGCAGATCCGAGCCACGCCGTGCCTGCGCGTGGCCGCCGCCCATGCCGAAGATATCGGAGAAGATGTCGCCGAAGATGTCGCCGACATCGCCTTTGAAGCCATGGCCGCCGCCCATGCCATGTTCGAAGGCGGCATGGCCATGGCGGTCGTACAGCGCGCGCTTACGCGTGTCGGAGAGCACTTCGTAGGCTTCCTTGGCCTCCTTGAACTTCTCCTGCGCGGCCGGATCGTCCGGGCAGCGGTCCGGATGGTATTTCATCGCCAGACGGCGGAACGATTTTTTCAGTTCCTCGTCGTTAGCGGTGCGCTCGACACTCAGCACCTCGTAATAGCAACGCTTACTCACGGAACGCCAATCCTTTTTCTTGCGCCCAAGCGCAATACAGTTCACTCACGTCAAAGCCCTCCCCTTTGAACAAGGGGAGGGCCTAAAAGCAATGCGGTCCAAGCCATTGAAGGGGATGGCTGATCCTGGGCAGCACCGAAACGCTTCTTACTTTTTACCGTCGTCCTTGACTTCGGTGAACTCGGCATCCACGACATCGTCGTTTCTGGCCGAGCCGTTCGCCTGTGCCTGCGCGCCGGCATCGCCGCCCGGCTGCGCGGCGGCAGCGGCGAGCAGCGACTGCGCGGCTTGTTCCAACGCGCCGATGCGTGCTTCGATCTGCGCCTTGTCGTCGCCCTTCATGACCTTTTCCAGATCCGCAAGCGCGGCCTCGATGCCGGCGATATCGCCCGGCACCTTGCCGCCGTGTTCCTTGATCGCGGCGCGCGCGGCGTGTACCAGTTGATCGGCCTTGTTGCGCACACCGACGAGTTCCTGGAATTTCTTGTCCTCTTCCCGGTTGGCCTCGGCATCGCGCACCATGCGCTGGATTTCCTCCTCGGAGAGGCCCGAACCGGCCTTGATCTCGATGCGCTGTTCCTTGCCGGTGTTTTTGTCCTTCGCGGCCACGTGCAGGATGCCGTTGGCGTCGATGTCGAACGTGACCTCGACCTGCGGCATGCCGCGCGGCGCCGGCTGGATGCCGGCCAGATCGAATCGGGCCAGCGATTTGTTATAGCGCGCCTGTTCGCGCTCGCCCTGCAGCACGTGCACGGTCACCGCCGCCTGGTTGTCTTCGGCGGTGGAGAACACCTGGGTGTTCTTGGTCGGGATCGTGGTGTTTTTCTCGATCAGCTTGGTGAATACGCCGCCGAGCGTCTCGATACCCAGTGATAGCGGTGTCACATCCAGCAGCAGCACGTCTTTCACGGCGCCGCTGAGCACGCCGCCCTGAATCGCCGCGCCAACGGCAACGGCTTCATCCGGGTTTACGTCCTTGCGCGGCTCTTTGCCGAAGAAATCCTTCACCGCTTCCTGCACTTTGGGCATGCGTGTCTGGCCGCCGACCAGAATCACTTCACCGATGTCGGATACCTTCAGGCCCGCGTCGTTGAGCGCGGTGCGGCACGGCACGATGGTTTTTTCGACCAGATCGCCGACCAGCGCTTCGAGCTTGGCGCGCGTGAGCTTGATATTGAGATGCTTTGGACCGCTTGCATCGGCCGTGATGTACGGCAGGTTCACTTCGGTCTGGTGGGCGCTGGACAGCTCGATCTTTGCGCGCTCGGCGGCATCTTTCAGGCGTTGCAACGCCAGCGGATCGTTCTTCAGATCCACGCCCTGATCCTTTTTGAATTCATCGACCAGATAGTCGATGACGCGCTTGTCGAAATCCTCGCCGCCCAGGAACGTATCGCCGTTGGTGGCCAACACTTCGAATTGCTTCTCGCCGTCGACTTCCGCGATTTCGATGATGGAAATATCGAACGTGCCGCCGCCGAGGTCGTACACCGCGATCTTGCGGTCGCCGCCCTTCTTGTCCAGGCCATACGCGAGCGCGGCCGCGGTCGGCTCGTTGATGATGCGCTTGACTTCCAGGCCCGCGATGCGGCCGGCGTCCTTGGTCGCCTGGCGCTGCGAGTCGTTGAAGTAAGCCGGCACCGTGATGACGGCGTCGGTCACCGTCTCACCGAGGAAATCCTCAGCGGTCTTCTTCATTTTCATCAGCACCTTCGCCGAGACTTCCGGCGGCGGCATGGTCTTGCCGTCGGCCGTCGCGACCCAGGCATCGCCGTTATCGTGCGCGACGATCTTGTACGGCACCATATTGATGTCTTTCTGCACTTCGGCGTCGGTGAACTTGCGGCCGATGAGGCGCTTCACCGCGTAGACGGTGTTTTTCGGATTGGTGACGGCCTGGCGCTTGGCCGTAGCGCCAACCAGCACTTCGTTGTCCTTGAAGGCGACCACCGACGGTGTCGTGCGATCACCCTCGGAATTTTCGATCACGCGCGCCGAAGCGCCTTCCATGATGGCCACGCACGAGTTCGTCGTGCCCAGATCGATACCGATGATTTTGCTCATTTATACGCTCCCGAAGAGTTTTACTGCGGCCACCGCCGCGACTGTCGCCGAATCTGGGGTTCTGTCCCGCTGTTTCAAGCGGGTGGCCCTGCATTCTTTCTTTACTTCACCACCGAGACCAGCGCCGGACGCAACAGGCGACCGTTGAGCACGTAGCCTTTCTGCATGACGGCGGCGATGCCGCCGGAAACCACGCCTTGGGCTTCGACCATCGCCATCGCCTGGTGCTGCTCGGGGTCGAACGGCTCGCCGACGGCGCCGACGGCTTTGAGTCCACTGGATTGCGCAACGCGGTTCAATTCGCGCAGAGTCAGTTCGACACCGTTGCGCAATGCGGACGGATCGCTACCCTCCGCGGCCAGCCCGCGTTCGAGATTGTCGAGCACCGGCAGCAGATCGGCCAACAGTTTCTCATTCGCAAAACGCCGCGCCTGTTCCAGATCGCGTTGCAGGCGTTTGCGCTGATTGTCCAGCTCCGCACGCTCGCGCAGCACCGTTTCGCGCATTTCGCCGAGTTTGATTTCGTACTCGCTCAACTGGCGCGAGAGGCTTTCCAGTTCGCCGTTTACGGCTTGGTCGGTCGCATCAGGCGGCTGCGCCGCCAAGGGATCCGGGTTTTCCATTATTCCTCCACAAAAAGGCTTCCCGCACCATGCGGTGAGTTCAAAACAGTCCGCGGCACGTTATGAGGCCGAACGCGATCTCTTCAAGGCTCCGGAAATGATATTCGCCGTCGCCTGTACCATCGGGATCACGCGCTCGTAAGCCATGCGCGTCGGACCGATCACGCCGAGCACGCCAAGCACGCGGCCACCCACGCCATACGGCGCGGTAATCAGGCTCCAGGTATCCAGCGCCGCAAATCCGGATTCCTCGCCGATGAACAGGCGCACGCCCTCGGCGCGCGAGCAGCGTTCGAGCAATTGCAGCAAATCGCGCTTGCGCTGGAACGCCTCGAACAACTCGCGCAGACGATCCACGTCCGACACGTCCTGCCGACCCATCAGATTGGTCTGGCCGGCGACCAGCATATCCGAGGCGGCACCGCCCTGAAACGCGGCCTGGGCAACCTCGACCGCCGACGCCAGCAGGCGGTTCAAATGGGCGCCCTCCTCCTG
>JAISPQ010000069.1 GCA_031274955.1 Rhodanobacter sp.
CGAAAGTGGTGGAAAAGGTGATACCGCCGCCGAAGGCGCCACCACCACCTCCTCCGGCGCCGGCTCCGATCGTTGTGGAAGAACAAACGGCGATGTCAACGCCGGCGCCGCCGCCGGCGCCGCCGGCCCCTCCAGCGCCGCCCCCGGATGTGGACATCGCGCCGAGCGAGGACATCAGCTATCGCAAGATGCGGCCGCCAAAGTATCCGCCGCAGGCCGCGCGTCAGCGCCAGCAAGGCAAGGTGCTTTTGAAGGTGCTGGTCGGCCTCGACGGTTCGCCGGAGGAGGTCACGGTGGAGAAGTCCAGCGGTTCGCGCTTGCTGGATCAGGCCGCGATCGATGCCGTTAAAACCTGGAAATTCAATCCGGGTAAAAAAGGTGGCAGCCCCAATCGTGGGTATGCCTTGGTCCCCATAGAGTTCACTTTAACCGACTAAAAGGTAACGCCATGCAGCAAGACGCCTCTCAGACCCCCGCAGCGGCCCAGCCTGCGGTCGTTCCCGCTCCCGGCGGCGGCAGCAATGCCGCCGCGATGAGCCAGATGGGCTTCCAGGATCTGATCCACAACTTCGATGTTCTGGGCTGGATCGTATTCGCCACGCTTAGCGTGATGCTGGTTTCGACGGTCTACTTCCTCGTCGCCAACTTTCTGCGCAACGGCATGATCCGTGCCCGCATGGAGCGGGTGATCCATACCTTCTGGAACACGCCGTCCACACAGGACGCCGTACGCTTCATGGAGGAGCAGCCCAAGGGCGAGCCGTTCTCGAAGATCGCGCTGGATTGCGCGTCCGCCGCCGCTCATCATCAGCGCAGCGAGGGTAGCCGCCTCGCCGATGCACTGAGCCGTTCCGAGTTCATCGATCGCGCCCTGCGTCAGGCCATCGCTCGCGAAAGCCTGCGTCTGGAAGGCGGCATGACCGCACTGGCGACGGTCGGCTCCTCAGCGCCGTTCGTCGGTCTGCTCGGCACCGTGTGGGGCATCTACCACGCGTTGATCAAGATCGCGGCCTCGGGCAACGCTTCGATGGAAGCAGTGGCCGGTCCGGTCGGCGAGGCGCTGATCATGACCGCGTTCGGTCTGTTCGTGGCGATTCCCGCGGTGCTTGCGTATAACTTCTTCATACGCCAGAACCGCGTGATCTACGCCAGGTTCGACGAGTTCGCGCACGATCTGCACGATTTCTTCGCGACCGGTTCGCGCGTCGAAGCCGGCGTCGCTCCGGCTGCTGCGAGGAAGTAAACCATGGCCATGAGTACAGGCAGTGGCGGCGGCCCGATGGCGGATATCAACGTCACGCCGCTCGTCGACGTGATGCTGGTGCTGCTGATCATTTTCATGATCACGGCGCCGTTGATGACCCACAAGATCCGCATCGATCTTCCGCAGGCGAATCCGAACGTTCAGGATACCAATCCGCCGGAGCCGATTGACCTGGCCATCAAGGAAAACGGCGATCTGTACTGGAACGACGAGCCGGTGACCGACGCGATCCTGCAAGCACAACTGCGCGTGGCCGCATCGAAGAATCCGCAGCCGGAATTGCAGATTCGCGCCGACAAGCCGACGCAGTGGCAGAAGATCGCCACCGTGATGGCCGAGGCGAAGAGCGCGGGCATGGTCAAGCTCGGTTTTATGACGACCGGTGCGGGTGGTCAATAACGGGTGCTTCTCGAACAGTCATGGTGGTTTGCGCGTAAGCGTCCGGCAACCCCATCTTCCGGCGCTACGCCGACAGGTTGATGATCTTCGACGTCGAGGGTCTGATATTTCAGACGTTCGCTTGGGCATCCATGCCTTCGCAGTCCCGCCTTCGCCGGAAGGACGAAGTATGGGGCACTTTCGTGGAAGGATGAGGCGTGCTTTTTCCTGCTCCCTACTTCTTTATTTCACGTTTTTTCACGCCACTACCGTTGTCTTTTGAACAGCGAGCGGGCTTGCACAAACCCGGCTAAACCGCGAGGCTTGCCGCCGTCACCGTCCGGCACCGCCCGATGTCTTCTTCCAGACCTGCCGCGCTCTGGCTGCGCTTCGCCGCTGCCGTCTACGATCTGCTCCCGTTGCTCGGGCTGTGGATGCTCGTCGCGGGCGTGTTCCTGCTCGCAGCACACGGCAGCGTGGATGTGGTGCATCCGCCGCCCGGATATCGTTTCGCGTTACGCCTCGCACTGTTCGCCGTTACCGCTGCGTATTTTGTGATCTCGTGGTCGCGCGGCGGCCAGACCATCGGTATGCGCGCATGGCGCATCGAGGTCGTCGCTGCGGACGGGGCCATGCTGCCGTGGCCCAGGGCGCTGCTGCGCTTTGTCGTCGCACTGGTTTCATTGCTTGCTGCTGGCCTTGGCTTTTTCTGGAGTTTCATCGACCGCGAACGTCGCTGTTGGCACGATATCGCCTCAGGATCATCGTTGCGCAAACGTCCACCGCGTTGACCGCCGGACAGGTTCCAAGCCATGCCTCATCCGACTCCAACCGAAATACATCCGGACCAGCCACCGCGCAAGCGCGGACGCCTGCCGGCGAGCGCCGACACCTCGGTCGCGCCGCCGGATGCCGAACTCATCGCGTATTTTCTCGAACGCGCTTGGTCCGAACTGGGGCTGGCGGACAACACGCTCACGAGTTATCGGCGTGATTTGCAAGGTTTTGCGCGCTGGCTGCGGCGGCATGGCGGCACGCTGGCGGATGCGGACCGCGCCGCGTTGCAGGATTACCTTGGCGAGCGCAGTGCGCAACCGACGAAAAGCGGTAAACCGTACCAGGCGCGTTCAAACGCGCGACTGCTGTCCGCCCTGCGCCATTTTTATCGGCTGTTGGTGCGCGAGGGGCGCGTGACGGCCGATCCGACGCTGCTGGTCGATGCGCCCAAGCTGCCGCGCGGTTTACCCAAGGCTTTATCGGAAACGGACATCGAGGGCCTGCTGCGTGCGCCACCGGATACGCCGCTGGGACTGCGTGATCGCGCCATGCTGGAACTGATGTACGCGACCGGCCTGCGCGTCAGCGAGCTGGTCGGCCTGCTTGCCGCACAGGTCAACCTGCGCCAAGGCGTACTGCGCGTGCTCGGCAAGGGCGGCAAGGAACGTCTGGTGCCGTTGGGCGAGGAGGCCGCACATTGGCTGACGCGCTATGTCGCGCAAGCGCGTCCGGCGCTGCTGAAGGGTGGTCGCAGCGAGGCGCTGTTCGTCAGCAACCGCCGCACGGCAATGACGCGGCAGATGTTCTGGACGCTGGTGCGCAAACACGCGCTCAGCGCTGGAATACCGGCCAAACGTATCTCACCCCATGTGCTGCGGCATTCGTTCGCGACCCATTTACTGAACCATGGCGCCGACCTGCGCGCGCTGCAACTCATGCTCGGGCATGTTTCGCTATCGACGACGCAGATCTACACGCTGGTGGCCAAGGAAGGTTTGAAGCGCTTGCACGAGAAGCATCACCCGCGGGGTTGAGACCTAAAGTTTTTCCTCGAAGGCGCCGCGTGCGACAATACCACCCCAGGAACAAGATCGTTCATCGTGCGGTCTCTACATATAGAGTCCCGCAGCGGGGCAAGATCGCCGCCTTGGCCGATTCTGAATTCCGACTTCTCAAGAGGTTCCCATGCGTTGCCTTGCCTTCCTCATTCTATGCGCCGTCGCAAGCCTGCTGACGGCGGCTCAGGCGTTCGCGGCGACGCCTGAAGAAACCGCACAGCGTGCGGTTTCCGCCATTGCGCCTGGCCTCAAGATCGATGCCGCCCAGGAGTCGGCCATCCCCGGTTTCTATGAGGCGATTGCCGGCGGCACGTTCTTTTACATCAGCAAGGACGGCCGCTATGTCGTGGAAGGCGGCGTCTACGATGTCGCCAACAGGCGCGATATCACCGCCGGCTCGCGTGCCAAGATGCGCAAGACCGCGCTCGACAAGATCGGGCCGGATAAGCGCATCACCTTCGCACCGTCGTTGCCTACGCAAACCAAGTACAAGGTTACCGTGTTCACCGATGTGGATTGCCCGTTTTGCCGCCGGTTTCACCAGCAGATCGCCGCCTACAACGCGAAGGGTATCGCGGTGGATTACCTGTTCTTCCCGCTGACGATCCACCCCGGTGCGGACAAGAAGGCCGAGGCCGTGTGGTGCGCGAACGATCGCACGAATGCGTTCACCGCAGCGATGACCGGCACCAACCCGGGCCATGCCACCTGTCCCAATCCGGTGCCGGAATTGACCAAGCTCGCGCAAACGCTGGGCATCGGCGCCACACCGACCGTGCTCGCCGCCGATGGCACGCAGATCGCATCACAAGTCGCAATGTCGCCCGATCAGCTCGCGGCCGAACTGGAACGGCTGGCCAAGGCCGCTGTGGTCAAGAATTGAGGAAGCCGCCATGAATCTTCGTATTCCATCGTACTTGGGTGCCTTCGCAGCGGTCGTGTCGTTGGGTCTGGGCGCGTCGCTGGCGCACGCCGACGCTGCCGCCGATGCCAATGCCGCCGCCAGCAAGGCGCTGGCCAGCCTCGCTCCGAACGCGAAGATCGACAAGATCGAAGCGGCGCCGCTGCCCGGCTATCGGCAGATCATCATCGGCGGCCAGATCATCTATGTCAGCAACGACGGCAAGTATCTGCTGCAAGGTGCGCTGTTCGATACGCAAACCAAACGCGATCTCTCCGCCGCACGCCTCGCGGTGGAAACCAAGGCGAAGCTCGACGCGGTGCCCTCCGACCAGCGTATCGTGTTCGCGCCCGCGGGCAAGCCCAAGTACACGATTACCGTATTCACCGATCTGGACTGCGGCTACTGCCGCAAGATGCACTCACAGATCGCCGAGTACAACAAGCGCGGCATCGAAGTGGATTATCTGTTCTTCCCGCGCAGCGGTATCAACACGCCGTCCTACGACAAGGCCGTTTCCGTATGGTGCGCGAAGGATCGCAAGGCCGCCTTCACCGCGGCCAAGGCCGGCACGGAGCCGCCGCCGCAAAAGTGCGACAACCCGGTCGCCGAGGAATTCAAACTCGGCACGGTGGTCGGCGTCGACGGCACGCCCACCGTGCTGGCGCCGGACGGCACCAAGATCGGCGGTTATCTCCCACCGGATGAGATGTTGGCCACGCTGCAGAATAAGACTCCTGAGTTGGCCGGGAACTGAAAACACCGGGTAGACGCCCGGTTTATGCCGGCTGATCGGCTAGAATAAGCCGCTGCCTTCTTTGCCGTGCGCGCCATGATCGCCCTCGACGGCCTCCCCGCTCTTTCTGCATTCCGTATCGACCGGCTCAACACCGAACTGGCGCGTCAGGCGCCGGGCATTGGCGTGCGCGCCGCGTGGCATGTCTATTTCATCGATGCGAACACCGATGCGGGTCTTGATCTGCCGCGTCTGTGCGAGGTGCTCCAGGCACACGTGGGTGAGGCGCGAACTGCCACGCTGTGGGTGGTTCCGCGTTTGGGCACACGCTCGCCGTGGTCGAGCAAGGCCACCGATATCCTTGCCGGTTGCGGATTTCCCGTACGCCGGATCGAGCGCGGCATCGCGTTCGCTATCGATGGTGCGCTGCAAGCCGCAGACGCCGTGTGGCCGCGCGTCGTACGCGCGCTGCACGATCCGATGACGCAATCGGCGATCGCCGCGCTTACCGACGCGCAGCGTCTTTTCGAGGCTGGATCGCCCGCGCCGCTCGTGCGCATCGCACTGGGCGAGGATGCGCAAAAGGCGCTCGATGCGGCGAATACGCGGTTAGGGCTCGCGCTCGCGGCAGACGAGATCGCGTATCTGGCCGATCGCTATCGCGAACTCGGCCGCGATCCGAGCGATGCGGAACTGATGATGTTCGCGCAAGCCAATTCCGAACACTGCCGCCACAAGGTATTCAATGCCGAGTTCACGATCGACGGCGCGGCGCAGGCGCAGTCGTTGTTCGCGATGATCAAGCACACGCATGAACTCGCGCCCGCACACACGCTCTCGGCGTATCACGATAATGCAGCCGTGATCGCCGGCCAGCCGGCACGGCGCTTCTTTGCCGATCCCGATGGCACATTCCGCGCACATGTCGAAGACGTGCCGTATGCGATCAAGGTGGAGACGCACAACCACCCGACGGCCATTTCGCCGTATCCGGGCGCATCCACCGGCGCGGGCGGCGAAATCCGCGACGAAGGCGCGACCGGACGCGGCGGTAAACCAAAGGCCGGGCTCGTCGGCTTCACGGTCTCCGACCTGCGCATTCCGGGGCTGCCGCGTCCGTGGGAGAAAACACGCCCACTGCCGCCGCGCTTTGCCAGTGCGTTCCAGATCATGCGCGATGGGCCGCTCGGCGCCGCCGCGTTCAACAACGAATTCGGCCGCCCGTGTCTGGGCGGCTATTTCCGCGCGTTCGAGCAGCCCGGTCCGACGCCGGGCCTGCATGTCGGTTACGACAAACCGATCATGATCGCCGGTGGGCTGGCCAACCTGCGCGCGATGCATGTGGAAAAACGTGTTCTGCGCGATGGCGATGCGGTGATCGTGCTCGGCGGCCCGGCGATGCTGATCGGACTCGGCGGCGGCGCGGCCTCGTCGATGACGGCGGGCACCCGTTCCGAGCAACTGGATTTCGCTTCCGTGCAGCGTGACAACCCGGAGATGCAGCGGCGCTGTCAGGAAGTCATCGATGCCTGCTGGGCGCGCGGCGCGGACAATCCGATCGTATCGATCCACGATGTCGGCGCCGGCGGTCTTTCCAATGCGATCCCGGAGCTTCTCAACGATTCGGGCGTCGGCGGGCGCATCGATTTGCGCGCGATTCCGAGCGACGATCCGCAACTCTCGCCGATGCAGATCTGGTGCAACGAAGCGCAAGAACGCTATGTGCTCGGTATTCGCCCGCAGGATGTACCCGTCTTCGAGGCGATCTGTACGCGCGAACGCTGCCCGTTTGCCGTGGTCGGTACGGCCACGGCGGAGCGGCGGTTGGTGGTTTTGGATAAAAGGGAGCAGGGAGCAGAGAGCAGGGAAAAACCTGCATCACTGCCCCAAGCCAATTCTTTTTCCCTGCTCCCCATTGATTTGCCGCTCGATGTGCTGTTCGGCAAGCCGCCACGCATGCAGCGCGATGCGCAGCGCGTAAACGCGCGGCTGGATCTGGTGCCGGATATCGAGGGCATTGCGCTGAACGATGCGATCGCGCGCGTCCTGTGCCTGCCGGCGGTTGGCAGCAAATCCTTTCTCGTTACCATCGGTGACCGCACGGTCGGCGGCCTGTGCGCGCGCGATCCGATGGTCGGCCCCTGGCAGGTGCCGGTTGCGGACTGCGCGGTGACACTCGCCGATTTCGATGGCTATGCCGGCGAGGCGATGGCGATGGGCGAGCGCACGCCGCTGGCCGTGCTCGACGCGGCCGCGAGCGCGCGCATGGCGCTCGGCGAGGCGCTGACCAATATTGCCGCGGCACCGGTGAAACTCGATGAGGTGCGCCTGTCCGCGAACTGGATGGCCGCCGTCGGCGCCGATGGCGAGGACGCGGCGCTGTACGACGCGGTGCATGCGCTGGGTATGGAACTGTGTCCGGCGCTGCGTATCTCGATCCCGGTCGGTAAGGATTCGCTGTCGATGCAGAGTCGTTATCGTGACGATGCCGGCCATGAGCAGCGCACGGTATCGCCGGTATCGCTGATCGTGAGCGCGTTCGCGCGCACGTCGGATATGCGTCGGGCGCTGACGCCGCAACTCGCGCTCGATCAGGGCGAGAGCGATATCTGGCTGCTCGATCTGGGCGAGGGGCGGCAGCGGTTGGGTGGCAGTGCGCTGCTGCAGGCGTTCGGTCGCGGCGGCGGCGCGCCACCGGATCTTAACGATCCCGCATTGTTCGCGCGCTGCTTCGCCGCAATCCAGGCCGCGAACGAAAACGGCTGGCTGCTCGCCTATCACGACCGCAGCGATGGCGGCGCCATCGTCGCGCTGATCGAAATGGCGTTCGCCGGACATTGCGGCCTCACTATCACGCTGGACGACTGGGCCGACACCCATACGCTGGCGGCGTTGTTCAGCGAGGAGCTCGGCGCGCTGGTACAGGTACGCGCCCGTGATCGCACCGCGTTCGAAGCCCTGCTCGCGGCGCACGATCTCACCCGCATTGCACGCATCGTCGCGCGGCCCTGTGCGAGTCTGCGCGTCGAACTCGTCAACGACGACGAGACGGTCGCGCGCCTGCCATGGGGCGAGTTGATGCGCGCCTGGTCGCAAACCAGCCATGCAATGCAGCGTCTGCGCGACAACCCAGGCAGCGCGGACGAAGAAAACCGCTGGCGCTGCGACGAAAACGATCCGGGCATCACGCCCAAGCTGAGTTTCGATCCACACGAGGATATCGCCGCGCCGGCTATCGCCAGCGGCGCGCGTCCGCGCATCGCGATCCTGCGCGAGCAGGGCGTGAATGGCCAGGTCGAGATGGCGGCCGCGTTCACGCGCGCCGGTTTCGATGCGCTGGATGTGCA
>JAISPQ010000081.1 GCA_031274955.1 Rhodanobacter sp.
CCAGAAGTTGCGCGTGGGATACTTTTCCGCCGACTTTCACGAGCACGCCACCATGCGTTTGATGGCTGGGCTGTTCGAGGCGCACGACAAATCGCGTTTGGAGACCATCGGTATCTGTCTGGGGCATTACGGCGGACGGCCCGATGACGCCATGCGCCAGCGCGTCAAGCGAGCCTTCGACCGCTTCGAGGCTGCCGGCGATTTGGACGACGATCAACTCCTGGCGCTGGCCCGCGAACTGGATTTGCACATTGCCGTCGATCTCACGGCTCACCCCGTGGGCACCCGAATGGAGATTTTTGCGCGGCGCATTGCGCCCGTCCAGATGCACTACATCGGCTATCCGGGCACCCTGGGCATGCCTGGAGCCATCGACTATCTGGTGGCCGACCGCGTGCTGATTCCCGAATCTGCCCGCTCGTTCTATACCGAAAAGATCATCGAACTGCCCGATTCCTACCAGGTCAACGACCGCCAGCGGGCCATCGACCCGGTCATCCCCAGCCGTAGGGAACTGGGCTTACCCGAAAACAGCTTCGTCTTTTGCTGCTTCAACAACAATTACAAGATCACCCAGGAAGTGTTCGGGCTGTGGATGCAGCTTTTGCGGGACAAACCAGACAGCGTGTTGAGGCTGCTGGCCGACAACGATACCGCCGCGCGCAACCTCAAGCAGGCGGCGCGGGATGCCGGTGTGGAGCCGGGCCGCATCATCTTTGCCCAGCGGGTAGGGCCGCAGCAGCATCTGGCGCGGCATGTGAATGCCGATCTGTTTCTCGACACCTGGCCGTGCAACGCGCACACCACCGCCAGCGATGCCCTGTGGGCCGGGCTGCCGGTGCTGACTTGCATGGGCGAGACTTTTGCGTCGCGGGTCGGGGCGAGTCTGCTGACGGCCTGCCATTTGCCCGAACTCATCACCCGCACGCCCCAGGAATATCTGGAGCGCGCTCGGGAACTGGCACATGACCCGCGGCAACTGTCGGCCATCCGGCGCAAGCTCCAGACCACGCGCCTGACGGTGCCGCTGTTTGACACCGAGCGTTTCACGCGGCACCTGGAAACGGCTTATGACCTGGCCTGGGAGCGGTTTACCCAAGGGCTGCCGCCCGATGACATTACGGTGCCGCCGGTGGCATGAACGCGGGTCGGGTATGCTAAGAACCTTTAACCATCAGTCCGTACTCGCGCATGTCTATCCCGCATATCGAATGGTGGCACTGGATCGTGCTGGGTCTGGCGCTGCTGCTGTGCGAGTTGGCGCTGCCGATGTTCGTGCTGGTGTGGTTCGGCCTTGCGGCGGTGGTGACCGGCATCGTGCTGGCGCTGTTGCCCAGCTTCGGACTGACCGCCGAGCTGACGCTGTGGATCGTGCTGTCGCTGGCGCTGGTGGTGCTGTGGTTTCGGGTGTTCCAGTCGAAGGGACACAAGACCCGCGCCGGCATGGCCGACATGGCGATCGGCGAGGTCGGCTTGTTGTCCAAGGCCGTGGCGCCCTTTGTCAAGGGCGAGGTGCGTTTTCAAAAACCGGTGCTTGGCAGTGAGGTCTGGCCCTGCATCGCCGCTGAGACCATCGCCGCCGGCACGCGCGTGCAGGTCGCGCGGGTCGAGGGCAGCCTGATGACCGTTACCCATGTTTGAGGAGCTATCGCAATGACCGGTGGATTGGTTTTCGTCGTCGTCGTCCTGATATTCGTGGTGGTCACGCTGGCCAAGGGCATCCGCATCGTGCCGCAGGGCGAGGAGTGGATCGTCCAGCGCCTGGGCAAGTACCACGCTACGCTGCTGCCGGGGCTGCGGCTGATCATTCCCTACCTCGATAACGTGGCCTATAAGCTGGTCACCAAGGACATCATCCTGGACGTGCAGAAGCAGGAGGTCATCACGCGCGACAACGCGGTCATCGTGACCAACGCGATCGCCTTCATCAAGGTCACCGATCCGGTCAAGGCGGTGTACGGCGTGACCAATTTCGCCGAGGCCATCCGCAACCTGATCATGACCACGCTGCGCTCGATCATCGGCGAGATGGAGCTGGACGCGGCGCTATCGAGCCGCGACAAGATCAAGGCGCGGCTGCGCGAGAGCATCGCCGACGAGGTGCTGGACTGGGGCCTGTCGGTCAAGTCGGTGGAGTTGCAGGACATCAGCCCGTCGCCATCCATGCAGAAGGCCATGGAGGCGCAAGCCAGCGCCGAGCGCGAGCGCAAGGCCACCGTGACCAAGGCCGAAGGCGCCAAGCAAGCCACCATCCTGCAAGCCGACGCGCGGCTGGAATCGGCCCGGCGCGATGCCGAAGCGCAGGTCACGCTGGCCGATGCCAGCGCCCAAGCCATCCGCCGCGTGGCCGACGCGCTGGGCGGGCAGGACGCGCCGATGCGCTACCTGCTGGGCGAAAAATACCTGAATGCGATGCAGGGGCTGGCGTCCTCCGCCAACGCCAAGACCATCGTGCTGCCGGCTGATTTGCAGGAGGCGATCAAGGGGATGTTTGCCAAGGCCACAGGAAGTTGATCTGGCGCCCCATCTATTGCAGGCGGATGTGATATCTCTCAAGGAAACGCCGGGCCGCCCCAAGTTTCCTTGTCCCCCTCGGGGGGGCGGGCTGGGCGCGCTCATAAGCCTTGTCCCGATGGGCAATTTTCGGAGATAGGCGATCGTGACCAAGCAATATCGAAGTGAAGCTTATGCG
>JAISPQ010000095.1 GCA_031274955.1 Rhodanobacter sp.
ACAATGATGGCGGTCGCTGCCGTCCAGACTCACGTCCAAGCTGTAGCGGCGCAGCAGGGCGGGCAGCCCGTCGCGGCGGACGATCCGCAGGCGACTGAGCGAGACGGTTTGATCCAGCAGTTGCACGCCGGCTTCGCGGCACAGTTCGCGTCCATGGTGGATCGCACGTTCGCGCGCGGCGAGGGCGTCCATCCAGGCCCATATCGCCGCGACAATCGATAGTAATAAGAGCCAGGCTCCGATCATCGTTCGAGTGTGGGGCCGCGCGGGCCGCGCCGCAAGCCCGCCGCGCAAGGTTCGGTGAAACGGGGTCAGGCCTGGCGCGAAGCTTTCTTGCGTTCGCTTTCGGTCAGATGCTTCTTGCGCAGGCGGATCTGTTTGGGCGTGACTTCGACGAGTTCGTCGTCCTCGATGAATTCCAGCGCCTGTTCCAGCGACAGCCTGACGGGCGGTGTGAGTTGCACGTTGTCGTCCTTGCCGGCGGCGCGGATGTTGGTGAGCTGCTTGGCGCGCAGCGCGTTCACGGTGAGGTCGTTGTCCTTGGCGTGAATGCCGACGAGTTGGCCTTCGTAGATGTTCTCGCCTTCGCCGACCAGCAGACGGCCGCGTTCCTGCAAACCCACCAGTGCATACGCCGGCGCCTGTCCCTGACCGTTGGAGATCATCACGCCATTGGGGCGCTTGGCAATGGCGCCTTCGGCTTTCGCACCGTAGTGGTCGAACACGTGAAAGAGCAGGCCGGTACCGGCGGTGATGGTGCGGTATTCGGTCTGGAAGCCGATCAGCCCGCGCGCCGGAATCCTGTATTCCAGACGCACACGGCCCTTGCCGTCGGGTTCCATGTTGACCAGTTGGCCACGGCGCTGCCCCAAGCGTTCCATCACGCCGCCCTGGAAGCGTTCTTCCAGATCGCACACGAGTTGTTCGATCGGTTCGCTCGGCACGCCATCGATGTCCTTGATGATGACTTCCGGACGCGATACGGCCAGTTCGTAGCCTTCGCGGCGCATCGTTTCGATCAGCACCGACAGATGCAGTTCGCCGCGTCCGGAGACCTTGAACTTGTCCGGATCGTCGGTTTCCTCGACCCGCAGCGCGACGTTGTGCAGCGTCTCGCGCATCAGGCGGTCGCGCAGTTGGCGCGAGGTGAGAAACTTGCCGCCGCTGTGTTCCTTCTGCCCGGCGAACGGCGAATCGTTGACCTGAAACGTCATGCTGATGGTCGGCTCGTCGATCGCCAGCGCCGGCAACGCCTCGGGCGCTTCCGGCGCGCAGATCGTGTCCGAGATGCTCAAGCCCTCGATGCCGTTGATCGCGATGATGTCGCCGGCTTCGGCGGTGCCGACTTCGCGGCGTTCCAGGCCCATGAAACCGAGTACTTGCAGCACTTTCGCGTTGCGGCGCTGGCCGGTGCGGTCGATCACGCTCACCGGCATGTTGGTGCGCACCTTGCCGCGTTGGATGCGGCCGATGCCGATCAGGCCGACGTAGTTGTTGTAATCGAGCTGGCTGATGCGCATCTGAAAGGCGCCGTCCAGATCGACCTGCGGCGGTGGTACGTGCTGCATGATCGCCTCGTACAGCGGCGTCATGTCGCCCGCCCGCGCTTCGGGATCCAGGCTGGCATAGCCGTGCAGCGCCGAGGCGTAGACGACCGGAAAATCCAGTTGTTCTTCGCTGGCGCCCAGGCGATCGAACAAATCGAAGGTCTGATTCAACACCCAATCCGCGCGTGCGCCGGGGCGGTCGATCTTGTTGATGACCACGATCGGCCGGAAGCCCATCTGGAATGCCTTTTGCGTGACGAAGCGCGTCTGCGGCATCGGGCCGTCCATCGCATCGACGAGGATCAGCACCGTATCGACCATCGACAGCACGCGTTCGACCTCGCCGCCGAAGTCGGCGTGTCCGGGCGTATCGACGATATTGATGCGGTTGTCGCGCCAGGTGATCGCGGTGTTCTTGGACAGGATCGTGATGCCGCGTTCTTTTTCCTGATCGTTGCTGTCCATCACGCGCTCGGCGAGCACGGTGCGTTCGCTGAACGTGCCTGACTGTTTGAGCAGACAGTCTACGAGCGTGGTTTTGCCATGATCGACGTGTGCGACGATCGCGATGTTGCGGAGATTTTCGAGAGACATCGTATGGACCTGCGGCCTCGTTGGGCGTGGCCGGCGGGAAAGGGTAGAGCCGAGCGAGCCGACTATTATAGCCGGGTTCGCATCCAGCATGCGATGAGACAAGACAACAGTCCCAGACCCGGGTAAGCTCACACGTTTTGAACATAGGAGCCGCCATGTCCACCTTTCCCGAACTCACTGCCGCGATCGCTACCCATCACGGCACGATCCATCTGCGCCTGTTTGCTGAGCAGACGCCGGTGACGGTTGCGAACTTCGTCAATCTCGCCCAGCGCGGTTTCTACGATGGCAAGACGTTCCATCGTGTGATCGCGAATTTCATGATCCAGGGCGGTTGCCCGCATGGCACCGGCACCGGCGGCCCCGGCTACAAATTCGATGATGAAATCGTGTCCGGTCTCAAGCACGATCGTCCCGGCATCCTGTCGATGGCCAACGCCGGCCCGCGCACGAACGGCAGCCAGTTCTTCATCACGCATGTGTCAACGCCATGGCTCGACGGCAAGCACACCGTGTTCGGTGCGGTCGTGGGCGCGGCCGATCAGGCCATCGTCGACAAGGTGAAGGGCAGTGACGAGATCGTTTCGATTACGATCCAGGGCGATACCGCGCCGCTGTTCGCCAGCCCGAAGGTGGCGCCACTGCTGGAGCAGTGGAACAAGGCGCTTGCCGCTCGTTGAGCGGGGTCAGGTTGGGGTTCGCTGGTGCTCATTTCGACCTATAAACGGGGGCAGGCTGCTAGACTTGGCGGTCTGCCGCGCGCATTTCTTATCCCTCTTCATTAAGTGGAGTTACTGCCGTGTCTGTGTCATCTGCTTTCTCCCACGTCGAACTGGTTCCAGGCGATCCGATCCTGGGCATCACCGATGCCTTCAATGCCGATACGCGTCCGGGTAAGGTCAACCTGGGCGTGGGCATCTACTGCGACGACGAAGGCCGCATCCCGGTGCTGGAGTCGGTGAAAACAGTAGAGCAGGCGCTGGCGCGAGAGGCCAAGCCACGCGGTTATCTGCCGATCGACGGTCTGCCGGCTTACAACCTGGCTACGCAGAAGCTGCTGTTCGGCGCAGATTCGCCGCTGCTCGCCGCAGGCCGCGTCAGCACTTCGCAGACCATTGCCGGCAGTGGCGCGCTGCGCGTGGGTGCGGACTTCCTCAAGCGCAACCTGCCGTTCGCGAAGATCGCGATCAGTACTCCAAGTTGGGAGAATCACCGCGCGATATTCACCGCTGCGGGCTTTGAGATTTCCGATTACCGCTATTACGACGCCGCCACGCATGGTCTGGATTTCGCCGGCATGCTGGCCGACCTCGACAAGCTTGAGCCGGGCACCGTGGTGCTGCTGCACGCCTGTTGCCACAATCCGACCGGTGTGGACCTCGACATCGCGCAGTGGAAGCAGGTGATCGAACGGATGCGTGAGCGCAGTCTGTTGCCGTTCATCGATATCGCCTACCAGGGGTTCGACAAGAACACCGACGAGGACGCCAGCGCGCTGCGCCTGCTCGCCGCCGCGGGTACGCCGGCCTTTGTCGTGGCCAGTTCGTATTCGAAGACGTTCTCGCTGTACGGCGAACGCGTCGGCGCATTGAGCATCGTCAGTGCCGACCGTGACGAGGCCAAGCGCGTGCAATCGCAAGTCAAGCGCACCATCCGCGCCAACTACTCCAGCCCGGCCGCGCACGGCAGCGCGCTCGTGGCGGGCGTATTGGGCAGCGACGAACTGCGTGCGCAATGGCAGCAGGAACTGGGCCGGATGCGCGAGCGCATCCACGCGATGCGCGCGGGTCTGGTGGGTAAACTCGCCGAACTGGGCGCGCCGCAGTTCGACTTCATCCGCAAGCAGGCGGGTATGTTCTCGTATTCGGGTTTGAGTCAGGCGCAGGTCCAGCGCCTGCGCGACGAGTTTGCGATCTATGCCGTGGGCACCGGCCGCATCTGCGTAGCCGCGTTGCGCACCACCAATCTCGATTACGTCGCCCGCGCGGTATACGAAGTCAGCCGCGGCTGAATAGTGGGACGCCAGGTTGGAGGGGCTAGCATCCTCCAACCCAACCTGCGGGCTTGTCAGTAAATGTGAGTTCTAAGCCCCCGCCGACGCATAAAATGCCGAGATAGCGGGTTTTTGGGCAGAGGCAGCCGCAGCCGACATGCTAGAATGAAAAGCTCTCCCGGCGTGTATATCCCGCCGGTCATGCAGCCAATCTCCGGAGTCGAGTCATGAAATCCCCCGTTCGAGTCGCAGTTACCGGCGCCGCCGGTCAGATCGGTTACGCCTTGTTGTTCCGCATTGCTGCGGGCGACATGCTCGGCAAGGATCAGCCGGTGATCTTACACCTGCTCGAAATCACACCCGCGCTGCCGGCGCTCAACGGTGTGGTGATGGAGTTGAACGATTGCGCGTTCCCCTTGCTGGCCGGCATCGTCGCCACCGACGATGTGAATGTCGCATTCAAGGATGTCGATTACGCACTGCTCGTCGGTGCGCGCCCGCGCGGCCCCGGCATGGAGCGTAAGGATCTGCTCGAAGCGAACGGCGCGATCTTCACGCCGCAGGGCAAGGCGCTGGATGCGCATGCCAAACGCAGTGTGAAGGTGCTGGTGGTCGGCAATCCGGCCAATACCAACGCGTTGATCGCGCAGCAGAATGCGCCGAGCCTGGATCCCGCCCAGTTCACCTCGATGATGCGTCTGGATCACAACCGCGCGCTCTCGCAACTGGCCGAGAAGACCGGCACGCACACGACCGACGTCAAGAAGGTCACGCTCTGGGGCAACCATTCCTCGACCCAGTACCCGGACATCCACCACGCGACCGTGCAGGGCAAGCCGGCGCTGTCGCTGGTCGATCAAAAGTGGTACGAGAACGAGTTCATTCCAGTCGTGCAGCAGCGTGGTGCGGCGATCATCAAGGCACGCGGCGCTTCCTCAGCCGCCTCAGCCGCCTCGGCTGCGGTCGATCACATGCGCTCGTGGGCGCTGGGCACGGCCGAGGGTGACTGGGTGTCGATGGGCATTCCGGCCGATGGCAGCTACGGCATCGCGCCGGGCGTGATGTATGGCTATCCTGTGACCGTAAAGGATGGTAA
Organism: Rhodanobacter sp.; assembly: GCA_031274955.1. Classification (GTDB taxonomy): domain Bacteria; phylum Pseudomonadota; class Gammaproteobacteria; order Xanthomonadales; family Rhodanobacteraceae; genus Dokdonella_A. Next base: position 5,231 of record JAISPQ010000095.1, read on the forward strand.
ATTCACGATCGTGCAGGGGCTGTCGATCAACGAGTTTTCGCGCGCACGCATGGATGCGACGGCCAAAGAATTGCGCGAAGAGCGCGCCGGCGTCGAGCATCTGTTCGCCAAATAAGCATCGAGTTGCTGTATCGATAAAACGGGGGCCGGAGGCTCCGTGGCGCCGTACGGCCCATTGATTGAAGGAAATAATAAATTGACTACGACTCCATCATCATCCGCCCTTGGCAGTAAATCTTCTCCGCCTCATCCAGGAAAGGCAGAATCCGAGGGCGATTCTTTTTCTGTCCCCACAGCGCTACCCAACGACTCCCGCTCGGGTGATTTGCTGCGCCATCTTTCCCCTGTGGTGACGGCCGTTCTGGTCGATGCCGAATTCTTCCTCAAGCGCTCGCGCTACATTTTCGGGCCGCAGCCGCCGGATGTGGCCGCCAGCAAGTTGCACCGGCTGGCGTTGGAGCATCTCAACGACGACAAGGGGCGCCGTGTAGCCCGGTTGTATCGCATCTTTGTGTACGACGCGCCGCCCGCCGCATGGAAGGGACACAAGCCGTTGAGCAAAGAACCCATGGACATCTTCTTTTCGCCCACCGCGCAATGGCGGCGCGAGTTTCATGAGACGCTGCGCGGCCTGCGCAAGGTAGCGTTGCGCATGGGCGAAGTGCCCACGAACCAGGTGCGCTGGCAGATCAGAGTCCCGGTGCTGAAGGATCTGATGGACGGCGCGAAACGGTGGACCGAGCTCACCGACGACGATTTTCGTCTGGATCTACGCCAGAAGGGCGTGGATATGCGCTTGGGATTGGACATTGCCGCGCTGGCATTCAAGCAGCAGGTCAATCAGATCGTGCTGATTTCGGGCGATGTGGATTTCGTTCCCGCGGCCAAGCTTGCTCGCCGCGAAGGCATCGATTTCATTCTCGATCCGATGTGGGCGACGATCCGCTCGGATCTATACGAGCACGTCGATGGTCTGCGCACCGTGTGCCCCAAGCCGGTGGCGCGGCCCGAAGTCACCGGAAAGAGCGAATGAGCAGCGACAAAATCTGCGTCGCATTCATGCTGGCTTTCGTCACCGGCGGCAGCGCTCTGGCCGGCGAAGGCATGTGGACGCCCGATAACCTGCCCAAGGCGCAGCTCCGCGCCGACTACGGATTCACGCCCGATGCGAAGTGGATCGAGCGCGCGCAAAAAAGCGCGCTGCGTCTGGCCGGCGGCTGCTCGGGATCGTTCGTGTCGCCCAAGGGCCTGGTGCTCACCAATCACCACTGCGTGAACTCCTGCGTGCAGCAGCTTTCGACGGCGGAGAAGGATTTCATCAAATCCGGTTTTCTCGCCAAGGAAGAAAAGGACGAGGTGAAGTGCCCGGAGATCGAACTCAATCGTCTGGATCAAATCACCAACGTTACCGAGCGTGTGAAGCAGGCAACGCAAGGCAAGAGCGGCGAGGATTACAGCAAAGCCGAAAAGGCGGTGAAGTCGGACATCGAGAAGGAATGCGTCGGCGCTGACAGTGAACACACGCGCTGCGATGTGGTGAATCTGTATCACGGCGGCGTGTACGACGTGTACAAATACCACCGCTATCAGGACGTGCGTCTGGTGTTCGCGCCGGAACTGGAAACGGCCTTTTTCGGCGGCGATCCGGACAATTTCAATTTCCCGCGCTACGACCTCGACATGGGCGTGCTGCGCGCCTATGAGAACGGCAAGCCGGCCAAAGTGACGGATTATTTCCCGTTCTCCAAGAACGGCGCCGACACCGGCGAGATGACGGTGATCCTCGGCAATCCGGGCGGCACCGATCGTCAACTCACGATGGCCGAACTGGCTTCCACGCGCGATCGCGATCTGATCCCGGTACTCCTGCTGCTTGCCGAGCGGCGCGGCCTGCTCGAACAGTTCCGCAGCGAAAGCCCGGAGCGCTGGCGCATTGCACAGAACGATCTGTTTGGCGTCGAGAACAGCTACAAGGCGCTGCGTGGTCGCCTCGAAGCCTTGCAGGATCCGACCGTGTTCGATCGCAAGCGCCAACAGGAAGCCGAACTGCGCGGTTTCGTCAATGCGGATCCCGCGCGCAAGGCGAAGTACGGCGCAGCGTGGGATGAGATCGCGAAAGCACTCGTCGTCTACGGCACTATCGAAACGCGTTACAAGGCCATCGAGGGCGGTCGCGGATTCGGCTCGCGCTACTACGACTACGCGCGCATGATCGTGCGTGGCGCCGCCGAACGCGACAAGCCCAATGCGGAACGCCTGCGCGAATTCAGCGACTCGCGCTTGCCGAGCATCACCCAGCGTCTGTTCTCGACCGCGCCGGTGTACGCGGATTACGAGGAAGTGAAGCTCGCCTGGTCGCTGACCAAACTGCGCGAATGGCTCGGTAGCGACGATGCACTGGTCAAGCAGGTGCTCGGCAAGGAATCACCCGAAGCCCTTGCCAAGCGCCTGATCGCAGGCACCAAACTCGGCGATCCGGCCGTGCGCAAGGCATTGTGGGAAGGCGGTGCCGATGCGCTGGCCAAGTCCGACGATCCATTTATCGCGCTCGTGCGCGATGTCGATCCGCAGGCGCGCGCACTCCGCACGCGCTACGAGAACGAGGTGGAATCGGTCATCGACAAGAACTCCGAGCTGATCGCCGCAGCGCGCTTTGAGAAATACGGTACCAGCGTGTACCCGGATGCGACGTTCACGCAGCGTTTCTCGTTCGGCAAGGTGGAAGGCTGGACCGAAAAAGGCGTCGCGGTGTCTCCATTCACCGACATCGGCGGCGCTTTCGAACACGCGACCGGCGCCTATCCGTTCGCGCTGCCACCGGCGTGGCTCGCGGCGAAGAACAGTCTCAACCTCAAGCAGCGCCTCAACTTCGTCACCACCAACGACATCATCGGTGGCAATTCCGGCAGCCCGGTCATCAATCGCAAGGCCGAGATCGTCGGCCTGGTCTTCGACGGCAACATCCATTCGCTGGGCGGCGACTACTGGTACGACGCCAGCCTCAACCGAGCCGTCTCCGTGCATAGCGGCGCGATACTCGAAGCCTTGCGCAAGGTTTACCATGCGCAGGCGCTGGCGAACGAGTTGGAGTCGGCGCGCAGGCACTGAATACATGAGCTGGCATGCTCAATGAGTTTGGTGTGTAAAGAAGCAGGGCTGAGGGAGCAAGGAGTAGGGGAAAGAAGCGGTCACCTCTCCCGCTGGCGGAGAGAGCCTGCCCCCGAAGTGCTTTTATCGGGGGGCGGTGCTTGTGCCGTGCGCGGGTGAGGCGGGGATCGCGTGTGGCCGTCGGGCCGCACGCGGTAACGGTGATTCACGGCTGTTCCCGCCCCCAGCTTTCCAGCGCATCGAGCACAGGGGTTTTCGATGGCGGCAGATTCGGGTCCGCGCGCAGCCGTTCGATCACGGCGAAATATCCGTCCCGCGTCAGCGTGGTGAGGACGGTTTCCGTATCCAGCCGGCGCCGGCGGAACGCCTCCCAGCGCGCGCGTTCGTCGAACGAGAGTGTCTGTGGCCAATTGCGCGCGCGATAGCGGAACAAGAGTTCCCGATAGCGCGAATCGCGGAATGGAAACGCGCGCGTGCCCAGTTGCTCTGGCGGTGTTGCGCGCACCGCGCGCAGTAGGGCGCGGTCGGCGTCCGGCAGAAAACCTTCGTACAAGGCGAGCTCCGGATCGGCGGCTGGCTCACGCGGACCCTGGCGTGCGAACACGGCATGCAGTTTCGTGGCCAGACCTTGCGCAGCGCGCAGCATGCCAAGGTGTGCAAGTGCGCGGTCGGGGTCCAGGCCAATGCGCGCCAGGTCCACGCCCTTGAGCGCGCTGAGCGGCGCCAACGCCGGCGATTTGTTGGCGTGGATCATCTTCAGCGGAATGCGCTGGATGTCTTCGGGCAGATCCGCGCGCGCGGTGAACACGCGGTCGGCGATGTCGGCGGCGTCCAGATCCAGCAGTGGGCGCGGATCGACATCCAGATCGTAAGCGATCACGCTGTTCGACAACTCCGGATGCATCGCCAGCGGTGCGATGAGCGCAAGACAGCCGCGACTGGCCGGATAGCGCGACGAGACATGGATCAGCGGCGTCATGGCCGCGATATCGAGCCATTCGAACACGCGTTGCTTGCGGCGTAGTGCGTAGTAAAACTCCCACAGGCGCGGTTGGCGCTCGCGCAACAGGCGCGCGAAGCCGATCAATGCCTCGACATCGGACAGCGCATCGTGTGCGCGCGCCTGCGCGATGCGGTTCGCCTCGGCCAGATGTTCGAGCCTGAAGCTCGGCGTGCCATCCTCGCGGCGCGGCCATTCAATACCGTGCGGCCGCAGCGCATAAGCCATGCGTGCAAGATCGATCAGATCCCAGCGCGAATTGCCGTTCTTCCACTCGCGCTCGTAGGGATCGCGGAAGTTGCGATACAGAAGCTGGCGCGTAAACTCGTCGTCGAAGCGCAGCGAGTTGTAGCCGACATTGCACGTGTCAGCCGCGGCCATCGCCTCGTCGATGCGTGCGGCAAACTCGGCTTCGATCAGACCCTCACGCTGCATCCGCTGCGGCGTGATGCCGGTGAGCAGCATGGCCTGCGGATGCGGCCAGACATCGGGCGCCGGCTGGCACAGTAGTGAGATCGGTTCGCCGACCGGTTCCAGATCGAGCGTGGTACGGATCGCGGCAAACTGGACGGGCCGGTCGCGGCGCGGATCGGTGCCGGTGGTCTCGTAGTCGTGCCAGAGGAAGGTCTGCGTCATCGCCGTGAGCATAGCGGGGCGATGCGCGCGCGGCGAGTCCGGACGATCATCGTTGTGTTCCGCCGGTTTTCAAAGCACGGCGGCTTGCCTAGACTTGGACTTTACACGTCATCGGAGTGCGTACGTGCAAAACGAGGATAACCTCATCTGGATCGACCTGGAGATGACCGGGCTGGACTCGGGGAACGACTCGATTCTGGAAATCGCCACCATCGTCACCGACAAGGATCTCAATCCGCTCGCCGAAGGGCCGGAGTTCGCGATCGCACATCCGCTGGCGCGGCTCGAAGCGATGGACGACTGGAACCGCAATCAGCACCGCAAATCGGGGCTGTGGCAGCGCGTGCTCGATTCCAGCACGGATCTGGCGACGGCCGAAGCGTTGACGATGGAGTTTCTCAACCGCTGGGCGGTTGCCGGTAAATCGCCGATGTGCGGCAATTCGATCTGCCAGGACCGCCGTTTTCTGTATCGCCTGATGCCGCGTCTGGAACGGTTTTTCCACTATCGCAATCTGGACGTTTCCACCATCAAGGAATTGGCGCAACGCTGGGCGCCGGAGGTGAGCCGCGGTTTCAGCAAGGAATCCCTGCATACCGCACTGAGCGACGTGCGCGATTCGATCGCCGAACTGCGTTACTACCGGATGTTCATGGGGCGGTTAGCGGGAACGCTGGAAATGTCGTAACCAGCAAAACCATGAATCCTCCAACAGTCATGGCGACCTATGCGCCGCCTGGGAACCGATAGGATTGAACAGGTGGGTTCCTGGGTTGGGGGTAGGTGTCGTTTCTTTCACACCAGGGATGGTTCACAGCATCGATGGGCAAACAAAGTGACATCCACCGAACAGCAGATCGAGCATTTTGTTGTCGCGCTGGAGTTCATGGGCGGCTCGGCGGGCAATCAGCGGCCCGGCAGGACACGCTTAGTGCAGACAGGACTCTGCCATGGTTAAAAAATTGGCCTATCAACCCTCCTTCACTCTCACCAGCGAAATCGTCTCGCTGGTAGCCGACATTGCCGAACAGATAGGCCGGTTGAATGCCAATCCCGGCTTCGAGCGTAATTTGCATCTGCGTCGCATCAATCGTATCCGCACCATCGTGGGTTCACTGGCGATTGAAGGCAACACGCTTACCGAAGAACAAATGACCGCCATCCTTGATGGCAAGACCGTGCTGGCCCCGCCGCGCGAAGTGCAGGAGGCCCGCAATGCGCTGGCCGCTTACGACAAGCTGCCCGACTGGAACGGTTTGCGCGAATCCGATCTGTTCGCCGCGCATCGGATGATGATGTGGGGTCTGCTTGATCACCCCGGCAGCTATCGCAGCGGTGGCGTGGGCGTGATGGCTGGCAGCGAAGTGATCCACATGGCGCCGCCTGCCCGACAAGTGCCGCGGTTGATGGAGCAGTTGTTCGGCTGGTTGCGCGGAACGACGGAACACCCGCTGATCGCCAGTTCCGTGTTCCACTACGAATTCGAGTTCATCCACCCCTTCAGTGACGGCAATGGCCGTATGGGGCGGCTGTGGCAGACCTTGCTGGTGTCGCAATGGAAACCGGTGTTTGCGTGGCTGCCAGTGGAAAGCTTGGTTCATCGGCATCAGGCCGGGTATTACCGGGCCTTGCAGGAGAGCACCACGGCAACGGATTGCGCGCCCTTCATCCGCTTCATGCTGGAGCGTATCCGCGATGCTGTGGTCAAGACCGTAAAAACGCCCCAGAAAACGCTCCTGAAAACGCCCCAGAAAACGGCGCCTGCCATTTTGACTCTACTGCGCAGGAAACCGGACATGAGTTTCCAGCAAGTTGCGGCCAAACTTGGCAAATCGGAAAGCGCCGTCAAGCGCGCTGTCCGCAGTTTGCGCGAAGCCGGACGCCTGCGGCGCGTCGGCCCGGACAAGGGCGGACACTGGGAAATAATCGGGGAATGACATGCACGCCATCGGCAAGTCCGAATGGGTCACCAGACACGCGCAAAGAGGGCAAGGCGGCTTGGGCTATGAGATTGGAGCCAGCGCGATCATAACCGCGTCATCGAAACCGATCTGCTGCGGGCACGTGCGTGTCTGTCCCCCCCCTGTCGCGCGATCAAGTAGAAGAAGCCGGCCACGCAGTGCCTGAATCCTATCTGAGCACGGCAAAATTTGCCAAGGCAAGAACGGCCGCGACAATATTTGCCTTGACAATTATTTGCGCGGCCCTAGAATGCCGCGCCCATGACATCCCCGCCCGCCGTTCCCCAAGAAAGCCTTGGCGTCCTGATCGGACTGCTTCGCCGTGAACTCGTCCGCACGATGGAGGCAGAATTGCTGGCGGAGGGGATCGATCTGCGTTTCACCCAGTACCTGATTCTCAAACGCCTGCTGACGATGGGGGCGATGTCCGCCAGCGAACTGGCGCGAGTGGTGGAACTGGACGGCGGAGCGATGACACGCCAGCTCGATCAACTGGAGAACCGCGGTTATCTGCGCCGGCGGCGGCACGAGCAGGATCGCCGTGCTCTGCACATCGAACTGACCGAAGCCGGCAAAGCGTTGTCGCAGCAGTCCATGACGTGCACCGACCGTGTGGTGAGGATGGCTCAACGCGCGCTCGCTGCGGACGAGCGCAAACAATTGCATCACTACCTGGAGCGCATGTTGCAAACGCTCCGCGACAAATCCTGATACCCAAGAGCGCTGGAAACCCAAGATCATGCGTCTGCAATCCCTTGCGGCAGTCACCGGTTTGATCCTCGCCTTGAGCGGATGCGTCAACAGTGACGGCCTGCGTCCGCAAGGCGCATTGACCGATGCGGCTACCCTCAAGGACGAGCGCAGTCTCGCCGACATCACGTTATCTGCGGCCGCCTGGCCGTCCGCGGACTGGTGGACGGGCTTGGGCGACGCTCAGCTCGACGCGCTGATGGCCGAAGCGTTGCAAGACAACCCGAGTCTCGCCGTGGCCGATGCCCGCGCGCGTCAGGCCGAAGCGGAAGCCGGCATGGCCGATGCCGAACGCGGTCCTACAGTGAACGCCGGCGCCGGCATACAAGGCCAGCACCTGCCGGTGACGGCGGCCCCGTCGGAGATGGGTGGCGGTCATTTCAGTTGGTTCAAGAATGCCCGCGCCAGTTTCAGTTGGGGACCGGATCTATGGGGCGGCAGGCGCGCCGCGTGGGAAGCTGCGCTGGGTCAGCAACGCGCCGTTGAGGTGGACGCGCAAGCCGCACGTATCGAACTGTCCGGCAACGTGGCGCGTGCCTACGTGCAATTGGGCTACGCCTATGCACAGCAGGATGTCGCCAAGGCCGAGCGGGAACGCGCCGATGCCCTACGTCGGTTGACCCGCCAACGAGTAACGGCCGGCATCGATAATCATGTGCAGCTTGAGCAGAGCGATGCCGAAGTAGCCAGCGCCGACCAGCAATGGGTTGCGGCCACGCGAGCCATCGCCGCCGCCCGCTCGTCGCTGGCGGTGTTGCTTGGCAAGGGGCCGGATCGCGGTCTGGACATCCAGCGTCCGCCGCCGCTCAAACCCGTCGCGTTGCTGGCGCCGCCCGATTTGTCGATAGAACTGATCGGCCATCGCGCCGATCTGATCGCCGCGCGCTGGCGCGTCGAGGCGACCCGGCAAACCATCGAGGTTGCCAAAACCCATTTCCTACCCAGCCTCAGCATCAGCGCCATGGCGGGCGTTGCCGCGGTCGGCGGCACCAATCCGCTGCAATGGCCGGCGCGTTTTTACACCGTCGGCCCATCGTTGAGCCTGCCGATTTTCGACGGCGGCCGTCTGCGCGCCGATCTGGCCGGCAAGGACGCGCAATACGATCTGGCGGTAGCACAGTACAACCAAACGCTGGTCGGCGCGGTCAATGAAGTCGCCGACGGTTACAACGCCGAGCAGTCCGCGCGGGAGCAGGTGGTCGCGCAGCAGCGCGCGGTCGATGCCGCCACCCGCGCCTGGCAACTGGCCGAACAACGCTATCGGGCAGGCGTGGGTAACTATCTGGAAGCTCTGGTCGTGCGTCAGCAGTTATTGCAGGCGCAACAGCATCTGGCCGCCTTGCAAGCACAGCAGGATGAAGAATCGGTACGGCTGATTCAGGCGCTTGGCGGCGGTTTTCGTCCATCGGCCGAGATCGCCGATACGGCCATCTATCCGTCTTTCCATCTTTCTCATTAAGAACCGCTTTTATGTCCGATCAAACGCCATTCGCGGCCGACGGCGCGGCTGCCGCCCGAGCACCGAAAAACCGGCGCGGATTTTTGTTGCGCCTGCTCGCAGTGGTTATCGTGTTGATGGCCGCGGCCTGGGCATCGTGGTATTTCCTCGAGGGGCGCTGGTACGAAAATACCGACGATGCTTACGTGGGCGGCAACGTGGTGCAGATCACGCCGCAAGTGCCCGGTTCGGTGGTGAATATCGGCGCCGACGATGGCGATCGGGTCCACGCCGGCGACGTGCTGGTGCGGCTGGATCCGACCGATGCCGAAGTTGCGCTGGAACAGGCTCAGGCCAGCCTCGCCGGCACGGTGCGGCGGGTGCGCGGGCTGTACAGCACCCTGTCCGGCGTGCAGGCCGATGTGGCCGCCCGCAAGGTGGAGGTGGACAAGGCACAGGCCGATTATCACCGCCGCCGCGATCTGGCCAAATCCGGCGCCATTTCCGCCGAGGAACTGGCGCACGCACGCGATGCCCTGACCGCCGCGCAGAATGCGCTGACCGCCGCCCAGCAGCAGTACCAGACCAGCAAAGTGCTGGTGGACGATACGGTGGTGGCTTCCCATCCGGATGTGCAGATAGCCGCCGCGAAGGTACGCGCGGCCTACCTCGACCACGTGCGTACCGCGATCGTCGCGCCGGTGGATGGCTATGTGGCCAAACGCTCGGTGCAGTTGGGTCAGCGTGTGGCGTCGGGCACACCGCTGATGGCGGTGGTGCCGCTGCATCAGGTGTGGATCGACGCCAACTTCAAGGAAACCCAGTTGACCCATATGCGTATCGGTCAGCCGGTCCAGATCATGGTCGATCTGTACGGCGGCTCGATCATCTACACGGGTAAGGTACAGAGCCTGGGCGTGGGCACCGGCAGCGCGTTTTCGATACTGCCCGCACAGAATGCCACCGGTAACTGGATCAAGATCGTGCAGCGCGTGCCGGTACGCGTGGTGCTGACCGATCCCGGGCAACTGGACGCGCATCCGCTGCGCATCGGCCTATCGACCCGGGTGAGCGTGAACCTGCATGACCGGAACGGTCCGCTGCTGGCACAACAGCCGCCCGCGCAGCCGGTTTTCAGCACCGACGTGTATCAATCGCAGCAGGCCAAGGCCAACGATCTGATCGCCAGCATCATCCACACCAACATGGCTGGCGAAGGCCATGAGCAGAAGTAGGGCAGGTTTGCATTTGCTTTTCTCTCCCGCGAGCGGGGGCGCAGCTCACAGGATGATTCACGCGCGATGAGTCAGGCATCTTTCCGTCCGCCGAATCTGATGCTGGCCACGGTCGGTTTGTCGTTGTCCACGTTCATGCAGGTGCTGGACACGACCATCGCCAATGTGTCGCTGCCGATCATTTCCGGCAATCTGGGCGTGAGCGCGGATCAAAGTACCTGGGTGATTACTTCTTTTGCGGTCAGCACGGCGATCTCGTTGCCGTTGACCGGCTTTCTCACCCGCCGTTTCGGTGAGGTGAAGCTGTTCATCTGGTCGACGCTGCTGTTCTCGTTCGCTTCGTTCCTGTGCGGTGTTGCGCAGAATATAACGATGCTGATTCTGTTCCGCGCCATTCAAGGCGCGGTGGCCGGCCCGATGTATCCGGTCACGCAAAGCCTGTTGATTTCGATTTATCCGCCCTCCCGCCGCAGCATGGCATTGGCGTTGCTGGCGATGGTAACAGTGGTGGCGCCGATTGCCGGTCCGATTCTGGGTGGCTGGATTACCGATAACTATTCATGGCCGTGGATTTTCTTTATCAATGTACCGATCGGTATTTTCGCCAGTCTGGTCATCGCCGATCAGATGAGACTGCGTGTGGATACCGTGACGCGCCCAAAAATGGATTATGTGGGCTTGATGACGCTCATCATCGGCGTGGGCGCGCTGCAAATCGTGTTGGACAAAGGCAATGACGAAGACTGGTTCAATTCGCCGTTCATCGTGGTGGCCAGCATCATTTCAGCCATCGCACTGGCGGTATTCCTGATCTGGGAGCTGACCGATGACGATCCGATCGTCAATCTACGCCTGTTGCATCATCATAATTTCCGGGTAGGTACACTGACGCTGGTGTTGGCGTATGCCTCGTTTTTCGCCATCGGTCTGCTGATACCGCAGTGGCTGCAACGGAACATGGGCTATACCGCTACCTGGGCGGGGTTTGCGGCGGCTCCGATAGGCGTTCTACCGGTCATGCTGGTTTTTCTGGTGGGTAAATACGCCAATCGTATCGATTTGCGCCTGCTTGCCTCCTGCGCATTTCTGGTGATGGGCACAACCTGTTTTTTGCGTTCCGAGTTTTATCTGCAAGTGGAGTTCACTCATGTGGCGCTGGTGCAGTTGCTGCAGGGCTTGGGTGTGGCATTGTTTTTCATGCCGGTGACGACGATTCTGCTATCGAATTTGCAGCCCAATGAGATCGCGGCGGGTGGGGGACTGGCTACTTTTCTGCGCACCTTGGGGGCGAGTTTTTCCGCATCGCTCACCACGTTTTTATGGGGCCACCGCGCCATCTTGCACCATGCGCGCCTGAGCGAGCACATCACTCCTTACGATGCTTCCGCGTCCGCCGTGCTGGAGACGGTGGGCAACAACGACAACGTGCAGAACGCGAGTGTGACGCTTGAGCAGATGCTGATGCAGCAGGGTTACCAGATGTCGTTCAACGAAATCTTCCACATGCTGGGCTGGGTTTTTCTCGCCCTGATTGTGGTGATCTGGCTGGCGCGTCCGCCGTTTACAGCCAAGGGCGGCTCGGAAGCAGGCGGCCATTGAGAGCTTTCAGCTTTTCAGCACACCGAGTCTGCAGCCCACGTCCACGAACGCCGCGACCGCACGGTCGATCTGCTCGCGCGTATGCGCCGCGCTCATCTGCGTGCGGATGCGTGCCTGTCCCTGCGGCACGACCGGGTAGAAGAAGCCGGTCACGTAGATGCCTTGGGTGAGAAGTTCACAGGCAAAGGTGTGAGCGAGCCTGGCGTCGTACAGCATCACCGGCACGATCGGATGTGTGCCGTGCTGGATGTCGAAGCCGGCCTCCCGCATGCGCTTGCGGAAGTAGAGGGCGTTCTGGTTGACCCGATCGCGCAGCGCGGTGCTCGATGAGAGCATCTCGAATACCTTGATCGATGCGGCGACCAGCGGCGGTGGCAGGGTGTTCGAGAACAGATACGGGCGCGAGCGTTGGCGCAGCAGGTCGATGATCGGCTGGCGGCCGGTGGTGAAGCCGCCGGAGCCACCGCCGAGCGCCTTGCCCAGGGTGGAGGTGAAGATATCGACTTCGTTCATCACGCCATGCAGTTCGGCCGTACCGCGGCCGGTTGGGCCGACGAAGCCGGTGGCGTGCGAATCGTCCACCATCAAGAGCGCGTTGTAGCGCTTTTTCAGCGCAACGATTTCATCGAGTTTGGCAATGTGGCCGTCCATCGAGAACACGCCGTCGGTGGCGATCAGGCGTGTGCGTTTGTTCTGTGTTTGCGCCAGATGGTTTTCCAGTTCGGTCATGTCGCCGTTGGCGTAACGGCGGCGCTCGGCCTTGCACAGGCGGATGCCATCGATGATCGAGGCGTGGTTCAGCGCATCGGAAATGACCACGTCGTCTTCGTCGAGGATCGTCTCGAACAGGCCGCCGTTGGCATCGAAACAACTCGTGTAGAGGATCGCATCGTCGGTGCCGAAGAAGGTCGCGATGGTTTTTTCCAGTTGCTTGTGCACATCCTGCGTGCCGCAGATGAAGCGTACGCTGGCCAGGCCAAAACCATGCGTGTCGAGCGCGTGTCTGGCGGCGGCGATGATTTCGGGATGGTCGGCGAGGCCGAGATAGTTGTTGGCGCAGAAGTTCAGGACTTCGCCGCTTTGGGCGGTGCGGATCGCCGCGGACTGCGGCGTGGTGAGGATGCGTTCGGTCTTGTACAAACCCTGTTCGCGGATCGCGGTCAGTTCATGTTCGAAACGGTGGCGCGTGGCGGTATCCATGGGGTACCCGTGGAAAGCAAAGCATCATTGTGCGTAATCGTGAGTGCGCCAGCCACTGCCGGACCGGGTAGGTGGAGCGACCGATATTCCGGTGAGTAACGCATAAGTGCGGTATATGCACTTGCGCACTCAAGTGAGTTGGATCGAGTTTTCCGTCACGCGCAGGATGCTGCTGTGCGCATACCAATCGCCCAGCACGATCCGTTCGGCGGTGGTTCCTTGCAGATCGATTCGATGCACCGCTGGCCGATGCGTGTGGCCGTGGATCAAGCGGCGCACGTCGTGCGCGCG
>JAISPQ010000171.1 GCA_031274955.1 Rhodanobacter sp.
CAATCCACTCCCTCCGTCATTCTGCGCGTAGCGGAGCGAGGCTCCGCGTAGTCGCACAATCCAAACCCGTATGGATTCTGCGACGGCGCTACGCGCCGCGCAGAATGACAAATGGGGGGGGCGTTTCTTTCATCATCCGGGGTGGCACACACCCGCCATGACAGTTAGCGTGAAAGTACAGCCTTCCATCGACGCCAACCCTACCCAACAACGTCATTCCCGCCTTCGCGGGAATGACGAGGTTATGAGGTGCTTACACGAGAGCGACGTGCGTTCTTTTTAATTGGAGCCAACGGGCAGCCAGGGCCAAGCTATAATTATAATTGGGAACGTAATTGTTTTATTATTAGCCGAGGGCGGATAACTTTTATATATACCATCCCCCCAACTCCCGTTTGTATAGGTATAAACCGCACATCCTTGTAGACTACAAAGTCTTGCCGTACTACCGTCCTCAAGCGTAACATGAGCAATATATGTCCAGATGATTGCGTAATTTTCAATTATAGCTTTTGTAACTTGATCCGGTGTAGGAACCGTTAATGTGTACATATTACTGATAACAGGAACAACTATGTCCACCCTTGCAGGCGGTGGTGGTGTACTGGATGTACTAGGACTGATTAGAACAGATGCTCCTACAGACCCACTAAAAGCTACAGTACCTATAAGTAAAAAAACAGCAACCAACAGTTTTGACGATTTCATTTCAAATTCTCCTCAGGGCCAAGGGTACAAGCAGCACTGGTACAAGCAGCGCTGTCGTCGCAACCAATCCTATTGCAATTTGATGCAAAAAAAACTACTTGCATCACTGGAAACAGTATCCATATCCGTATTGTATCCATCCGTATTATACAATACACTATGACATTTAGATAACAAATACTCCCTGTTCCATATTTTTTCGCACAAGTCGGCCTTCAAGAAAACAAATAACACATGAAATATATTTTTAACAGCCGCGCGATTGATCGCGGTATTTTTGTAATCATTCCATACAGCGGAATCTTACGAAGTCTCATCTGCTCCTACAAATACCCGAGATCCTTCAGTTGCATAAGAAAGACCGAGCTTGGTTTTGATGGAACGATGTAGATGTACTAGGCCCGAGCATCTTCTTGGATACCGTCTCCTGCCCCTCCCTCGCCCCCATCAGATCCGAAACTTCCGAAACTGTTGTGCTTGCGCGTTCGGGTACCACTGGGCACCTTCAAGAAGCCTCATTCTACCTATTGGATCACATTTTTTAACATGTTTTTGTTCATGTCAAGTCGAAATTCGAAAATTTTTGAAAATTTGTGTAAATTTCATGAGGGTGGACGCCATGAGACAGGAACGCCCGATGGATGAACTGCAAGCTGGTGTTGAGTAGGCGCTCGGGGGTTCTTCCATAGCCGCCGGCACTTCTCCTCCAGCCAAGCCAAGCTGCGCTCAACCACCCGCGTTTGGGCGTGACCGATACCATCCAGTCTTTGTTGACATACACTCCCACGTTCTTTCGCGGCCCGCGCGTGCTTTTGTGGCCCGCTGCTTGACGGGAGATCGTGGCAAATGGACACCATGAAACACGAGATACGCGCCACCCCGAGCCAATGGCTCGGTATGTCGCCGGCACGCTTTCTGCGCGATTACTGGCAGAAACATCCGTTGCTGATCCGCGCTGCATTCCCTCAGTTTTCCGGCCCCGTTACGCCGGACGATCTGGCGGGTCTGGCCTGCGAGGACTCTGCGTTGGCACGCATCGCGATCCGTGATCCACGTAGCGATCATTGGGAGGTGCGCACCGGGCCGTTCGCGGCAGGCGATTTCGCGCGGCTTCCATCAACACATTGGACGCTGCTGGTACAGGACGTGGATAAGTGGGATGCGCAAGTCGGCGCGTTGCTCGCGGCGTTTGCGTTCCTGCCACGCTGGCGCTTCGACGATGTGATGCTCAGCTACGCCGTGGACGGTGGCTCGGTCGGCGCGCATATCGATCATTACGATGTGTTCTTGCTGCAAGGGCTGGGCCGCAAACGCTGGCAGATCAGCACCGACCCCGCAGCGCCCACGGCGTTCCGCGACGATGTGGAGCTGCGGCTTCTGCGTGAATTCGCACCGACGCACGACTGGACGCTCGAACCCGGCGATGTGCTCTATCTGCCGCCGGGTGTGCCGCATCACGGTGTGGCGGTCGGTGAATGTCTGACCTATTCGTTCGGCCTGCGCGCGCCGTCCGCGGCCGAACTGCTACTGGATTTCTCCGAGGCGTTCGCCGAGCACCTCCCCGAATCCCAACGCATGACAGACCCCGATCTCGCTCCGGCACGCGGCGACGGCGAAATCCACGACACCGCCATTGCACGCGTCATGGCTGCGTTGCCGTGGTTGCGCATCGCACCGGCAACGCGCGCGGCGCAGCGCGATGAAATCGATCCGGCGTTTCTGCGCGCATGGTTCGGCCGTTTCATCACGCGCTATCGCAGCGCCCAAATCGTCGCGGCGAATCCGCAGCCGTTGACGGACCGTGCCTTCGAACGCGCCGTGACGCAGGCCACGCGCGTGCGGCGCAATCCGTGGTCGCGCTGCGCTTGGATACGCGAAGGGAACCACGCCGTTCTGTTCGTCTGCGGTGAAAGCCACGTCTGTTCACCGGCGCTGGCGCGCACCCTCGGCGCGTACGACGAGTTCTCGCTCGCCGACATCGCGCCGCGCGACCGCACACTGGTACGCATGCTCATCGATGCGGGTCACTTCGCCCTGCTGCGCGCGCGGTCCAGGAAATCATCCTGATGCTCATGTTGATATCGTTATTGTTTTTCCTTCGTCACACCTTGCTGGATCGAGGTGTCACACTTGCCGCTTGAGGTTTGAATAGCCGTGACCGATATCGACGAGAATCCCCGCCCTGCCCTGCTCGAACTCAACGATGCGCACCTGGCGCGTGATGGCGTCGCCATTCTGCGCGGCATGTCGCTGCGCATCGAACAGGGCCAGCATACGGCAATCCTCGGGCCCAACGGCGCGGGTAAATCCACGCTCGTGCGCCTGATCCATCGCGACGATTATCCGTTCGCACGCGAACCGGGCGAGCGTGCACCGCTGCGCTTGTTCGGACGCGAACGCTGGAATGTGTTCGAGTTACGCAAGCATATGGGCATCGTCTCGGGCGATCTGCAATACCGCTTTGTAACGGACGATCTGACCGATGCGCTCGATGCGGTGCTGGCAGGATTCTTTTCGAGCCAGGTCATCGATGTGGGCATGATCGTCACCCGTGCACAACGCATGGCGGCCATGAAAGCGCTCGAACGGCTCGGCGCCGCTCATCTGGCGCATCGCCGTCTGCCGACCTTGTCGACCGGCGAGGCGCGACGCGTGCTCATCGCACGCGCGCTCGCGCACGATCCGGGCGCATTGCTGCTGGATGAACCGACGACGGGTCTGGATTTCGTCGCTCAGCGCACCTTGCTGGAAACCTTGCGCACGCTGGCGCATGCGGGCACGACGCTGGTTCTGGTGACACACCATCTCGAAGAAATCTTGCCCGAAATCGAGCATGTCATCGTGCTGCGCGGCGGGCGCGTGTTCGCCAGCGGAAACAAGCGCGACGTCTTGTGTGCCGGGATTCTGAGCGAAGCCTATGGCGCACCGATCCGCGTGCAAGAGCGTGGCGGCTATTACCATGCGCATATCGAGTCACGAGACGGGTAACGGTCTATCGCAACATACGCACCATCAGCACCACATCGCGCCGAGGCGCTATAATTCGTCATCATATCGGCTGCGCATACACGGCCGCGTTAATCGCGATGGCGCGCCTTTTCGTCTGTATTCAGTGTGATAACGTGAACGTGATCCCGTCCCAACCCAGTCTTCTTCAGCAGTTCCAGGCGACTTCGCCGATCTGCGGTGGCAACGCCGCCTTTATCGAAGACCTTTACGAATCCTGGCTAGCCGATCCCTCCTCGGTCGGCGCACAGTGGCGCGACTATTTCCAGGCGCTGCATGGCCGCGAGGCCGGCGACCAGCCACACTCGGCGGCCATCGCGCGTATCGCAGCCGCGCAGAAGTCGATCCAGCGGGACACGGCGCCGGCCACGACAACCGATAGCGCGATCGCGCAGAAACAGGCCGGCGTATTCAGGCTCGTCACCGCCTATCGCGCACGCGGTCATCTGGCGGCCAAGCTCGATCCGCTGGACATGGCGCATGCGTTCCCCGAGTCCGATCTCCAGGCGCTGGGCCTGCTGCCGCGCCCCGGAGCGCCGGATCTGAATCCGGCATTCCATGGCTTGAACAACGCGGATCTGGACACCCAGTTCAACACCGGCGCATTGGCCGGCCCGACTCGGCTCACGCTGCGCGCTCTGCAGGCGCGTCTGCAGGCAACATATGCCGGCAGTATCGGCGCCGAGTTCATGCACATCCCGGATGTCAAGCAGCGCCAGTGGGTACATGAACAACTCGAGCGCGCCGGTGGGGACTATGGCCTCAACGCGGACGATAAGAAACGCGTGCTGAAAAAGCTCGTGCAGGCCGATGGTCTGGAACGCTATCTACACACCCGCTACGTCGGCCAGAAGCGTTTTTCGCTGGAAGGCGGCGATAGTTTGATTCCGCTGCTCGACGAGTTGATCCGTCGCGGCGGCAGCGACGGCATGAAGGACATGGTGATGGGTATGGCCCATCGTGGGCGCCTGAACGTGCTGGTCAACATCCTCGGCAAGCCGCCGCAGAAACTCTTTGCCGAATTCGACGGCAAGTTCGATCATCCGGATGATCCCGAGCATTCGGGCGACGTGAAATACCATTTGGGAACCAGCGCCGATGTGAAGACGCCCGGACACACGGTACATGTCGCGCTGGCGTTCAATCCATCGCATCTGGAGATCATCAATCCGGTCGTCGCCGGTTCCGCGCGCGCGCGCCAGACGCGCCGTCACGACGAGCATTGTGAGCAGGTAGTGCCGGTGCTGATCCACGGCGATGCCGCGCTGGCGGGCCAGGGCGTCAACATGGAACTGCTCAGCATGTCGCAGGCGCGCGGTTTCCGCATCGGCGGCACGATCCATATCGTGATCAACAACCAGATCGGCTTCACCATATCCAACCCGCAGGATGCGCGCTCCACGTTGTACTGCACCGACGTGGCCAAGATGGTCAATGCGCCGGTGTTCCATGTAAACGGCGACGATCCCGAGGCTGTGCTGTTCGTCACGCGGCTGGCGTTCGACTTCCGCCAGAAGTTCAAACGCGATGTGGTGATCGATGTGGTCTGCTATCGCCGCCACGGCCATAACGAGGCCGACGAACCGGGGGCGACGCAACCGCTGATGTACCGGATCATCCGGGCGCGGCCGACTGCGCGCGAATTGTATGCGCGCAAGCTGATCCAGGACGGCATCATCAACGAGGGCGACGCCAAGACGCTGGTCGACGACTATCGCGCGCACCTGGAAGCCGGCGCGCCGGTCGTCGAGCTCGATCCCGATTACCGGGATGAGTTCGCCCTGGATTGGACGCCCCATCTTGGCGTCAAACTGTCCGAATCGGTGGATACCGGCGTCGCCGCACAGACACAGACCGCGCTGTGCAAGAAAATCCTCGCGCTTCCTTCGGGCATCACGCTGCATCCGCGCGTCGCCAAAATCTACGAAGACCGCGAGAAGATGGCCGCCGGCCAGCAGCCGATGGACTGGGGCCATGCAGAGAATCTCGCCTATGCCTCATTGATTGCCGACGGCTACAGCCTGCGGCTGGTCGGCCAGGATGTCGGGCGCGGCACGTTCTTCCACCGCCACGCCGTGCTGCACGATCAGAACAGCGGCGGCGACTATCTGCCGCTGTCGGCGGTGCGCGAGGAGGCGAACGTCGCCATCATCGATTCGTTGCTCAGCGAAGAAGCGGTGATGGCGTTCGAATACGGTTACGCGACCGCCGAGCCGCGCGCACTGGTGTTGTGGGAAGGTCAGTTCGGCGACTTCGCCAATGGTGCGCAGGTCGTCATCGACCAGTTCATTTCATCGGGCGAAGCCAAGTGGGGGCGCTACTGCGGCCTGGTGCTGCTGCTGCCGCATGGTTACGAAGGCCAGGGACCGGAACATACCTCCGCGCGTCTGGAGCGTTTTCTGCAACTGTGCGCGTTGGAGAACATGCAGGTCTGCGTGCCGACCACACCGGCGCAGATGTTCCACCTGCTGCGCCGGCAGATGCTGCGCGCGGTGCGCAAACCGCTGATCGTGATGACGCCGAAATCACTGCTGCGCCACAAGCTCGCGGTCTCCACGATCGCCGAACTCGCCGACGACGGTTTCCGGCTCGTGATCCCCGACAGTACCGCGAAGAAACCAGGCGCAAAAGTGCGCCGTATCGTGCTGTGCTCGGGCAAGGTTTATTACGATCTCGTCGAGGAAGCCGGTAAACACGGCATCGACGACGTGGCCATCGTGCGCGTGGAACAACTGTATCCATTCCCGCGCCCCGAAGCCTGCACTGAACTTGCGAAGTACCCGGCCGCGAAAGAAGTCATCTGGTGTCAGGAAGAACCGTTGAACCAGGGCGCCTGGTACCAGATCCGGCATCACCTCAAGGCCGTCATCGGCCCCAAGCGGACGCTCGCCTACGCCGGCCGTGCACGTTCGCCGGCGCCCGCATGCGGACATACGAGTACTCACCTGCGAGAACAAGCAGCCCTCGTCGAACAGGCGCTGGTGCTGCCGATCGGAGCAGATATCGTGGCCGAGTGAGCCTACCTGCGTGCGGCCGGGAAGGCCGCCGCCTGATTTTCGTGTTTACGGACGTGCGTCTGAACCCAAGGATTCCACCATGTCGATCGAAGTCAAAGTCCCCGTCCTGCCCGAATCGGTTGCCGATGCCACCATCGCAAGCTGGCACAAAAAACCCGGCGATGCGGTCAAGCGCGATGAAAACCTGGTCGATCTGGAAACCGACAAGGTCGTGCTCGAAGTGCCGGCGCCCACGGATGGCGTGCTCAAAGAGATCAAGCAGAACACCGGCGCCACAGTGACGAGTCAGCAGGTGCTGGCGATCATCGAAGCCGGCGCGGTGACAAGCGCCGCGACGACCGCGCCAGCAACGGCCAAGCCCGCAGCAGCGCAGTCTGCCGCAGCGGAGGTGCAGGCGACATCCAAGGCCGACGCGCTCTCACCGGCCGGCCAGCGTATCGTGGCTGAGAACAAGATCGATCCGCATACCGTGTCGGGTACCGGCCGCGATGGCCGTGTGACCAAGGAAGACCTCGTCAACTTCATGCGCGACGGTGCGCCTGCCGCGATAGCGCCGTCGGTCGCAGCCACACCCGGCGCACGCCCCGAAGAGCGCGTACCGATGACGCGTATGCGCGCGAAGATCGCCGAGCGCCTGATGCAGTCGAAGAACTCGATTGCGATGCTGACCACGTTCAATGAGATCAATCTCGCCAAAACCGCAGCACTGCGCAAGGAACTGGGCGAGGCGTTCGAGAAGGCCAACGGCGTCAAGCTCGGTTTCATGAGCTTCTTCGTCAAGGCCGCATGCGAAGCCCTCAAACGCCATCCGGTCGTCAATGCCTCGGCCGACGGCAACGACATCGTCTATCACGGCTATCAGGATATTTCGGTCGCAGTCTCGACCGACAAGGGCCTGGTCACGCCGGTGCTGCGCGATACGCAATCGATGAGTTTCGCCGATATCGAAAAGGCAATCCTCGCCTATGCGAAGAAAGCGCGCGAAGGCGGCCTCACGCTGGACGATCTCTCCGGCGGCACGTTCACGATCACCAACGGCGGCACCTTCGGCTCGCTGCTCTCCACGCCGATCGTCAACCCGCCGCAGAGCGCGATCCTCGGCATGCACACGATCAAGGAGCGCGCGATCGTCGAGCGCGGTCAGATCGTCGCCGCGCCGATGATGTACGTCGCGCTCAGCTACGATCACCGCATCATCGACGGCAAGGATGCGGTGCTGTTTCTGGTCGATATCAAGAACCAATTGGAAAATCCGCAACGCATGTTGCTGGGCCTATAAGCCGGAATCGGGGATTCGAGATTGGGAAAAGCCCGTTCTTTTCGAATCTCGAATCTCGAATCTCCAATCCCCAGTCTCTGCTCTTCAGCGAGTACATGAAATGAGCGAATCCTTCGATGTCATCGTTATCGGTGGCGGCCCGGCCGGCTATCACGCGGCAATCCGTGCGGCCCAGCTTGACCTCAAAGTTGCCTGTGTCGATGCCTGGGTCGGCGCCGACGGCAAGGCTGCGCTGGGCGGTACCTGCCTCAACGTGGGCTGCATTCCGTCCAAGGCCCTGCTGGATTCGTCCAGACAGTTCTGGAATCTCACCCGGCACTTCGGCGTGCACGGCATCACAGCGAAAGACGCCACCATCGATATCAAGACGATGATCGGCCGCAAGGACGGTATCATCAAACAGTTCACCGGCGGCGTGGCGATGCTGTTCAAGGCGAACAAGATCGCCGCGTTCCTCGGCAAGGGCAAGCTGCTCGGCGATCGCCACGTCGAGATCACCGCACCGGATGGCGGCACGCAGATCATCGCGGGAACCAACATCATCATCGCCACCGGTTCGGCGCCCATCGAATTGCCCTTTGCCAAGTTCGACGGCAAGCGCATCGTCGACAACGCCGGCGCGCTCGCGTTCGATGCAGTGCCCAAACGTCTGGGCGTGATCGGCGCCGGTGTGATCGGTCTGGAACTGGGCAGCGTGTGGAAGCGCCTCGGCAGCGAGGTGACGATCATCGAGGCGCTGCCGGACTTCCTCGCCGCCGCCGATGCGGAGGTCGCCAAAACCGCACTGCGCGAACTCACCAAGCAGGGTCTCAAGATCGAACTTGATGCCAAGCTCTCCAGCGCCAAGGTCAAAGGCGATGAAGTCCACCTCGCCTACAGCGGCAAGAACGGCGAAAAGCAACTCGTCGTCGACAAGTTACTGGTCGCCGTGGGCCGCCGCGCCTATACCAACGGCGTGCTCGGCGAGGGCACCGGTGTGAAACTCGACGAGCGCGGTCGCGTCGTCGTGGACGAACACTGCTGGACCGGCGTCGATGGCGTCTGGGCCATCGGCGACTGCGTGCGCGGCCCGATGCTCGCACACAAGGGTTTCGAGGAAGGTATCGCCGTCGCGGAAATCATCGCCGGCAAGCCGGGCCACGTGAACATGGAGACGATTCCATGGGTGGTCTACACCGAACCGGAAATCGCCTGGGTCGGCAAGACCGAGGCGCAGTGCAAGGCCGAGAATATTCCGTACAAGACCGGCAGCTTTCCGTTCGCCGCAATCGGTCGCGCCGTCGCGATGAACGAACCGGCCGGTTTCGTGAAGATGATCGCGCACGCACAAACCGATCGCATTCTCGGCGTACATTTGGTCGGCGCGAACGTGTCCGAACTGGTCGCCGAATGTGTGGTGGCGATGGAATTCAAGGGCTCATCCGAGGACATCGCGCGTATCGTGCATGCCCACCCAACGCTGAGCGAAGCGGTCCACGAAGCCGCACTGGCGGTGGATAAACGCGCGATCCACAAGGCGAACTGATTGGCAACTCCGGTGTGCTGTGAAAAGCCAACGAGGTTCAGATGATGAATCCGCAAACGCCCTTCCCCGCCTTCCGCATCCGCAACGACACCGGCGGCTATCGCTCCGGCATCGAAGAAATGCGTATCGACGAACTATCGCCCGGCGAGGTGCTCGTCAAGGTCGCGTACTCGTCGGTCAACTACAAGGACGCGCTGGCCGGAACCGGCAAGGGCAAGATCCTGCGACGGTTTCCGTTGAACGGTGGTATCGATGCGGCCGGCCATGTCGCCGCATCGACCGATCCGGCTTTCAAGGAAGGCGATCCGGTGCTGTGCACCGGTTGCGACCTGTCGGAAACGCGCGATGGCGGCTACGCACACTACGTGCGGCTGGAATCCAAGAGCACGATTCCGCTGCCG
Source organism: Rhodanobacter sp. (assembly GCA_031274955.1). GTDB lineage: Bacteria > Pseudomonadota > Gammaproteobacteria > Xanthomonadales > Rhodanobacteraceae > Dokdonella_A. Next base: position 9,937 of record JAISPQ010000171.1, read on the forward strand.
ACCGGACTGACCCTGCGCGAATCGATGGCGCTCGGCACGGCCGGCTACACGGCAGCGCTCTCGCTGTTGCAGATGGTGCGCAACGGTCAGACACCGGACATGGGGCCGATCGTCGTCACCGGCGCGACCGGCGGCGTCGGTTCACTTGCGATCGACATCCTCACCCGCGCCGGCTTCGAGGCGCACGCGATCACCGGCAAGGTCGAGCAGTTCGACTGGCTGATCGATCTGGGTGCCAAGCAATGCATCGCGCGCAATGAGCTTTACTGGGGTCAGCGCCCTCTGGAAACCTCCCGCTGGGCCGGCGCGATCGACAACGTCGGCGGCGACATGCTGGCCGGCCTTACGCGCGTGATCCATCCCTACGGCAACATCGCCAGTTGCGGGCTGGCCGCATCGCCGGAGTTGGCCACCACCGTGATGCCTTTCATCCTCCGCGGGTTGAGCCTGCTCGGTGTGGCCTCCGGCGGCTCGGCGCGCTCGATCCGCGAACAGGTCTGGGAACGCCTCGCCGGCGACTGGAAACCGGCGCATCTGGCGAAGATCGCCAGCCGGCAAGTGGCTCTGACCGAACTCCCCGGCGTTTTCGCTACCATGTTGGCGGGCGGCTCGCTCGGACGGACGGTCGTCAGTATCGGCTGAGCAGTTTTTGTTCGCATCTGTCTGGTGAAGATGTTCTGTCTAGAGAAATTGCCTGAATTTTCTCGCCGATACAGCGTGAAAGCTGTGCGCCCAGTGTGGCCACGTTTGGCTCTTCCACCATTGACCGGTGGTCGCCTGGAACGAAGATAAGCGGCATCCGTTCAGCAGGCAAAACCTTGTCCCAACCGAATGGGGGCTCATCCGTGTGGTCATCTTGAGCGACAAAAAGATGAACCGGGATGTTGATCGGATGGGCTTCGTACGCTTCGACAGCCTGGGTATGCATGTGCATGCGTGAGAAATATAGTTGCACATCCGCCATGCTTAGGGAGACTTGGTTTTCCGGTATGAGAGATAGCTCCTGACATTTCTGCCACAACGCATCCAGGTCGGCGGGATCAACGGCATTGAGTGCTTTGACCGTAGCAGGGGACGGGTTTTTCCGTAGAACCAATTCTCTTAGTAGTGCGCCGTCTTGCCAAAACCTCTCTACTGGTGCCGTCTGGTACCGGGTATCCAACAGTCCGAGGAACTGCACCTCCTCGCCATTGCCAATAAGTTGTGTAGCGATCTCATACGCCAGTGTCCCACCGAAAGACCAGCCGGCAATGCGATAAGGTCCGCTCGGCTGGACGCAACGAATGACTTGAACCAAACGAGCGGCCATTTCTTCTATGGTCCGCCGTGTGAGTTCGGCCGGTGGTTCTGCCGCTAAACCATACACCGGGATATTCGTGTCGAGATGGCGCGTCAGTTGCGTTCCCCACCACAGCACTTCGCCGGATACATCGTGCACCAAGAAGAGGGGAAGATCACTGCCCGTAGCGCGTAGAGCAACAACGCCCAACCCATGACCGCTACTCAGGCATTCCTTGGCAAGCGCTTGCAGGGTCGGATACGCGAAGATGTGCGACAGCGATACCTCGACGTTCAACGCCTGCCGCAACTGCGATACCAGTTGCACCGCCAGCAGTGAATGGCCGCCCAGATCAAAGAAATTATCGTGCCGACCTACCCGTTCGATCTTCAACAGTTCCGA
>JAISPQ010000232.1 GCA_031274955.1 Rhodanobacter sp.
TCATATCGCCCGGCGTGCGCGCCTCGCGATGCAGCGGAATGGTGTTCACATATTCGGTGGTCGGCTGGAACGGCAGATGGCCACCGGCACGGCGCGTTTCGCCGACCATGCGTTCGAGCAGATAGTGCGCGCGCTCGGTGCCGTCGGCATCGATCACGCCCTTGATGCTATCGATCCACTCGCGGGTTTCGATGGGATCGGGATCCTGATCGAGAATATCGTTAAGCACGTTCAAGGGTAGACCCTCCGTGAACACCGTTGCGGTGTTCCGCTATCCGTGTTGAGCAAAGGCCAGTCTACCCGACTCGAACGGCCGTAGATACGTTTCGCGAGCCCAGACTGATGTGTAGGCCATGTAGGGGCTGACTGACTCAGGACACTAACGCACCTTCAGCGCGGCGACCGCTGGTAGTTCCTTGCCTTCGAGGAATTCGAGGAACGCACCGCCGCCGGTGGAGATGTACGACACCTTGTCGGCGACGCCGTATTTCTCGATCGCGGCCAAGGTGTCGCCACCGCCGGCAATCGAGAACGCGCTGGAATCGGCGATCGCCCGCGCCAGCGCCAGCGTGCCCTTGCCGAACGCGTCGAACTCGAACACGCCGACCGGTCCATTCCACACCACGGTGCCGGCCTCCCCGATCATCTGCGCGTAACGCTGCGCGGTTTGCGGACCGATGTCGAGGATCATGTCGCCATCACTCACCGCATCCACGGCTTTCACGGTCGCCGGCGCATCGGCGGCGAACGCCGACGCGACGACCACATCGTCCGGAATCGGCACTTGCGCGCCACGCGCTTTGGCGGCCGCGCTGATTTTCTTCGCGGTATCGATCAGATCCATCTCGACCAGCGATTTGCCGACCTTGTGGCCCGCCGCCGCAATGAAGGTGTTCGCGATGCCGCCGCCGACGATCAGTTGATCGACCTTGCCGACCAGTGTTTCCAATAGCTCGAGCTTGGTGGACACCTTGGAGCCGGCGACGATCGCGAGCAACGGCCGCGCCGGATGTTCGAGCGCGCGCGCGAGCGCATCCAGTTCGGCCATCAGCAGCGGGCCGCCGGCCGCGCTTTTCGCGAAACGGATCACGCCATGCGTGGATGCCTGCGCACGATGCGCAGTGCCGAAGGCATCCATCACGAACACATCGCAAAGCGCGGCATATTTGCGCGACAGGGCTTCATCGTCCTTGCCTTCGCCGACGTTCATGCGGCAGTTTTCCAGCAGCACGATCTGGCCGGGCCGCACATCTACGCCATCGACCCAATCCTTGACCAGCGGCACCTCGCGGCCGAGCAATTCGCCCAGGCGCTTGGCGACCGGCGCGAGCGAATCCTGCGCGCTCCATTGCCCTTCCTTGGGACGCCCCAGATGCGACGTCACCATCACCGCGGCGCCTTTCTCCAATGCGAGCCTGAGCGTGGGCAGTGCGGCGAGGATGCGCGTTTCGGATGTAATGCGGTTGTTTTCGATCGGCACGTTCAGGTCTTCGCGAATCAATACGCGCCGGCCGGTGAGATCCAGATCGCTCATGCGTACAACGGACATCGTCGGACTCCTTTTCACTTAAGGAAAACATCGGTCCGTTATTAGAGCCTGTTCAAAGTCTCCCGCCAAGCCCACACCAAGCCAGTCCGACGAATACGGCTATTTCATTGCCACGATCCAGCCATTTGCGCACGCGGGTCGCGTGGATCAACAAACTCCCTACTCAGATCACGCGCTCGATCAGCGCGGCAAGCGCAGAGCGTGAGACCATGCCGATCTGCGTGGCCTGTACCTTGCCGCCCTTGAACAGCAACAGCGTCGGTGCGGAACGTACGCCGCACGCCAGCGCGGTGCGCTGGTTCTTGTCGAGTTCGACTTTGGCGATTTTCAGACGTCCGGAATAATCGGCCGCGAGTTGGTCGAGCATCGGCGCCATCGCCTTGCACGGTCCGCACCATTCGCCCCAGAAATCGACCAGTACCGGCGTCGGCGATTGCAGCACGTCGGCTTGGAAGGTGGCATCGGTGACATGGGTGACGAATTCGCTCATGGAAAAATTCCTTGCGCCAGGGATTGTCAGGGATGCCACGTTTCAAGCGCCTCGCGCAGCACGACGGCCTGATGGTGCGTCTCCTCATGCGCGCCATGGATGCGCGCGAGCAACACATCCAGATCGGACACTGTATCGATCCTCTGCACCGCTTTCGCACGCACCCGTGAGGCAGACAAGAAATGCGATGGCGCATGGCCCCGCATTTCCATCCAGTGATTGTACGCCCGGCCCGCTGCCGGGCAGCGTCACTTGCGCCGCAATCGCGTGAACTCCGAGAACTCCCATTGGCGCATGGCCAGCAGCAGGCTGTATCCGTCCTTCGCCTCCAACGCGAGACGCGTATCACCATGGGCGCATTCTTCGAATTCCTGGGCAAGACGTTCGACCGCCGCCTTCATCCGCACCTGGGAGGCTTGCGACAACAGGCCGCCGAGGAAGCGCAGTTCGTCGCCCGGCGCATCGAACGATGCACGCAGAAATTCCGGTGCGACGCGCCCGAGGAAGAATTCGTGCACGGGCCCATCCTTGCGCCAGGCGAAATTGCGCGCGGTCAGCTTGCGAATGCGGCGCGGCGGCCGGTAATCGACGATGCCCAATTCATCCAGCCGCAAGAGCGCCGAAATCAGTGCGTTGTCGTCGAGTTGGAACGTCGAGGTAATCTCGTTCCATTTCCAGTCGTTGACCAGCAGATACGTCACGACCAGCAAGCGCGTATCGCGCACGAGCGCGCGTTCCTGCTGCTGGCTGAGTTGCGTCAGCAATGCGGACGCCACCGGCGCCTGGGCCAGATCATGCAGCGACAGGCCCAGCGCCGTGCAGATGCCGTCGAGCCGGTTCAGCGAGAAATTGCCGCGACTCAAATCGCGCTTGATCGTAGGCTCGCTGACACCGATCGCGGCCGCCAACTCGCGATACGTCATGCCGCGCTGGCGCAAGGCGGCGCGAATGCCGCGCACGATGGATATGGCTGCGCTCATGCGCCGCTTCCGTGAAAGGGACGGTATCGGAATCTAATACCTTTCCACGCACGCCGCATCACTCCGGTACGAAAATTTGCCGGACGCCCCGCCATGCACTATCTGTGAACCCGACAGCCGGCACCTATTCCATGACACCCCCTCGCGAAACCGGGACGAATCCGATCCAAGACATGACGCCATGAAACTCCGCGCCTTGCTTTTGCCGTTGCTGCTGCTCTATCCGCTCTATGCCAGCGTGATGTTCAGCCAACAGGACCGCATCCTTTTTCCAGGGGCGTCCGGCCAGCACTACCCGCTCGCGGCGCCATGGCCGGCGACGGGCCAACTCGTGGAAATCCCGGCATCCTTCGGCAAGGTCCGCCTGTTCTATCAGCCGCCACGCGGCGCCTCGGCGCCCGCTCCCGCAGTGATCTATGTGCATGGGAATTTCGAATGTATCCAGAATTCCTTCGCCACCCTGCAGCCTCTGGCGCAAGCCGGCGTCGGCGTGCTCCAACTTGAATATCCGGGCTATTGCGGCGCCGACGGTGAGATCTCCTTCGACCCTATCGTCGAGTCCGCGAACCTTGCCTACGATTGGCTGGCCGCTCGGCCCGATGTCGATCCGCAACGCATCATCGCGATCGGCTACTCGATCGGCGGCGGCGTGGCCAGCGAACTGGCGCACCATCGGCCGGTCAGAGCACTCGTTCTGCTTTCGACCTACACCTCGATCAAGGATATGACGCACCGTTACGGACTGCCGGGGTTCCTGCTGCGTTATCCGTTCGACAATCTGACGCGCCTGCGCGAATACCAGGGCCCGGTTTTTATCGAACACGGCCGCAACGATTCCGTTATCCCATTCGCCATGGGAGCGCGGCTCGCTCACGACAAGCCCGGCCGTGAATTCGTCGCGCTCGATTGCGGGCACACCGACTGCCATTTCGAAAACGGCGCTCTTTTCAAGATCCGTCTCCCCGCCTGGCTTGCCGCAAACGGCATTGCGATGCTGTCCGAAAAATGACCCCGCCACGACACGGATTGCCCGCGCGCTGACATGAAAACGCCCGCACGGCACGAGAAGATCCCATCCATAGAGAAGCACACATCATGGCATCAGGTATTCAAAACCTCGAATTATTCGTCCGCTCGGCGCTGGCGAACGGGTTGCAAAGATCCGACATCGAACACGGTCTGCTGCAGGCCGGCTGGCCCGCCGAGCAGATCAAGAGCGCGATGAAAACGCCCGCACGGCACGAGAAGATCCCATTCATAGGAGGAGCGCACATCATGGCATCAGGTATTCAAGAACTCGAACGATTCGTCTACTCGGCATTGGCGAAAGGGTTACAGAAACCCGATATCGAACAAGGTCTGCTGCAGGCCGGTTGGCCCGCCGAGCAGATCAAGAGTGCGCTCGGATTGTTCGCTGACATCGCCTTTCCGGTACCGATCCCCAAACCGCGCCCTTACCTCTCCGCGCGTGAAGCCTTCTACTATCTGCTGCTGTTCACGACGCTGTATCTGAGCGCCAATTATCTCGGCAGCCTGCTCTTCGATTTGGTCAATCTGAAGTTTCTTGATCCGACAGAGGAGGGTTATCCCAGGGAATCGCTCATAGGGAGTATCCGCTGGGCGGCCTCTTTCCTCATCGTCGCATTCCCGGTCTTTCTGTTCCTGTCGTATCGCATCCAGCGGGAACTCACGCAGAACGCGGTCAAACGCCTGTCGACCATTCGCCGCTGGCTGACCTATCTGACCCTGTTCGCCGCCGCGGGCTTTCTGATCGGCGATCTGGTGACGCTGGTGTATAGCGTATTGGGAGGGGAACTGACGATCCGCTTCATCCTCAAGGTGCTCATCGTCGGCGTGATCGCCGGTACGATTTTCGGGTTCTATCTGTGGGATTTGCGCGCCGAGGAACGTGAGGTATGAATCGTTCGACTGGAATGAAATGGCTGGCGGCGGGAGTCACCGCGGCCGTGGTCGTATCGCTCATCGCGGCCGTCTTCGTGCTCGGCTCGCCGATGCAGCAACGGCAGCGCCGCCTGGATAAACTCCGCGCAAAGGATCTTGCGGACATTGCCGGTTCCGTCCAGCAGTATGCCCAGGCGCATGACGCGTTACCGACGCAACTGGCGGCGCTGGAGAAGAAGCCTGATTCGGTATTCATACGCCGCGAACCGACCGGGGCTGATCCGGATACCCATATTCCTTATGAATACACGGTGCTCGATACGGAGTCCTTTCAGTTATGTGCGGTGTTTTCGCTGCCGTCGCCCAGTAGCGATGATCCTTATTTCAGTAGATGGCAATGGACTCACGCCGCCGGGAAACAGTGTTTCAAATACAA
>JAISPQ010000238.1 GCA_031274955.1 Rhodanobacter sp.
GGTCAGGCGCTCGCGCGGATCGGCGATGCTGCGCGTGGCCATGATGCCGGGAACCGCACACGCAAAACTCGACAGCAATGGAATGAACGCGCGGCCGGTCAGGCCCGCCTTGAACATCAGCGTATCGAGCAGGAACGCCGCGCGCGGCAGATAGCCCGATTCCTCCAGCACCAGAATGAACAAGAACAGGATCAGAATCTGCGGCAGGAACTGCAACACCGTGCCCAGCCCGGCGAAAATTCCATGGGTGACGAGGCTGTGCAGCAGCGGTAAGGGATGCTCGGGGGCCAGAAGGAATGCGCCCAGACGATCGCCGACGATGGTTACGCCATCGCGGACCGCATCCTGCAACGGCGTCGCCCACGAGAACACGGCCTGAAAGATCAGGAACATCGCCACCGCAAGAATGGCCAGGCCGGCGATGGGATGCAGGACGACACGATCGACCGCATCGTCAATCCCGGATGTCGCGCGCGGCATCGTCACTGTCGCGGCCAGCAGCGCGCGCACCTGCGCGTGCGGGTCCACCGTGTCGTCCTGCGCAATCGGCGCCTGCGGAACCGCCGCATCGATGCGCGCGATCAACGCGGCGGCGCCACCTTGCCGGATCGCAACAGTTTCCGCCACCGGGATGCCCAGCGCGCGTTCGAGCGCGGCGATGTCGATCGAAATACCGCGCCGGCGCGCGGCATCCATCATGTTCAGCGCCAGCACCATCGGCCGACCGAGGCGCTTCAATTCCAGCACGAAGCGCAGATGCAGGCGCAGGTTCGTGGCATCGACCACGCACACGATGAGATCGGGCGCGGCTTCGTCCGGATGATGGCCTTCGCAGATATCGCGCGTGATCGCTTCGTCGGGACTGGCCGCATCCAGACTGTAGGCGCCGGGCAGATCGAGCAAGCGCACCACGCAACCCGATGGCGTGACGAAACGGCCCTCCTTGCGCTCGACGGTGACGCCGGCATAGTTCGCGACTTTCTGGTGACTGCCGGTCAGGCGATTGAACAGCGCAGTCTTGCCGCTGTTCGGATTGCCGACCAGCGCGATGCGCAGCGCGGCAGCCATCGTGTTCACGGTGTGGCCTGCGCGAGCAGCCGCACGCGCGCGGCTTCACCGCGGCGCAGCGCAAAGCGTGTGTAACCGATCTGCACCAGCAGCGGATCGCCACCGATCGGGCCTCTCGCCACCACGCGTACCGGCTCGCCCGCAACGAAACCCAACTCGCGCAATCGACGCGCGATTGCATCGTCGCGATGGGCATCGCGGACTTCGCCAACCATGGCGGTCACGTCTCGCGGCAAATCACACAGTTGCACAAATGTGTAAGTCAAAAATGAGAACTATTCGCAGTATACCTTAATTTCGTTCTGACGGCGCAGGATGTATCTCACGGAATCTGTTGTGATTTTCGCTGCCGATCCACGCGCGCCATGATCGTGATCGCCACGCACACTCCGGCCACGGTTACCCGCACACCATCCATCCAACCCTCTGAACGATATCATTATTTTCTATCATCAAACCATGAACGGCACGCATCGCAAGACCCTTGCCGCGCTTTTCGCCACACCGGTTCCAGCTTCACTGGAATGAAGGCCAATCGAATCCCTGTTCATGGCCTTGGGTGCTACGCGAGTGTAAGGCGATGGATTGCGCGTTAAGTTTCTGTTGAACGGGAAACTCGGTTTGTTCCACCGCGCGATGTAGGCGAATCTCAATAGCGCCCCGCCGCCGCATCCATCAACAACATGCGCAGCGGTGGTAGCGCGCCGGCGGTGGCCAGCGCCGCGCCGCGCAGCAGTGCGACCGGTGCAAGCGTGGAGCCGAATACACGTTCGATCGCATCGAAAGCATAGGCGGACAACGTGCTTTGGCTGCGCCGCTCGCGCGCGTAGCGACGCAGCACGGGCGTGGCGCCGATGTCGCCGTCGCGTGCGCGCGCATCGCGCAGGATCACGCGCAAAGCGCGCGCATCGCGCAAGCCGACGTTCATGCCCTGCCCCGCCAACGGGTGCACGAGGTGTGCGGTATCGCCCGCGAGCAGGCAACGGCCGCTGACGAATTCGCCAGCCAGGCGCAGGCGCAGCGGAAACGCGGCGCGCGGTGTGGCGGAGGTGATTGTGCCGAGACGGAAATCGAACGCACAACCCAGTTCCGCGCAGAAAGCGGCATCGTCGAGCGCGAGCACGCGCGCGGCTTGCGCATCGGGCAGCGACCATACGACCGAGCAGCGGCCATCGGCGAGCGGCAGAAATGCGAGTGGGCCGCCCGGCTGGAAACGCTGCCATGCGGTCGATTGGTGCGGACGTTCGGTGCCGACGTGCGCGACGACGGCGCGCTGGCCGTAATCGCGACCCGTGTAAGGAATCCCGAGGGTGTCGCGCACGGACGATTGCGCACCTTCGGCCGCGATCAGCACACGTGCACGCAGGCGCGTGCCATCGTCGAGCGTGGCGGTGACCGCATCCGCCGCGTTTTCGATCTGCGCGACTTGCGCCGGGCACAGCACGCGCACTGCGGGTTCGGCGGTCACGGCTTGCCATAGCGTATGTTGGATCAGCTTGTTTTCGACGATCCAGCCGAGCGATGCTTCGCCGCGTTCGGCCGCGTCCAGATGCAGTTCGCCCGGCGCGGAAGCATCCCACACGTGCATATGGCGATACGCACCCGCGCGCGAGGTTTCGATCGCGCGCCACACGTGAAGATCGGCCAACAGATCGCGCGCATCGGTGGCCAGCGCGACGACGCGCGGATCGACATCGTCCGTCGCGCACCAGGATTTTGGCTCGCGCGCCTCGATCAGCGCGACGGCAAACCCGTCGCGTGCAAGCGCCAGCGCGATCGCGCCGCCGATCGCGCCCGCGCCGACCACGATCGCATCGATGTCGCCACGCCGGTTCATCGCGACAGGCACAGGTTCGGCACGTAACCGCGAAAGCCCATGCCGCGCAGGGCAAAGCGGCGCTTGAGCGGCGCAACGCGATCCAGCGCGAGGAAGCCGAGCGAACGCAGCACACGCAGCGGCGGCGCGGGATGACTCATGCCGCGCACGAGTTCGTCGCTGAACGACGTCGTCGCGGTACGATCGGGTGCACGCAGGTGTACAT
>JAISPQ010000240.1 GCA_031274955.1 Rhodanobacter sp.
CGGTACCGTATTCCTTGCCGGCCAGCACCACGAGCGGCGTCTTTTCCGCTTTGTACTTCATCGCCGCGTCGTAGATCGCCAGTTGCTCGCCGCTGGGCACATGCAGCGTATAGCCGCCTTCCACGCCATCGAGCATCAGGTTCTTGATGCGGATATTGGCGAAGGTACCGCGCACCATCACATCGTCGTTGCCGCGGCGCGAGCCGTAGGAGTTGAAGTCCGCAGGCGCCACGCCCCTGGCGATCAGGAAACGGCCCGCCGGGCTGTCCTTCTTGATCGAGCCGGCCGGAGAAATATGATCGGTGGTGATCGAATCGCCGAACACACCCAGCGCACGTGCGCCGTGGATGTCTTGGATGCTGCCGGCTTCCTTGCGCATGCCGTCGAAGTACGGCGGGTTCTTGATATAGGTCGAGTCGTCCCACTGGTAGACCGCGCCGTCCGGCGAGGCGATCGCGTTCCAGCGGCTGTCGCCCTTGAACACGTCCGCATAGTTCTTCTCGAACATCTGCGGATTGATCGAGCCGGCGATTGCGTCGGAGATTTCCTGATTGCTCGGCCAGATGTCCTTGAGGTACACGCTCTTGCCGTCGCTGCCGGTGCCGATCGCATCCTTGGTCAGATCGATATCCAAAGTGCCGGCCAGCGCGTAGGCGACCACCAGCGGCGGCGAGGCAAGGTAATTCATTTTGACTTCGGGATGCACGCGGCCTTCGAAATTGCGATTGCCCGACAGCACCGAGGCAACCGCGAGATCGCCCTGCGCGATGCCCTTGCTGATCTCCGCCGGCAGCGGGCCGGAATTGCCGATGCAGGTGGTGCAGCCGTAGCCGACCACATAGAAACCGACCTTCTCCAGTTCCTTGCGCAGACCGGTCTTTTCGAGATAGTCGGTGACGACCAGTGAGCCGGGGCCGATCGACGGCTTCACCCACGGCTTCGCCTTGAGTCCCTTCGCCGCGGCTTTTTTCGCCAGCAGGCCGGCGCCGAGCATCACCGCCGGATTCGACGTGTTCGTGCACGAGGTGATCGCCGTGATCACCACCGCGCCGTCATCGAGGTTGAACGTCGCGCCGTCTTTCTCGACGCGCACGCTGCCTTCGCGCGTCTTGCGGTTGGCGGTGAGTGGCCCTAGCGCATCCTTGAAACTCTTCTGCACGCCTTCCAGCAGCACGCGATCCTGCGGGCGCTTGGGGCCGGCCAGCGAGGGCTTCACGTCGGCAAGATTCAATTCCAGCGTGGTGGTGAACTCGGCCGCCGGTGTGTTCTCGTCGTGCCACAGGCCCTGCACCTTGGCATAGGCTTCCACCAGCTTGATTTGCGCGGCGTCGCGGCCGGACAGGCGCAGGTAGTTCAGCGCCTCCTGATCGATCGGGAAGATGCCGCAAGTTGCGCCGTATTCGGGCGCCATGTTCGCGATCGTCGCGCGATCGGCGAGCGGCAGATGTTTGAGTCCGTCGCCGAAGAACTCGACGAACTTGCCCACCACGCCGAGCTTGCGCAGCATCTGCGTCACCGTGAGCACGAGATCCGTAGCGGTGACGCCCTCGGGCAATCGACCACTCAACTTGAAGCCGACGACTTGCGGAATCAGCATCGACGAAGGCTGGCCGAGCATCGCCGCTTCCGCCTCGATACCACCCACGCCCCAGCCGAGCACGCCGATGCCGTTGATCATCGTGGTATGCGAATCGGTGCCGTACACGGTGTCCGGGTAGGCCCAGTTCTGGCCATCCTTCTGCGCGGTGAACACCACGCGCGCGAGATGTTCCAGATTCACCTGATGCACGATGCCGGTACGCGGCGGCACCACCCTGAAATTGTTGAACGCCTTCTGGCCCCAGCGCAGGAACGAATAACGCTCCTGGTTGCGCTCGAACTCGATCTCGACGTTCTTTTCCAACGCGGATTCCGAACCGAACGTATCGACCTGCACGGAATGGTCGATCACCAGCTCCGCCGGCGCCAGCGGATTGATCTGCCGCGCGTCGCCGCCGAGCTTGACCACCGCATCGCGCATCGCGGCGAGGTCCACCACACAGGGTACGCCGGTGAAATCCTGCAACACCACGCGCGCCGGCATGAACGCGATCTCGGTATCCGGCTCGGCCTTCGCGTTCCACGTTGCGACCGCCTCGATTTCCTTCGCGGTGACGTTGACGCCGTCCTCGTGTCGCAGCAGGTTTTCCAGCAGAATCTTCATCGAGTAGGGCAGGCGCCTGATGTCGAAGCGCTGGCCGAGTTTGGTCAGGCTGGCGTAGTGGTAGCGCTTGCCGTTGACCTCGAAGACATCTCGGGTCGAAAACGAATCGGTCATTGTGAATCTCCTGATCTGACGGGCGAGCGCTCGTTGACGGATCGCGCAAGGGGCGACCCCGCGCTCGCGGGGGGACGAAGCAGTGAATCTCCCGCATCCTCGAAGAGAGGCGGCGGTCGAACAAGGATCGGTATTATCGCTCAAACACGCCCCGTGCCGCGATACGCCGCGGCGCGACTCCCGGGTTCCATGACCGTTCGCGTGAAGAAGCTGAAAGGGAACTCCGCTGCGTTTCCGTATCGCCTGTTGAACGATGTCGCATGGTGCGCGACCGCCATCACGTAGCTCACCGCAACGCCATGCTTCTGCGCTAGCCCGTTCCGCCTCATTGCGGCCGTTGTAGCTGCGCAAGATCGCCTCGTCACGTTTACACGCGCTTTCTCGCCTCGACCTCGGCCAGCGTTTCGCCTTTCTCCGCGAAAGGCTCCACCAGCTTCGCGAACTCGGCGGCGATCCCGGCCTTCTCGGTTTCCAGTTCGGCCAGACACGCATCGATCGCCGCGATCCGTTCGCGATGTTCACGGATCGTCGGCCCGATG
>JAISPQ010000074.1 GCA_031274955.1 Rhodanobacter sp.
GTAATCGAGGATTTTTTGATCGCGTGTAACCAAGGTGTAGCCGCCGATGCGCGCCGTGGCGACCAAGAGACGGTCGGCTGGGTCGGCATGAAAACTGCCGGGTAATTCGTTGCTCTCAACCGCAACGGCGGGATCGTCGAGTGCGACCAGCCGCATGGCAGGGTGCGAAAGCGACCGTTCAATCCAGGCTTGTGTGGGCATGGCAAGATTCAAACGTCCCTTGGCGGCGAGCAATGCCACCTCCCACGCTGAAATGATCGATACGTGCAGTGGCCGAGTGCGGTCAGAGGCATCCAGACGTTGCTGCACGTCAGGCATGAATACGTCGGGCGTACCGAACGACAGCCATATCCAGACGTGCGTATCCAACAAAAGCGGTTTATCCGATGCACTCATGACGCATTGCCCTTGGGCGCAGCGGCTGCATACAGATCATCCTCGTCATCCGTTTCAGCCGACCAGCGATCGAGCGGAACGTTGACAATGTCACCGACGATTTCCCCGGTGCCTTTCATGTAGCCGAACAGGCCAGGGGGCGGAGTTTCGGGTTCTATGGGGACGATGCGCGCGACGGGCTTGCCGCGTTTGGTAATCACCAGCGGCTGATGTGTGACGGCGACTTCATCTATGAGTTTCAGACACTTGGCCTTGAATTCGGCAGCATTGATGTTCATGGTGAATTTTAGTGATCAGTTTCAATGGTCATATTATATTTGAACCGGTCATCTGACTAACGCTGTTTGTCCAGTTTATGAACTTTCTGCCTTGGACGACCTTCGTTTGATACGTTGCGCGCTGCGATGGCGACAAGGGTATTCGGGCGCTGACATGCGTAGAACAGTTCCGCGCCATGGCCTTCGCCCAACTGACCCATCGCGAAAGCCTGCGAGACATCGAAGTGTGTCTATCGGTGCAGAAGGACAAGCTCTACCACATGGGTTATGGGTTTGCGTCAGCCCATCCGACGATCAACGCTGGTCGATGCCAACGAATCGCGCGACTGGCGTATCCATGCCGACTTCGCCTTTGCCTGATCGATCAGGCAAGCGCGCTGTATGCCGAGTCATGTTCTCCTTTGCGAAGACTGCTATGCACCCATCTTGCACGATGACAGTCTCATGGGCTGAGACACCGCACCACCCACCTGCCCGCTCGCACCTCCGCCTGTCTCGCGCTATCTCACCTTCCCGCTCAACCACCCTCCTCACGCGTCGTCATCGACCATTTGCGCAGGCGGCGCAGGGCGTCTTCCTGGATTTGCCGCGCGCGTTCGCGTGAAATACCCATCTCCCTGCCGATCTCCGCCAGCGAGCGAATCGGTGCGCCATTCAGGCCGAAGCGGCCTTGCAATACGCAACGTTGGCGTTCGTTGAGCGTGGCGATGAGTTCGGCAAGGCGTTCGCTGCTGATCGCCGGTGTGTAATCGCCAGCGCCGGTTTCCTCGTGTTCCCAGATGTGGCCGATCAGCGCGCGTGCACCGGCGGGATCCATGGCGTCGAGCGAATCCACATTCTCGCTGACGCGGAACAGTTCGGCGACATCGCGTACGCTCTTGCCGGCTGCCGTCGCGATCTGGTCGAGGCTCGGTGGCCTGCCCAGGCGTGCTGCCAGTTCGCGCTCGGCACGCAGCACTTGTGCGAGTTCACGCAGCACGTGCACGGGCAGACGCACTGTGCGGCCCTGATTCATGACCGCCGATTGCACGGCTTCGCGAATCCACCACACGGCATAGGTCGAAAAACGCAGACGCCGCGCGGGATCGAATTTATCGACGGCGCGGATCAGTCCGAGATTGCCTTCGGCGATGAGATCCAGCAGCGGCACGCCACGGCCGACATAGGGATGTGCGACGCTCACGACGAGCCGCAGATTGGCTTCGATCATGCTCCGGCGCGCCTCCGCGTCGCCGTTGTGCACGCGTTCGGAGAGGCTCCACTCCTCATCGGCGCTAAGCAGCCGAATCAGGCCGATTTCGCCCAGGTACGCGCTGGTCGAACTGCGCGCTTCCTCATCCTGCGGGTCGAGCGCATCGACCAGACCGAGGATGTCCTCGGGGCTGGAGTCGGGCTGCTCGGAGTCGGGGGTGTTCACCAGTTCAGGTTAGAACCTATCCGTGATCTTTCGTCAAAGTCGGGTCGGCGGCTTCATCAATGGCGCGGGAGATACTCGGCCGGATTGGTCGGTTTACCGTTGCGGCGAATTTCAAAATGCAGCGAATCGCGGCTTGCGCTGCTCGATCCCATTTCGGCGATAAGCTGCCCTGCGGCGACGTGATCGCCTTCCTTCACGAGGCGTTTGCGATTGTGGCCATAGGCCGACAGGAACGCCGGGTTGTGCTTGACGATGATGAGTTCGCCATAGCCGAGCAGGCCATTGCCGCTGTAGACGACCACGCCATCGGCGGCGGCACGTACTGGGTCGCCCGCCTTGCCGGAGATATCGATGCCTTGGCGGGTCTGGTCGCCGGCGACGAACGGGGCGACGACCTGGCCATTGGCGGGCCAGTGCCAAGCGATGCCGCCGGATACGACAGAGGCACTTGCCGGCGGTGGGCTTGGCGGTACAGGCGGTTGCTGTACCGGCGGCGGATTTGATGCCGCAGGCGGTTGTTGCGCAGGTGGTGGCGCGGCTGGTTTGCTGGCCGGTGTCGATGCAGGCGATGGTTGCTGTGCCGGCGGTGGCGCGGCTGGCTTGCTGGCTGGCGCTGACGTAGGCGATGGTTGCTGTGCCGGCGGCGATGGATTCTGCTCGACGGCAGTGTGTGTGTCCGCATCCTGCGGCGGCACATCCTCGAATGGCGTGGGCGCGGGTGCAGGCCCGGGCGGCGGTGCATTCTTCTGCGTGCTCGCCAGCGCGGTCGATGAGGCATTGGGCGACATATCCGCAGGTAGCGCAACCACTACCGATGTGTCGTCGTTCGAAGCGGATGCGGCGGCGGTACGCGGCGGCATGCCGCGCGTGGGTGTCACGCGCAATTCCTGTCCGGCGTAGATCGTGTAGGGCGCGTCGATCTGGTTCCATGCGGCAAGATCGCGGTAATCCAGGCCATGGCGAAACGCGATGCTGTACAGCGTATCGCCGCGCTGGATGCGATAGGTTTTCGCGCCCGGCGGATGCGCACCTGCCGGCTGTGGCATATCGAGGTCGTCGTCTTCCTCGTATGACGGTCCAGTGGATGCGCAGGCGGCCAGCAGCAGCGCGACGAGTGTGGGAACGGCGATTTCAAACCATCGTTTCATTGCAGAATCTCAACGCACATACCTGAAATATACGAACAAACCGGCGATCACGGCCACAACAGTCCAGCCTATCCACTCGATCCAGCGATGCAGGGCGGCTTCCGCTCGGGTTCCGCCAAGCCGGATCAAGCCCGCAACCAGGAAAACGCGCTTGCCACGCCCCACGATCATGCCGGCGACGAAGGCTAGCAGCGGTACGCCGACGATGCCTGAGGCCCAGGTGAAAATCTTCAGCGGCACCGGTGTGAATCCGGCGAGCACGAGCGTCCAGAACGCCGTCCACGGATGCAGGGCGACGTCTTGTTTCAATTGATCGACCAGCGCGTCGATATGTGGCAGCCAGCCGATATTCGCAAGCAGCGGGCGCAGTGCATCGAACGCGAAATGGCCCAGCGTATAGCCGACCAGCGCACCGAGTATCGAAGTCGCCAGGCTGATCGATGCATAGCGCGCCCAACTCCATGGTTTGGCCAGTACCATCGGCGCCAGCATGATTTCCGGGGCGACCGGAAAAATGATCGCCTCCACGAAGCTGAGCAGCGCGAGATACCACGGCGCTTGCGGATGCGCGGCCCAGCGCAGCGCGCGCTCGTAGAGCGGCCGGAACAGATTCATCGTGGAGTGTCCTTGCGCGCATCGGTGATCGTAGCCTTCATCCAGTCCCCCCGAGTAACGGCACAAAGCTCACGGCGCCGAGCGATTCGCGCTGCCAGCCATCAGCGTCGGCGCGCACGCGTAGCAAGCTCTGCCGCCCGGCCGGGCCGACCGGCGCGACGAGGCAGCCTTCGGGAGCAAGTTGGGCAAGCAGTGCGTCCTCCAGTTCCGCGCCTGCGGCGGTCACGATGATCGCGTCGAATGGCGCTTCGTCCGACCAGCCCAGACGCCCGTCGTCATGCCGCGAGCGGATGTTGGCGAGGCCGAGCTTGCGAAAATGGCGGCGCGCGTTGCGCAGCAGTTCGTCGATGCGTTCGACCGTACGCACCTGTTCGACCAGCCGCGCCAGTACGGCGCACTGATAACCCGAGCCGGTGCCGATCTCCAGCACGTGGCGCGGCAGGCGATGTTCGATCAGCGCCTCGGTCATGCGCGCGACGACCCACGGCTGCGAAATCGTCTGCCCATGCCCGATCGGCAGCGCGGTATCTTCGTAGGCGCGCGAAGCGAGCGCTTCGTCGATGAACAGATGGCGCGGCAATTCGCGGATCACATCGAGCACGCGGCGGTCGCGGATACCTTCGGCGCGCAAGCGCTCGACCAAACGGTCGCGCGCGCGCTGCGAGGTCATGCCCAAGCCGCGGGTCACCGGGTCATACCGCGAAGGCCGGCTCATGCGGCGGCGTCCGCACCGGGTTGCAGCGCTGCGACCCAACCGGCAACCTTGTCCAGCGCCTGGAAGCGCGTGAGGTCAACATGGATCGGCGTGATCGACACGTAACCGTCGCGCACTGCGTTGAAGTCGGTACCCGGACCATCGTCCGCGGCCTCGCCCGGCGGGCCGATCCAGTAGATCGGATGGCCGCGCGGATCGGTCTGCGCGATGCAGGGCGCGGAACGATAACGCCGGCCCAACCGCGTCACCGCCAATCCGCGCAACTCGTTCCAGGGACGATCGGGCACGTTCACGTTGAGGATGGTATCGGCCGGCAGCGGATCGACCAACAGGCGCCGCATCAGCAGCAGAACCGCCATAGCTGCGCTGTCGTAGTGTATGCCCTTGTGGTTTTTCGAGGCGAGCGATACCGCGATCGCGGGCAGGCCGAGGTAGCGCCCCTCCATCGCGGCGGATACGGTGCCCGAATAGATCACATCATCGCCAAGGTTCGCCGAATCGTTGATCCCGGAAACCACGATATCCGGCTCGCGTTCGAGCAAACCGGACAAGGCCAGATGCACGCAGTCGGTGGGCGTGCCGTTGACGCGCCAGCGCCCCTCGTCCAACTTCGCGACGCGGATCGGCTGATCCAGCGTGAGTGAATTGCTCGCACCCGAACGATCGCGGTCCGGCGCGACCACGGTCACTTCGCCGACGGCGGCCAAATGCCGCGCCAGCACCTGGATGCCGGGTGCATCCACCCCATCGTCATTGGAAACCAGAACTCTCAACAACAGCACCTGCGCAATTGTGGCGCCATGATCACTCGCCGCAGCCCGGTCGGTACCGCTGCGCGCGCTCATGGACAGCCGCATATTGTATGTCGTTCCGCCACCTCGCGACGATCTGTTTGTGCGCGCGGCTTCACGTGGCCGTGCGTTATGGGAACCGATGGGATGATCTTTCCCGGCAACCTGCTAGCCTGTGGGCATGTCCGCACGCGACGAAAACCAGAACGATGCCGATCTCTTCCGCGAGGCTATCGGCGTTGTGCGCCCACTGCGGCGCACGACGCACGATACGCCCACGCGTCCGCGGCCGTCGCCCGAACCCACGCAATCGCGGCGCGACGAAGAGCGCGTGCGCGACGAACTGCTGACGCATGCCATCGATCCGGCCTGGATCGAAGCCGGCGACGAGATCACCTATCTGAAATCCGGCCAGCCGACGCGTCTGCTGCGTCGCCTGCGGCGCGGACTGTTCAGCGTGCAGGCCGAAATCGACCTGCACGAAATGAACAGCGCCGTTGCACGCGAGGCGATCCGCCAGTTTCTCGATGAGTGTCGCCACCACGGCGAACGCTGCGTGCGCATCGTGCACGGCAAGGGACTGCGCTCGAAGGCGAACGGCCCGGTGCTCAAGCAACTCACCGACGGTCTGCTGCGCCGGCGCGCGGATGTGCTCGCCTTCACCTCGGCGCGCCCCGCGCAGGGCGGAACCGGTGCGGTGATTGTGTTGTTAGCGCGCGAGTGAGGGCGCTATTCTTTCTTCGGCGAATCGCCGGATGCGTGTGGCTGGATCGACTGCGCTGCGGATTCGGTGCCCTTTTTCGAGTCCTCCTCGGCCTGGGCAGCCTTCGCACGATTCTCGTAGCGGATGATCGCAACCGTGAATGCCAGGACGATGCTCGCGGAGATCGGCAGGAGCAATGCCAACACCATCGTCAACAACGCGAAGATCACGAAGAACTCGACCACCGCCCACCCCGGCTGCGCCAGCTTTGCTCTCAGCCAGGGAAACGCGAATATCGCGCAGACCACTATCACTGCATCGATGATCTGCCAGACTTCCACTGCATCGATGATCTGCCGGATTTCCACCGTGTTCTCCTGAAATGTTCTCTGCCTTAATCTTACGCGTTCCACTCACACAGTTCGCGCAGCACCGTGGTGGCGAACGCGCCCGCGCGTAGTTCGAAGCCTACCGTCAACGCGTGCGCGTCCGCCGCGCAGGTTAGTGCATCCACACGCAATCGTAACGCGCGGCGTTCCTGTTCCAGCCCTGCCCGTTCCAGCCCGCGAGCAAGCGATGCGCGCGCTTGGACCACGGCAAGTTCGAGCGCGCGCACGTCGGCCTGGCTGCGCACTATACCCCTGCCCCACAGCGGGCCGGTCGGATGGATATCGCCGCTCGCCAAGCGCTGCGCGAGGGCGTCCGTGAAAGACTCCGGACCGAAGATCGCGTTCGAGCCGTCGAGCATCCAGACCTCGCCGTCGCGTGCGCGATCCCAGGTCGCGTCGCTTACGCGCAGCGCGAGTACGGCGTTGAACAGTTCCGCACGCGCAGCCGATAGCGCGAAGCCGCGTTGCTCGCGCGGCAGGCGGCGGCCAGCGAACAAGGTTTCGGCCAGCGCAAGATTGTGGCGGTCGCGTCCGAAACGTTGTTCGCCGAAGTAGTTCGGCACGCCGCGTTCGCCGATGACGGCGAGCCGCGCGGCAAGGTGTGCGCTATCGCCTTCCACCTCACGCAGATGAATGCGGAAACGATTGCCGCGATGCGCGCCGCGCTTGAGCTTGCGGTGGTGACGGGTCGCGGTGATGACGTTGACGCCGGCAATATCCAGCGACATCCAATCCGGCGCGGGCTTTGCCGCAAGGTGCACCGTGAAATGCTGACGCGTGACCGCGTGCCGATCCTTCAGGCCCGCGAAACCGACCGCCAGTGGCGCCACACCGGCCGCTTGCGCGAGTCGCCGCGCGACCCATTCGGTATTCGCATCGGTTTTCTCGACCAGCAAGAACGCATGCTCGCCCTCGCCGGAGGCGGTAAACCCAAGGATTTCTTCGACGTGAAAGTCGGCGGCCTCGGCGCGCAACACGCCGCGCAACAAGGGGCCGCCATGAGCATACGGCAATGCGGTGTTCATTCGACGGCGGTGTCCGCGCGACGGCGCAGGAGCACGACCGCACTGGCTGCGATGCCTTCGCCACGTCCGGTGAAACCGAGCTTTTCGCTGGTCGTCGCCTTCACGCTCACGTCGCCGACCGCGCAGCCAAGATCATGCGCGAGATGGTGGCGCATCGCTTGCGCATGTGGCGCGATCTTCGGACGCTCGCCGATCACCGTGATGTCGGCGTTGGCCAGTTCGTAGCCGCGCGCGATCACCAGTTCAGCGCAATGCAGAAGAAAATGCCGGCTGTTGGCGTTCTTCCAACGCGGATCACTCGGCGGGAAATGCTGGCCGATATCGCCCAGCGCCAGCGCGCCGAGTAGTGCGTCGCACAGCGCATGGATCACCACGTCGCCGTCCGAATGTGCGATCAGACCGCGATCGTGTGGAATGGACACGCCGGCGAGCACGATATGATCGCCGGGACCGAACGCATGCACGTCGATGCCTTGGCCGATGCGCATCAGCTTGTCCTTTCGATCAGAAAACGCGCCAGCTCGAAATCCGCGGGCGTGGTCACTTTGATATTGCGCTCGTCGCCTTCGACGAGCAAAGGCCGATGTCCCATGCGCTCCATCGCCATTGCCTCGTCGGTCATCGCGACGCCGTTGCGCTGCGCATCTTCCAGCGCGGCGGTCAGTTCGCCGCGCCGGAACATCTGCGGCGTCAGCGCGCGCCAACGCGATTCGCGCGGTTCGGTGGCAATGACACGCGTACCGGCATCGGCCAGTTTCAGCGTATCGCGCAGCGGCGCGGCGAGCAGGCCGCCACCGGCCGGAGCCACACGCTCGATCAGGCGCATGATGTCGCGTACCGACACGCACGGACGCGCCGCGTCGTGGACGAGCACGAACGCAGTGTCGCCGACCGTATCCGGTAACGCGCGCAGTCCGGCCAGCACCGAGCCACTGCGCTCGTCGGCGCCGACCGCGGTACGCACCGGTTTGCCGTCGATCTTGCGCAGCGCGGGCCAGTGCGGATCATCGTTTGCGAGCACGACCAGCAAACCGGCCACACACGGCACCCTCGCCAGCCGCCACAACGTATGCAGCAACATCGGCTCGCCATCGATATCCAGATATTGCTTGGGACGCGCGCCGCCGAAGCGTGTGCCGCGCCCGGCCGCAGGCACGACACACCATAGCGCGTCAGCGGCGCTGGGCATTCGCGCCGTCTCCCGCCGTGCCGGGCTGGGGTTCGACGACCTGATAGAACGTTTCGCCGGACTTGAACAGGCCCAGTTCCGCGCGCGCGCGTTCTTCGACCGCTTCGTCGCCGTGCTTCAGATCGTCCACTTCGGCGGAAAGCGTTTCGTTGCGCGTTTTCAGTTTCGCGTTCTCGACCTTCTGCTCTTCGACGCGCTGGCGCAGCCGCCACACCTCGCGCATGCCGCCCGGTCCGGTCCACAAGTGCGCCTGTAACGCCATCAGCGCAACCAGCAAAATCAGGACGAAATAGCGCAGCATGCGCCGGCTCCTCAGCGTCCGAAGAAGTCGGGTAGATTGGGGAACGCATCCTTGCCGGCATAGCGCGCCGTGCCACCCAGCGATTCCTCGATGCGCAGCAATTGGTTGTACTTGGCGACGCGATCCGAGCGGCACAGCGAGCCGGTCTTGATCTGCGTCGCGGTGGTGGCAACCGCAAGATCCGCGATCGTGGTGTCCTCGGTTTCTCCGGAACGGTGCGAAACGATCGCGGCATACTTTGCCGCATCCGCCATCGCGATCGCGTCCAGCGTTTGCGTTAACGTGCCGATCTGATTGACCTTGATGAGGATCGCGTTCGCAATGCGCCGGTCGATGCCTTCCTTGAAGATCGCCGTGTTGGTGACGAAAAGATCATCGCCCACCAGTTGCACTTTCTTGCCGAGTTTGTCGGTCAGCAGTTTCCATCCGGCCCAATCGCCTTCGGCCATGCCGTCCTCGATGGTGAGGATCGGATACTTCGCGCACCAGGCGGCGTAGAACTCCACCAACTGTTCGGCGCTGAACGTTCTGCCCTCCCCTTGCAGTCGATAGGCGCCGTCCTTGTAGAACTCGGAACTGGCGACATCCAAGCCAAGCCAGATGTCCTTGCCGATCGCGTAACCGGCTTTTTCGACGGCGGCGAGAATGGTTTGGATGGCTTCTTCGTTCGATTTCAAGTCCGGCGCGAAGCCGCCTTCGTCACCGACCGCAGTGGCCAGTCCACGCCCTTTCAATACGGATTTGAGCGCATGGAATACTTCGACACCGGCGCGCAGCGCCTCGGCGAAATTCGGCAGGCCGACCGGCAGGATCATGAATTCCTGCATGTCCACGTTATTGTCCGCATGCGCGCCACCGTTGACGATGTTCATCATCGGCACCGGCAGACGCGCCGCACGATTACCCGCCAGATGCTTCCATAACGGTACATGCTTGGATGCAGCAAGCGCATGCGCATTGGCCAGCGACACGCCCAGCAGCGCGTTTGCGCCGAGCCGGCCCTTGTTGTTCGTACCATCCAGCGCCATCAATTTCTCATCCAGACCGCGCTGATCGGCCGCGTCGAAACCTTGCAAGGCATTCGCGATCGTCGTGTTGACGTTGGCAACCGCGTTCTTCACGCCCTTGCCCAGATAACGCACCTTGTCGCCATCGCGCAGTTCGA
Organism: Rhodanobacter sp.; assembly: GCA_031274955.1. Classification (GTDB taxonomy): domain Bacteria; phylum Pseudomonadota; class Gammaproteobacteria; order Xanthomonadales; family Rhodanobacteraceae; genus Dokdonella_A. Next base: position 10,133 of record JAISPQ010000074.1, read on the forward strand.
CCGCTTCGCGCGAGCCGGTCGATGCGCCGGATGGCACCGCGGCGCGGCCGAACGAGCCGTCGCTCAGCGTGACTTCGGCTTCAAGTGTGGGATTGCCGCGCGAGTCGATGATTTCGCGGGCGTGGATGTGGGTGATCGTGGGCATGGGCTAGGGTTCCGGGGTTATTAGTTCAACAATGGGGAAATATTCGCGGTAACGTCGTGCATCGCGAGTCAGGATCGGACATCCGCGAACAGCGGCGTGCGCGCCAATCAGAAAATCCGGCAACACGCCGGTTTTGTGTCCACCGCGACGCCGATACTGTACAAATGCCTTGCCGGCGAGAAACAACGCCGGACGCGGTGCTTGCGACAAACCGATCCGTAAGTGCGTCAGTTGGTCATCCATTTCCTCAGGCGAAACAAAGCTCGCCGACAGTTCCGCATAGACGACCGGATCGATGGCCAGCGCATGCACGCGCGCCTGCGCGCGTAACTGGCCCGCCGACCATGACGACCATGCTACGTCCGCCTCGAACACATCGATCAATACATTGGTATCGACGAGGATCATTCGTCATCGGGACGCAACAACGCCATCAGTTTTTCGGTGCTGCCCCACTTCACGGTGGCGCTGCCCAGCGCCTGATCGAAACGGTCGCGAGCCACACGTTTTCCGATAGCGGGCTTGCGGATCACCACTTCACCTGCCGCGTTCGCCTCAAACTCGACGGCGTTGCCCGGCATGAGACCCAGTTCGTCGCGAACCCGCTTGGGAATCGTGACCTGCCCTTTGCTTGTCATCATCGTTTGCATGAGTATTACCTGATATTCATCAGTAATACTTTAGGCGATTCGGACACGTGCGACAAGCCCGATGTCGGCAAGCAGGCGCATGGATCAGACCGATTCAAGAAACGCACCCGATGCAAGCTGCACGATCGCCGCGATCGAGGCGCGCGCCTGCGGGCTGTTGCGCCAGCAGGTCGTGCGCAGCATACCAGCGATCTGCGCACACACGACATCGGGATCGGCACCGGCCAGCTCGGCGAGCGAAGCATAGCCGGCTTGTTCCAGACGCGCGATCACGGTCGCACCGACGCCTTTGATCGCCAGCATGCGTTCGCGTTGATCGGCCGGGAAAGGCATGGGTCAGATGGATTCAAGAAATGCGCCTTTCTTGGCGACACGGTCGAGTTCGAGCAGGGTCTCCAGCAAGGCCTCCATCTTGCGCAGCGGCCACGCATTGGGCCCGTCGCTGAGCGCATGTTCCGGATCGGGATGCGTTTCCATGAAGAGACCGGCGATGCCGACCGCGACCGCCGCGCGCGCCAGCACCGGCACAAATTCACGCTGGCCGCCGGACCGACCGTCCGCGCCGCCGGGTAGTTGTACCGAATGCGTCGCGTCGAATACGACCGGGCAGCCGGTCTCGCGCATCACGGCAAGGCTGCGCATGTCGGAGACCAGATTGTTGTAGCCGAAACTCGCGCCGCGTTCGCAGACCATGATCTGATCGTTGCCGGTCGCTTTTGCCTTGGCGGTGACGTGCCGCATTTCCCACGGCGACAGGAACTGGCCTTTCTTGATGTTCACCGGCTTGCCAGTACTGGCGACATCATGGATGAAATCGGTCTGCCGGCACAGGAACGCCGGGGTCTGCAAGACATCGACCACATCAGCGACTTCCGTCAGCGGCGTGTATTCGTGCACGTCGGTCAGCACGGGCACGCCGATCTGGCGCCTCACTTCATCCAATATCTTCAAGCCCCTTTCCAGGCCAAGCCCGCGAAAGCTCGTGCCCGAGGTGCGATTGGCCTTGTCGAAGCTCGATTTGAAGATGAAGGCAATGTCCAGGCGTGCGGCGATGTCCTTGAGCTTGCCCGCCGTATCGATCTGCAATTGCATCGACTCGACGACGCAGGGGCCGGCGATCAGGAATAACGGACAGTCCAGGCCGACTTCAAATCCACAAAGTTTCATGTCGTTCCCTGCCATTTCCGCGCAACTCCCGCCTCAGTGTGAAAGAAGCAGGGTCGAGGGAGCACAATCCCCTCTCCCCCGGCCCCTTTCCCGCAAGCGGGAAAGGGGCCGGGGAGAAGGTAAGCAGGCGGAAACGATGAGCAAAAGAAATTTCATGCGGTCGCACCCGCCAGCTTCGGCGCCTCGCGCACCGCCTTGCACTCGCGCGCCGCGCGGATGAAACCGGTGAACAAGGGATGCCCGTCGCGCGGCGTGGACGTGAACTCGGGATGCGCCTGACAACCGATAAACCACGGATGATTCGGCAGTTCGATCATCTCCACGAGCAGATCGTCCATCGACTTGCCCGAGATAATCAGACCCAGATCTTCAAACTTCTGCCGATAGCAGTTGTTGAATTCGTAGCGATGACGGTGACGCTCGCGCGCGACATCCTGTGCGTACAACTCGCGCGCCAGCGTGCCGGCCTTGAGCCGACATTCCTGCGCGCCCAGGCGCATCGTGCCGCCCTTGTTGGAGGATTCGTCGCGCTTTTCGATGTCGCCGGAGCCGGTCGTCCATTCGGTGATTAACGCGATCACCGGATCCGCACAGTTGCGATCGTTCTCGCTGGAATTCGCACCCGGCAAGCCCGCGATATGGCGCGCGAAATCCACCACCGCCGCGTGCATGCCATAGCAGATGCCGAAGTACGGAATGCGGTTTTCGCGCGCATAACGCGCGGCGGCGATCTTGCCTTCGAAGCCGCGCTTGCCGAACCCACCGGGGACGAGAATACCGTCGGCATCCTTGAGCATGTCGGCGCCCTTGCGCTCGATGTCCTCGGACTCGACCCAGCGCAGATTCACACGCGTTTTCTGCTTCAGGCCGCCGTGACGCAGCGCCTCGCCGAGCGATTTGTAGGCGTCCTTGTGTTCGACGTACTTGCCGACGATTGCGATATTGACCTCGCCCTGTGGACGGCTGATCGCCTCAACCACGCGATCCCACTCGGACAAATCCGCCGGTTTCGCGTTGAGGCGCAGCTTGTCGATCACGATCTCGTCCAGCCCTTGCGCCTGCAGCACCTGCGGCAGCGAATAGATGATGTCCACATCGACCGCGCTGACGACGGCTTTCTCCGGCACATTGGTGAACAACGCGATCTTGCGGCGGTCGGACTGCGTCAACGGTTGTTCGCAACGGCAGACCAGAATATCCGGCTGGATGCCGATCGAGCGCAGTTCCTTCACCGAGTGCTGCGTCGGCTTGGTCTTGATCTCGCCGGCCGCCTTGATGAACGGCACCAGCGTCAGGTGCATGAAAATCGCTTGTTCGATGCCGTGCTCGATGCGAATCTGGCGGATCGCTTCGAGGAACGGCAGCGATTCGATGTCGCCGACGGTACCGCCGATCTCGACCAGCGCCACGTCGTAACCCTGCGTGGCCTCGTAGATACGGTGCTTGATCTCGTCGGTGATATGCGGGATCACCTGTACGGTCGCACCCAGATAGTCGCCGCGGCGTTCCTTGGCGATTACGCTCTCGTAGATTTTTCCGGTCGTGATCGAGTTCTTGCCGGTCAGCCGGGTGCGCACGAAACGCTCGTAGTGGCCAAGGTCCAGATCGGTTTCCGCGCCGTCGTCGGTCACATAGACCTCGCCGTGCTGGAACGGACTCATCGTGCCCGGATCGACGTTGATGTAAGGATCGAACTTCATCAGCGTCACCCGCAAACCACGCGATTCGAGGATGGCAGCCAGCGATGCGGCCGCAATGCCCTTGCCAAGTGAGGACACCACGCCGCCGGTGACGAAGATCAGGGGAGTCATGAACGAGCTTTCCGCCGGAAAGTTGAATTCTACCGGCTCGCTTCAGCGCAGGCGAGTCCGCGACCCACGCATGGAGAGAGGGCACATCTTAGAACCCGTCCAAAAACCGTAGCGCGCCAAGATCGTTTGCGCGACGCAAGCATGCCACTGTTTTTTGCACAGGTTCTCATTTGACGACACGCAAGCGAGGGCGCTTGGATGCTGGGTCCGGCGCCGACGCGGGCGACGGCGGCTCGGTGGTGGGAGAGTCTTCGGCCGAGAACATCATGCCCTGGCCGTTTTCCTGCGCATAGATCGCGCGCACCGCCGGGATCGGCACATGCACCGTATGACTGACGCCGCCGAAACGTGCGAGGAAATCCACGCTTTCGTTGCCGACCTCGAATTGCGCAACCGCACGTGCGGCCACATTGAGGACCACGCGGCCATCCTTCACCACCCCCGGAGGCACGCGTACACCCACCGCCACCGCATCCACGAGCAGATAGGGAGTCAGGCCGTTGTCGCTGATCCATGCATGCATCGCCCGCAGCAGGTACGGACGGTTGGAAGTCATGACCGGCGCAGACACCGTGATGCTCCCCTAGCGGTGGTCGGGGCGCAGCTGCTTCTCATCCGCGGTCAGGCTGCGCGCGAATCCCTGGCTGCGGAAGATACGTTCGCCGTAATCGATGATCGCCTGCGCTTCGCGCGGCAGTTGTACGCCGAGCGCGTCCAGCCGCCAGATCAGCGGCGCCACCGCACAGTCGGCCAGACTGATTTCCGGACTCAGGAAAAATTTGGATGCCCTGAACGCCGGTATGTTCTTGACGAGTTCCTCGCGCAACGCCTTGCGTGCGGCCTCGGCCGGTCGGCCGCCGGCTTGGATCTCATCTACCAGGGTCAACCAGTCGTTCTCGATCCGCACGATCGCCAGACGCAGACGCGCGCGCGAAAGCGGATCGACCGGCATCAATGGCGGATGCGGATAGCGTTCGTCGAGGTATTCGCAGATGACCGAGGTGTCATACAGCACCAGATCGCGATCGACCAGCGTCGGTACCGAGTTGTACGGATTCAGGTCGAGCAGGTCTTCCGGAGGATCGTTCAGATTCACGACGAGACGTTCGTGAGTCACGCCCTTGGCGGCCAAGGTCATGCGCACACGGTGACATTGCACGCATTCGGAGGCCGAATACAGGGTAAGCACAGTACGTGAAGAACGCTGGTTCACGGGCATTTACAAAATCCTCTCCTGCCGGCATAGGGTGATATCTCCGCCCACAAAGCACCATGCGCTGAGGGAAAACAGAGCCAGCGCAGCGGTATCGCGCAGGAGAATGGCTGGCCCGCCGCTGTTGGCATCAATGCACGTCTTTCCAGTATTCACGCTCGAGCAAGTAGGCGATGAGCGTGAATACGGCCAGATAGATCAGCACCCACATGCCGATTGCTTCGCGCTTGAGAGCCGACGGCTCGCTGACATAGGTCAGGAACGCGGTGATGTCGCGGGCGGCTTGATCGTACTACTCGGGACTGAGACTTCCGGGCGTGTGCAGTTCGAGCTTTTCGATCGCGCCTTCCTGACCGGCCGCGGCAGCCTTGCGCACCGCGACCTGCTGGCCCTGGAGATCCGCCAGCACATTGGGCATCGATGCATTCGGGAACAGCGTGTTGTTCCAGCCTAGCGGCCGCGAAGGATCAAGGTAGAACGACTTCAGGTAGGTATAAACCCAATTCGATCCCTTGGCGCGTGCTTCCAGCGAAAGATCCGGCGGCGCTTTGCCGAACCAAGCGGTGGATTGCTCGAACGGCATGTTGTTCACCGCATGTTCGCCGATCTTGGCGCCGTTGAAGATGAAGTCCTTCTCGACATCGGCGGGATTCAAATGCAGGTCTTCGGCGATACGCGAGTAACGCATGAAGCGCAGGGAATGGCAGCCCGAGCAATAGTTGAAGAACAGCTTCGCTCCGCGCGTCATTGCGGCGGTGTCGTTCAGATGCACATTGGCCGGCTGGAGCCCGCCTTCCTCGGCAGCAGCGGCGACACCGACCGTCATCAGACCGGCAACGAGCAACACGGCAATTTTCGTGAACATCGTGGCTCCCAAGGTTCTGGTCATCATGGCCTTGTTCATGAGGTCACCCGCTCCGGCACCGGCTTGGTTTTTTCCAGGCCAAAGGTCGTGTATATCCAAACGAACGCGAAGAAGCCGAAGTACACCAGCAGCCAGAAGCGGCCGAACGTGTTCTCGATCGTGGTGACATCGGCATCCGCACCGAACCACTCGGGAATCTTCTCCGCCGACACACCTGCGCCGACCGCGGCGAGCATGATGAACGACAGCGCGAACAGGCCGAGCGCGATCTTGTAACTCAGACCGCGATAACGGATCGACTTGACCTTGCC
>JAISPQ010000077.1 GCA_031274955.1 Rhodanobacter sp.
CCAGTGCCGATTTGCTGGTGCGCAGCGCGGTGGCGGCCAGCTTCAAGGCTTGGGCGGCGCGATGGGTGCAGGGCTTGGTCTTGCTGCCCAGCGCCTTGCCACCACTGATCTTGGTGCCCAGACACAGGCCAAGCCAGGAGGTGAAGTGCTTGACGCTGGGAAATTGATCCCGCTTTGGCGGTAGCCCAGTTTGGCGCCATCGGCCATATCGCCCTCAGTGACTCAATAGCAGGTTACCCAGCGGTATCGTGAGCAACGACAACACGATGCCGACGCTGAGCACGGTGTTGGTCAACGCCGGTTCGAGTTCATGCTGGTCCGCCATGATCGCGGCGGAGATCATCGGCGCCATCGCCGCCTGCAGCACGCCCACGGTCAGCGTCAGTCCGCTTGTCTGCGTCAGGCGGCCGAGCGTCCATACCACCAACGGCGCCAGCACGAGCTTCCAGGCCAAGCCGATGGAGAGGGCGGAGAGTTGCTGTGTGTCCAGATGAAAGCGGAGCTGCAAGCCGACCGAAAACAAGGCCAGTGGCGTCAGTGTTTCGCCCAGGGACTGCAATACCTTGTCCAATTCCAGCCACGCGGGCCAGCCGCCCAGCGCGCCAACCACGATGCCCACGATCAGAGCGAGAAAGGAAGGAAAAGCAAAAATACGGCGCGCGACCGTCCATGGCTGCGGCGACTTGCCCGCATACAGGGATGCCACTATCACGCTCACCGAAGACAGTAACGGAAAGCTGCCCAGCAGATCGGTCACCATCGCCAGCTTCAGCCCCGTATCGCCATGCAAGGCTTGAATCATGGGATAGCCCATGAACGCGGTGTTGCACAGGCCGCAGACCAGCGTCAATGCACCGATACGGCCGCGCGACCAGCCCAGCATCCTGCCGAGCAGGGCGAACAGCAACCATGCGCCGAAAAACGTGATCCACATTGCGACCACGGGAAACCATAGCCGCGTATCCACGTCGAGGTTGGGTATCAGTTCCAGCACCAGCGCGGGCAGGGCGATATTGATGACCCACCAGTTGATACCGTGGACCATGCCCGAAGGCGGCTTGGCGAGGCGTGCCACCAGTACGCCAAGCAGCAGGCAGACGAATAGCAGCAATAATGCGCTCATGCACCCCTCGCGCCATGTTGTGCCGAAACGATTTGTCGTGTCAGGACACGCCGAACCGCTCTGCCAGTGCGCACAGTCGTTTGTCCAGCGTCCATAGCACGGTTTCCGGTGTCATCAAGGTGGATGCCAGCAACAGAATGTCCACCAAGCCGCAGCCCAGACCGAACAGGCGTTCGCGTTCGATGAACGCCATCGCCTCCGCCACGCTGGCCGATGGCGTGGACTGTAATCGGCCCAGATCGGACAAGGTTTGAGTTCGGTGGGGTAGCGTTCCGCACGCGATTTCGCCCCACACCAACGGGTGCATCATCACCAGGCCAAGTTCCAGAAGATGGGCCAGCCTATCGTTGCGGAACCGAAAGTGGTCGACCCATACCGATGTATCGACCAGAACCCTCTTCACTGTGGAACAGCCTCACGGCGCCGCAGAATCTCCTGCATTTCCGGCATGGTCCCACCAAGTGCGGCCAGCCGCCTGGCCGACTGAACGCGTACGAAGGTCTTGATGGCTTCGCGGAACAGATCGGACTTGTCCATATCCGAATCGGCAACTTCCAGCGCCTTCTCGTACAAGGCGTCATCGATCGTCACGGTGGTGCGCATGGCTATCTCCGTCTTGCATCTTGAATGATGCAATTTTGCATCAAAAAAATCATCACAACAAGCCGGGCTCAGTCTTGTCCTTGTACGCACACAGATCGTTGATCACGCAGTCCGGGCACACGGGTTTGCGCGCCTTGCACACGTAGCGGCCATGCAGAATCAGCCAGTGGTGCGCATGCTGGCGGAATTCTTCGGGAACGGCTTTCAATAATTTGTCTTCAACGCTGCGCACGGTCTTGCCGCACGCCAGGCCCGTACGGTTGGCGACGCGGAAGATATGTGTATCGACCGCGATGGTCGGCTCGCCGAACGCGGTATTGAGCACCACGTTCGCGGTCTTGCGGCCGACGCCGGGCAGGGCTTCCAGTGCCTCGCGTGAACGCGGTACCGCGCCGCCGTGTTGTTCGAGCAGGATGCGGCAGGTGGCGATCACGTTCTTTGCTTTGGCGTTGAACAGGCCGATCGTGCCGATGTAACGCTTCAAGTTTTCTTCGCCCAGATCGAGCAGAGCCTGCGGCGTGTTGGCGAGCGGAAACAGCGCGCGCGTCGCCTTGTTGACGCTGACATCGGTGGCCTGCGCCGAGAGCATGACGGCGATCAGGAGTTCAAACGGCGTTCTGTAGGTGAGTTCGGTCGTCGGATGCGGATCCAGATCGCGCAGACGACAGAAGAGTTCGATGATGTGCTCGCGCTTCATTTTTTGAACACACGCTCAGGATGTTTCCTTGGTAGCGCGTCTGGCTTTACCGCGCGCAATGGCGGCGAGCACGGCCGTGCGCGTGATCGGCGGATTTGCCGCCGCGGGAGCCGCGTTCGTCGTGTGCGGCGCGGCGCTACGGCGGCGTACCGCCGCAGCAAGCCGCACATTGCGTGCCTCAAAGCGCATCCGCGCATGTCGTGCGCGCGCCATGATGTGAGCGTGCGTGAGCGGGCGATCCGCGATCGGCCTCAGCACGATGCAGTCGACCGGACACGGCGGTAGGCACAATCCGCAACCGGTACATTCATCCGCGATGATCGTGTGCATGCGCCGGGCAGCACCAACGATGGCATCGACCGGACAGGCGCGGATGCACTTCACGCAGCCGATGCAGGTATCTTCATCGATGAGCGCAACCGTCGGCGGCTCCTCGCAACCGTTGGCCGGATTCAGCGGCTTGGGTGTGCGGTCGAGCAAGCGGGCCAACGCCGCGATACCGTGCGCGCCGCCGGGTGGGCATTGGTTGATGTCTGCCCGATCGCTGACGATCGCGTCCGCGTATTCACGGCAGGCCGGATATCCGCAGCGCGCGCACTGGGTCTGCGGCAGCAGGGCATCAATGCGCTCGGCGAGAAGGGTAGTCATGCGCGCGGTGCCGAATGGGTGTTCGCTGTTTCTGCGCTGTCGACGGCGCGGCTCAGCGCCGTAAACCCATTCGCCTGTGCTTGCCATGTAGTGGCACACGAGGTGCAGCGATAACGCCGCTTCATCCAATGGGTGAGAAATACGGTGAGGACAAACACGAGAACGAGGTACAGACTGATGAAGGGGAGTCGTGGAACGCGGCTGAATACAAAAAACAGGCCCGAAAGAGGGAAAACACCAATGGTCAACCAGAGGAATATGACGCGGCGTGGCCGTTGGTCTTCTTCGTTCTTTTGCGCGCCGCAGTGCGGGCAGGTTGGCTGATCGGTTTCCGCATCAGGCAACTCCAGTTCGCCTTTCCGATAGGCGGCTACGAGTTCCCGTGCGGCGGCGGCATCGGTATCGGCCACCATGATGCGGTAGCCGCCGATAGCCAGAGTCCGCCTCCAGTCCAGACTGGCCATGCCCGCATCGAATACCCATGCGTCGATTCCATTCGCGCGCAGCAAACTGGCGACGATATTCGCTTCGGCGAAATCGGCGGTCCAGTGTGCACGTTGCACGCGCGGAGTTCCGCTACTTGACCGGCATACCGGCCTTGGCGCCGGTATCGACATCGAGCAGGAACAGGTCCGCACCGCCGTCGCCGGCGCAGAGAATCATGCCCTGCGAAACACCGAAGCGCATCTTGCGCGGCGCGAGGTTGGCGATGAACACCACATGGCGGCCGATGAGTTTTTCCGGTGCGTCGTAGGCCGCGCGGATACCGGAAAAAATCTGACGCTGGCCGAGTTCGCCGGCATCCAGGTCGATGCGCAGGAGCTTGTCGGAACCCTCCACGAATTCGCAGGCGAGAACCTTGCCGATACGCAGATCGAGTTTGGCGAAGTCGTCGATGCTGATGAGACCGGGATTCGGGATTCGGGATTCGGGATTCGGCGAGGCGGGTTGCGTCTTCACGGTGGCCGAAGGCGGGGTTGCGGACGGCGCTGTTGTTGCCGCTGGTCGCAGCGATTCTTTGGAGGCTTCGATCATGGCTTGGATGTTCTTCGGGTCGATGCGGGTCGTGAGCGGGACGAATGCATGAATGTGTACGCCGAGCAGCGGCGCGGAAGCGTCCGCGAAGCGCGCCGCCGGACCGCCGGTGAACGCATGTGCGCGCTGGGCGATCGTGGGAACGACAGGGCTGAGCCAGATCGATAGCAGCCGGAAATAATTCAACGCCAGCGTGCAGACGCCATGCAGTTCCTCGCGTCGCGATTCGTCTTTGGCGAGCGCCCACGGCGCCTTCTCTGCGACATAGGCGTTGGCAGTGTCGGCAACCTCGACGATCAGCCGCGTGGCGGCGGCATAGTCGCGCGCTTCGTAGTGGCGCGCGCACGCGCTGAGCTTGGCGGAGGCGGAATCGTATTTCTCGCGTTCCATCGCCGGCAGTGACGCGGCGAGCTTGCCGTGGAAGAATGTGTGCACGAAGCCGGCGCAGCGGCTGGCGAGGTTCACCCACTTGCCGACCAGGTGCGAGTTGACGCGCTCTTCGAAGGTTTTCAGATCGAGATCCACATCAGCCAGCGTCGGACCGAGCAGCGTGGCGAAGTAGTAGCGCAGCCAGTCTGGGTCCAGATAGTCGAGGTAGGTGCGCGCGTTGACGAAGGTGCCGCGCGATTTGGACATCTTCGCGCCGTTCACCGTTAGGAAGCCGTGCACGTTCACGGCCGTGGGCGTGCGTAAGCCCGCGCCGTACAGCATCGCCGGCCAGAACAGCGCGTGGAAATACAGGATGTCCTTGCCGATGAAATGCACCATCTCGGTATCGCTCGCGCCGGCGAGCGTGAAGCGGTCGAAATCCGCTGCGGACAATCCGCTCTTGCGACCGCTCTCGCACAGTTCCTTGAACGTGGCGAGGTAGCCGATCGGCGCATCGACCCAGACATAGAAGAACTTGTCGGTCTCGCCGGGAATTTCGAAACCGAAGTACGGCGCATCGCGCGAAACGTCCCAACTGCGCAGGCCGTCGGTGAACCATTCCTGCAACTTGTTGACGACTTCGCCTTGCAGGCCGCCGGCATCGCGGCGCTCGGCCAACCAGCCCTTGAGCATGGGCTCGAAATCGCCGAGTTTGACGAAGAAATGCAGCGATTCCTTCTCGATCGGTGTCGCGCCGGACACCACCGAATACGGCTGGATCAGGTCGGTCGGGCCGTAGGTCTTGCCGCAGACCTCGCAGGCATCGCCGTATTGATCCTTGCTGTGGCAGTTCGGGCACTCGCCCTTGATGAAACGATCCGGCAGGAACATCTCCTTGACCGGATCGTAGAGTTGCTTCACCGGACGCGCTTGCGTATGACCATCGGCCTTGAGTGCGTTCCAGATACGGTTCGTCAACGCGTGATTCGCGGCGCTGTCGGTCGAGGAGTAGTGATCGTGCTCGATACCGAAATCGCGCAGGTCGCGCGTGTGTTCTTCCCAGACGCGCGCGATCAGTGCCTGCGGCGTGATGCCTTCGCGCTCCGCACGCAGCATGATCGAGGTGCCATGCGCATCGTCGGCGCAGACGAAATGCACCTCATGACCGGCCATGCGCATCGCACGCACCCAGATGTCGACCTGGATGTGCTCCAGCATGTGACCCAGGTGGATAGGTCCGTTGGCATAGGGCAGGGCGTTGCTGACCAGGATGTTCCGCTGCGGCGCGCTCATGCGTCGATTTCGACTTCGTTGCTGCAAAGCGGAATTATTGCATGCGCTGCCGCGCAAGATATCGAATGCGGTGGGTTGTTGAGCAGATTCTCACTGCTCCGGCCGACGCTCCCACATCTGCGAGCGGCCAAGCAGCGCGACGCCGATATAGCCGTGCACGTCGAGCTTCTGGCCATTGTCGGCCATGCTGAGCTTTACCTTGTAGGTCTTGCCGTTGTGCGGATCCAGGATATGGCCGTCGTCCCACACATCGCCGTTCTTCACCACGTCCCAGAGGATCGTCATGCCTTCGATGGGCTGGTCCTTGCGCTCATCCTTGCATTCCTTGCAGATCGGATGCGGGCCATTCTCGGAATCCAATACGTGTAACACCTTGCCTTCGAGCTTGCCGTCGCGTTCGGTGATCTGCACGATCGATTTGGGCTTGCCGGTCGCATCGTCGATCGTCGTCCATGTGCCGACCGGCGTGAGATCGGCCGCGAATGCGCAAGTGCACGCGGCGAGCGCGATGGCGAGCAGGATGAAATAGCGCGGTGACATGACACGGCACCTCAAGACGACCGGAACTAAGGTATGCAAAGTGCCGCCGATAAGGTGGGGCGTCAAGCGGCAATGCAATGCATGTGCTGGCATAATGCGCGGCCCTCGCGTTTTCCCTCCAGAAGATGAGCGACTCTCTCGAAACACGTGCCCGCCACATCCTGGCCGGCGTGGTCGATCCGCATACCGGCAAGGATATCGTTGCCAGCGGCGCCTTGCGCGGCATTGGCGTTGCCGGCGCCGACGTGTCGGTAGACGTGGTGCTGGGTTATCCTGCGCTGTCCACGCAGGCTACGCTCGCCGATGCGATCAAGCGCGCGCTGGAAGGTGATGCGGCCATCGCGCATGCGGCGGTGAGTGTTTCCTGCCGTGTGTCCGCGCATGAAGTGCAGCAGGGTCTGACGCTGCTGCCGGGCGTGAAGAACGTCATCGCGGTCGCGTCCGGCAAGGGTGGCGTGGGCAAGTCCACTGTCGCCGCCAATCTTGCGCTCGCACTCAAGGCCGAAGGCGCCAGCGTCGGCCTGCTGGATGCGGATGTCTACGGTCCGAGCCAGGTGCGCATGATGGGCCTTTCCGGCAAGCCGGAGAGTAAGGACGGCAAGCGCATCGAACCCAGGATCGGCCACGGCGTGCAGGTCATGTCGATGGGTCTGATGATCGAGGAAGACACGCCGATGATCTGGCGTGGGCCGATGGCAACGCAGGCGCTGCAACAGATGCTCGGCGATACGAACTGGTCGGATCTGGACTATCTCATCGTCGATCTGCCGCCCGGTACGGGCGATATCCAACTCACCTTGTGTCAGCGTATTCCGGTATCCGGCGCGGTGATCGTCACTACGCCGCAGGACATCGCACTGCTGGATGCGAAGAAGGCACTGAGGATGTTCGAGAAGGTCAACGTGCCCGTGCTTGGCATCATTGAGAACATGGCCACGCATGTATGTTCGAAGTGCGGCTACGAGGAACACATCTTCGGCGCGGGCGGCGGCGAGCACATGGCCGCGCAGTACGGCGTGCCGTTCCTCGGCGGCCTGCCGCTGGACATCCGCATCCGCGAACAGGCTGATGGCGGCACGCCGACGGTCGCCGCACTGCCGGATTCGGAGCTTGCAGCGCGCTACCGCGACATTGCGTGCAACACCGCCGCGCGGCTCGCGCTGCGTGCGCGCAACAAGGCGATCGTGTTCCCGAAGATCGTGGTGCAGAACACCTGATCGGGTGCACATGTTCCGTCCTCTGGAAGTCTTCATCGGTCTGCGCTACACGCGCGCCAAGCGGCGCAATCATTTCATTTCGTTCATCTCGCTGGTGTCGATCATCGGCATCGCGGTGGGGGTGACGGCGTTGATCACCGTGATTTCGGTGATGAACGGTTTCGACAAGGAATTGAAAGACCGCATCCTCGGCATGGTGGCGCACGCCACGATCGAAGGCATCGACGACACCGTGCGCGATTGGCCGCAGGCGATCAAGACGGCCGATGCCAGCCGGCGCGTACTCGGCGCGGCGCCGTATGTCGAGCGGCAGGCGATGCTGCAAGGCGTGCGCGTCAGCGGTGCGGTCGTTCGCGGCGTGGTGCCGGATCTGGAACCCAAGGTCTCCGATGTCGATCGTCACATGCGCCAAGGCAAGCTCGATGATCTTTCCGCGGGCAAGTTCGGCATCGTGCTCGGCAGCGAGTTGGCGATGATGCTCGGCGTGCATGTCGGCGACTATGTAACCGTGTTCGCGCCCGAATTCAGTGCCACGCCGATCGGCGCGATTCCGCGCATGAAGCGTTTCAGCGTGGTCGGCATTTTCGAGATCGGTATGCAGGAATACGATTCCGGCCTCGCCCTGGTGAACATGCAGGATGCGCAGGTTCTGTACCGGCTCGACGGCCCAACCGGCATCCGCCTGCGCCTGGACGACATGTTCCAGGCCTATCCGGTCGCGCGTGAACTTGCGCAAAATCTCGGCCAGTTCTATCGCGTCAGCGACTGGATGCAGGGGCACAGCAATTTTTTCAAGGCGGTGGCGATGGAGAAGAAAGTCATGTTTCTGATCCTGTCGTTGATCGTCGCGGTGGCCGCGTTCAATCTGGTATCCACGCTGGTGATGCTGGTGACCGACAAGGAAACCGATATCGCGATCCTGCGCACGCTCGGCCAGAGTCCGGGCAGCATCATGGGCACGTTCATGGTGCAGGGCGTGCTCGTCGGTACGCTCGGTATCGCGCTGGGGCTGATCTTCGGCGTGCTGCTCGCGCTGAATCTGCCGGCGCTGGCGCACTGGATCGAGCGCACGTTCCATGTCACGTTCCTGTCGCCGGACATCTACTACATCAGCGATGTGCCAAGCGATCTGCATGGAGCGGATGTGGTCTGGATCGCGGTGACGGCTTTCGTGTTCTGCGCGCTGGCGACCCTGTATCCGGCGTGGCGTGCGGCGAAGACTGATCCTGCGGCGGCGCTGCGCCATGAGTGATGAGCGGGGGAAAGAATGCTCTTATGAAAAGTCCGGCATGGATACCGGTTTGTTTTTTGCCGTCAGGGAGGAAGGGCAGTGGGGAGCAGGGGAAAGCGCGCCGCATCCTCCACGAAAGCGCCCCCTGCATCGTCATTCCCGCCTTCGCGGGAATGACGAAGTAGAGGCGCTTTTTCGAATCTCGAATCTCCAATCCCGGCTTTCCCCATGAACGACATCGTATTGCGTGCCGACAAGGTCGCGAAGATCTATCAGGAAGGCAATCTGCGCACCGAGGTGCTGCACGAAGTCAACGTGAGCGTGCGCCGTAGCGAAACCGTCGCGATCATCGGTGCGTCGGGCACCGGCAAGAGCACGCTGCTGCACATCCTCGGGGGTCTGGATGCGCCGACGTCCGGCGAGGTCGTCGTGGACGGGCAGAGCATGTCCAAGCTGTCGGATCGCGCGCGCGGCGAATTGCGCAATCGCGCGCTCGGCTTCGTGTACCAGTTCCATCATCTGCTGCCGGAGTTCACCGCCGTCGAGAACGTCTGCATGCCGCTTTTGATTCGCGGCACGCGCATCGACGAGGCGCGCGAACGCGCCGTCGCCTTGCTCGGCCGCGTTGGTCTGGGTGCGCGCCTCGAACATAAGCCCGGCGAGTTGTCCGGTGGCGAACGCCAGCGTTGCGCGGTGGCACGCGCGCTGGTTACGCGCCCGGCCTGCGTACTGGGCGATGAGCCGACCGGTAATCTCGACGAACGCAATGCCGCGCAGGTCTACGATCTCATGCTCGAACTCAACCGCGAGATCGGCACCGCGCTCGTGCTGGTTACGCACGATGCGCAACTGGCCGCGCGCGCGGATCGCATTCTTGAATTGTCCGGCGGCATGCTTGGTGGTGCGGCCATCGGCAAACAGGCTTGAGAGCCTTTCGGAAAATCATTCAGGAGTTGATGCGTTGCCGTTTGCTTCCCCTCTCCCCAATCCCTCTCCGACCAATGGGAGAGGGGTTTTTTCGCCCCCCGCTGGCGGGGCAGGGGGAGAGGGCGACGACAAGACAGCCTCAGCAAACACCTCTGCGTTCGTTTCCGTCGCTACGGCCATCGCCTGCCTGCTCGGCGTGCTCACCGTACACGAACTGCCGCGCCTGCCGCCGTATGGGCTCGATGCGGTAATTGCCGTCGTTGCGGCGGCGGCGTTGTCGCGTCCGCGCTTGCGCTTGCTCGCCTGTGTCCTGCTCGGTTTCGCGTGGTGTGCGTGGCGTGCCGGCATGGCGCTGGATGCGCGTCTGCCGCGCGATCTGGAAGGCCGTGAGTTCACCGTCATCGGCGTGATCGACCAGCTTCCGCTCGTGCGCGAAGATGCGACCAGCTTCGTGCTGAAGCTCGAACAGGCCGATCTGGATGGCTCCGCATTTGCGTTGCATGGCCGCGTGCGTCTGTCGTGGTACGACGATGCGCCGGAGGATCTCGCCGCCTGCGGCCGTTGGCAACTGCATGTGCGTCTGCGCCGTCCGCGTGGCTTGGTCAATCGCGGCGGTTTCGATTCCGAACGGCAGGCGCTGGAGCGCGGCATCGTCGCCGTCGGCAGCGTGCGCGATGATGCCGCGAACCACCGCGTCGGCGAGAAGGCGCTGTGCGTGGATCGCCTGCGCGAAGCGATATCGCGCGGCATTGTTGAGCGCATCGATGATCCACACGATGCCGCGCTGTTGCGGGCGTTCTCGGTCGGCGATACGCGCGGACTGGAAGAAACCGATTGGGAGGTCGCGCGCGCCAATGGCATTCCGCATCTGATCGCGATTTCCGGTTTCCACGTCGGCGTCGCCGGCGCGTTCGGCGCGCTGGCGATCCGCTTGCTTTGGTGGCTGTGGCCGCGGCTGGGCTTGCGCATCGCGTTTCCGGTCGCGCAGGCGCCGGCCGCGTTCGCAACAGCCGCGCTCTACGGCATCCTCGCCGGCGGCAGTCTGCCCACCGTGCGCACGGTGACGATGATCGGCGTCGTCGCGCTCACGCGTTTCGGTCGCCGCGCGAGCAGCGGCCCGCATGCACTGGCGCTGGCCTTGCTCACGATCCTCGTCGCCGATCCGCTGGCGACGCTGGCGCCGGGCTTCTGGTTGTCGTTCGTCGGCGTCGCCTTTCTGATGCTGTGCCTGACGCGCGGGCGCGGCATCGTCGGTTTCCTGCGTGAACTGTCTATCGGCCAACTCGTGATGACCGTGAGCCTGTTGCCGCTCACGGTGTGGTTCTTCGGCGAAGCCTCGCTGGTTGGCGCGCTGTCGAATCTGATCGCCGTGCCGGTCGTGAGCTTCGTGATCGTGCCGCTATGCCTGCTGGGTATCCTCGCGCTGATGGTGTTGCCGGTCGCGGCGACGCCATTTCTGTTTGTGGCCGCATGGATCGCGCATTGGCAATGGGCGCTGCTGGAATGGATGGCGACATGGCCCGGCGCGCATTGGTATCTGCCGGAGGTGACGCCATGGGCGCTGGCGCTGGCGATGCTCGGCGCGTGCTGGATGTTCCTGCCGCGCGGCGTGCCGCTGCGTGCACTGGGCTTGTTGCTATTTCTGCCGCTGCTCTGGCCGGATCGGCCACCGCCACAAACGGGTGCGTTCCAGGCCATCGTGATCGATGTCGGGCAGGGCCTGTCCGTATTCGTGCGCACGCGCGAACATGCGCTGCTGTTCGACGCCGGCGCGCGCTATCCGTCGGATTTCGATCTGGGTGAAGCGGCCGTACTGCCGACGCTGCGTGCGCTGGGTATCGGGCATCTGGATACGATGATCGTCAGTCATGGTGACAACGATCACGTCGGCGGCGCGCCGGCGGTCGCGCGCGTATGGCCCGATGCGGATCGCTACAGCGGTGAACCGCAGCGCATGCCGATCATGGCTGCGCAATGCCGCACGGGGCAGGCATGGACCTGGGATGGTGTTGCGTTCCGCGTGTTGAGTCCATCACCCGATGCCATCAATAGCGCGACACCCGCAAAGCGCAACAACGATTTGTCCTGCGTGTTGCTCGTCCAAGGCAGCAGCGGACGCTTGCTATTGACCGGCGACATCAGCAGCCGCGTGGAACCGGCGGTCGCACAGGCCATACCGCCAGGGCCACCGCTGGCGCTCGTCGTTCCGCACCACGGCAGCAAGACCTCATCCAGCGCCGACTTCATTGCCGCGTTGCATCCGCTGTTGGCACTGGTTTCGACCGGCTGGCGCAACCGTTTCCACCAGCCACACCCGCTGATTGCGCAACGCTATGCGGATACCGGCGCGCCGCTCTTGGATACCGCGTGGACCGGCGCGCTGGATGTGGAGTTTCCCGCCGATGCGCCGCCACGACTCGTCTCGCGCGAGCGCGAGCGCAATCGGCGGTACTGGCGCGAATAGGGCGT
>JAISPQ010000103.1 GCA_031274955.1 Rhodanobacter sp.
CCGTCGTCACCACCACCACGGCCAGCGCCAGCGCAAACGCTGTCGCAGCCAGCGACACAAATATCGTCACGGCCACCGACACAGGTGTCACCGCAGCCATCAATGCAAACACCGTCACAAATATCGTCGCGGCCACCGACGCAGGTGCCGTCGCAGCCGGCAACGCAAACACCGTCACAAATATCGTCGCGTCCGCCGACGCAG
This sequence comes from Rhodanobacter sp., assembly GCA_031274955.1. Lineage (GTDB taxonomy): Bacteria > Pseudomonadota > Gammaproteobacteria > Xanthomonadales > Rhodanobacteraceae > Dokdonella_A. The sequence goes on from JAISPQ010000103.1 coordinate 205, forward strand.
GTGCCGTCGCAGCCAGCGACACAAACGTCAGCACCCCTATCGTCGCGACCGCCGACACAGGTGCCGCCGCAGCCAGCAACGCAAACACCGTCACAAATATCGTCGCGGCCGCCGACACAGGTGTCGCCGCAGCCAGCAATGCAAACACCGTCACAAATATCGTCGCGTCCGCCGACACAGGTGTCTCCGCAGCCAGCAATGCAAACACCTTCACAAATATCGTCGCGTCCACCGACACAGGTGTCGCCGCAGCCAGCAACGCAAACACCGTCACAAATATCGTCGCGTCCGCCGACACAGGTGTCACCGCAGCCAGCAATGCAAACACCGTCACAAGCATCATCGCGGCCGTCGGCACAAGTGCCGTCGCAACCATCGACGCCAACATCATCACGGTCGCTGACACAGCTGCCGTCACAACTATTGACGCAAACGCCAGCACCCACGTCGTCACGGCCGCCGGTGCAGGTGGCGTCGCAACCAGCGGCGCAAACGCCAGCACCCGTGTCGTCACGGCCACCGGCAAAAGTGTCCAAGCCACCACCGCCAAAACCGTCAGCCCCCGCACCCGCGCAAACCTATCCCTTCAAGGAGCAAGTCAAAGATCAAGCCAGATCGCAGGAGGGGCAGCAATATGATCAATAAGCAGATGGCAAAAGGGATTCCCGCGGCAATGGCCTTGGCGCTCGCGCTGGCCGGCTGCGCCAACAAGTCCAATCCCGACAACATCGATCGCCGCGTGGTGGAGCGCTGGGACTATCTGATCGCGCATCAGGCGGAAAAAGCTTACGACTATCTCACCCCAGGCGTGCGTACCACGCGCACACGCGAAGACTATGCTGGCGCGATGAATAACCGACCGTTGCAGTGGAAGTCGGTCAAGTTCAATCGCAAGGAATGTGACGGGGATAGCTGTACAGCCTATGTTAATATCACCTATGAACTGAAGCTGCCTTCGACAGGCCGTACGACCCAGTCAACCCGCGAATTGGCCGAGAAGTGGATACTGGTGCAGGGGGAATGGTACTATCTCCCGGACAAGTGAGCCCGCCGTTAAACAAAGTTGAGACGGGGGGTTGCATCCTTGTCCCCACTGCTCTAACATGCCAGTGCCTTTGCCTAACCTTGCCAGGCCCGCGAAGGGTATTCGATATAGATCAGGTGAGGTTGGCGGCAAAGCAAAAGCCCTGTAGTCAAATCTTTTAGGAGTGTTGCGATGAAAAGAAATAGCTTGACGACCGCCGTCGTCGCCGGTATCGCCGGCGTCGCTGGCTTCGCGGGCCTGGCGAATGCCGTCGATCTGAATCCCGATGGTCTTGGTCAGGTTCTCATCTATCCGTATTACACAGTCAACAAGAATCAGGATACCCTGATCTCGATTGTCAACACGGGTGACATGGGTAAGGCAGTAAAGGTCCGCTTCCTCGAAGGCTACAACAGCCGCGAAGTGTTGGACTTCAACCTATACCTGTCCCCGCACGACGTGTGGGCCGGCGCGGTGTCGGCGATCAGCGCTGACCCAGCAAGCGGCGCACAGATGCATACCGACGATCATAGCTGTATCGATCAGCTGAATACCAACCCGCAGCCGTTCTTTGATTACGCGTATACCGGGAAAGTATCTGGCTATGCCAAAGATAACGGTCCGCAAACGATTGATCGTACCCGCGAGGGTCACCTCGAAGTCATCGCGATGGGCGACATCGACCCGGCTTCAGTCCTGTTCAAGGACATCACCCATGTACAAGTGGGCACGCCAGGCGTCGCTTATCCGGCCGGTGCAACAAAGTCCGGTATAGAAAACTGTACTCTTCCGGCTGATGCGGCCATTCCGGGTATGCTGACCGTCGCGACGTCTACCCTGTTCGGTAGCGCATCGATTGCCGACGTGCCGGAAGGCTTGTTCTACACCTACAATGCCGATGCACTCCAGGGCTTCAATGATCGGGAGGAAATCTACAGAATCCCAGGCGGGCTGGACCCGTCGTTGGCGGATGCGGAAACCGACTACACCACGATAGGGGGAGGCCAAGGCCCCGGTAGTGCTCGTGCGTATATCTTCATGGGCGGTAGCTTGGTAGCGGCGGATTATAAGCCAACGGTAGGCCCCACCAGTGTCGGCAGCATTGATGCGGTCAGCGCGGCGCTCACGGTCAGTCATATCTTCAACGAGTACTTGCTCGAGCCGGGTGTGGGTTCCACATCCGACTGGGTGGTAACGTTCCCGACCAAGCGTTTCTATGTCGACAAAGTGCTGTATCCGGGCAGCCGCACCACTCCGTTTGATGAGGCGTTTGGTGCGCACCCGAGCCAGTCGCAAGTGCCGGTTAGCATGACCACCTTCGATCGTGAAGAATATACGAAGGTAACGACGTGCAGAGTGTCGCCATGCCTATCTCAGCCGGGTGCATACCTGCCTTATGAGGTGAACGTGATAACGTTTGCCCCTGATGGCGCGACGTCGGCTTCGCCAGTGCTCGGTTCGAATCTGGGCACGAACATGCCCACGGCAGGGTTCTCGGGATGGGCGGATTTGAACCTGGTCAGTGCTAGTGCTGCTCACGTATTGAACGAGGGTTACTCGCCAACCAATACCACTACGACCCCAGATATCATTGTTCGCGGTCTGCCGGCTACCGGCTTCTGGGCCATGAACGTGATCAATGCGAACGTTACGCAAGGCAGAATGTCCAACTACAGCGGTGCGTGGCGTCATCGCGGCAGCCGTTGCGCCGGTACTGCCTTGGCTACGTCGGGTGCTACGGGCGGCGCGGCTTGCTCGTAAGATACAAGCTGTTGTTCAGGTGTTTTGGAGAGGGCCTTCGTGGCCCTCTCTTTTTTGTAAACGCGTGGCAGGACGTCGTGGGTCGATACCACGACACCGTGTGCCGCCGCTGTGTATTTAGTCTTTCTATCTGTTAGACCCTGGAGATATCCCCATGTCGATCCTGCGCTCATCGGCTCTACTGCCGGTGTGGTTGTTTTTCATGTCTTCGTTGAGCATCGCTGCCGATACCTCATCGGGAACGCCCAGTACCATCGTCGCTAAGCAGGGCGGCGCGATAGTGACGCTCGAAGACATCGATGCCTTCGCGCAGCGCATCCCCGAGGGGCAGCGTGCGGGTTTCTTCGACAGCCCATCGCGCATCGAAGCTCTCATCACCAATCTTTTGACACAAAAGCAGATGGCCGCCGAGGCGCGCGGGAGCGGTCTGGACAAAGATCCTCTGGTGCAAAAGCAGATCGAGATTGCGGACGAGGAAGTGCTGAGTAAAGTGCGCATGCAGCATTTTCGTACCGATATGAAGCTTCCGGACTTCGATCAGTTGGCGCAAGAGCGTTACACGGCGAACAAGAGTCAGTATATCGAGCCCAGCAAACTCATCGTGCAGCATATCCTGATCGACACCAAGAGCCGCAGCGAGGAGGAGGCCAAGGCGCTGGCGGATGTGGTAGAAAAAGAGGCAAAGGCGCATCCGGATCAGTTCGATGCGCTAGTCGAAAAATATTCGGACGATCCAAGTAAAAGCTCGAACCACGGCAAGATAGAAAACGCGGGCGACGACAAGAAATACATGGCGGCGTTCGTGGCGGCATCCAAAGCGTTGAAGAAAGTCGGTGATATTTCACCGCCGGCACAGACGTCTTATGGTTTCCACATTATCAAACTGATTGAGCGTATCCCGGAGCATCAGCGCACGTTCGCCCAAGCCAAGGCCGACATCGTGAAGCAGGTACGTGAGGATTACATCCAAAAGCAGGTCCAGACCTATACCGACACGATGAAAAACCTGCCGCTGGATGCGAACGCGGACTTGGTCGCCTCGCTGCGCACACGCTACGGCGATATGGAAGCGATGAAGGCCGCCGCCGACAAAGCCGCCGACGATGCGGCCAAGGCCGATGCCAGCAACGCCGATGCCAAGAAGAATTGATGCGGCCACAGTAGAGGCGATGATCGCCGGTCGCAGTTGTCTGGTGGCCGATCCGCGTAACACACAGCGCGGCTGTGCCGCGGTCGTGCCTCTTCCGAAAGGGCAGGATAGCCCTGCTTCAACAACCTGTTAGCATCGCCTACTTCGTCCATCGAGGTTGCTCATACAGATGTCCGTCGTCGCGCTGACCCTGCGCTTCTTCCGGCGCACTCTCGCCGACCGGTTCGCAGGCAGTTTTTCCGGCGGGTTATGGGCGCTGTTCCAGCCGCTGCTGCAACTGGCGATCACGAGTTTCGTGTTCGTGCATGTGTTCAAGGCGCGCGTCCCCGGCACCGATACGCTGGGCTATGTACCGTTTCTCGCCATCGCGTTGTGGCCGTGGACTGCATTCTCCGAGGCCGTGTTGCGCTCGACCACCGTCATTCAGGATAACGCGGCGCTGATCGGCAAGGTCGCGCTGCCGCGCGAGGTCCTGGTGGTTGCCAGCGTCGCCACCAGTTTCGCGATCCATATGGTGGGCTTCGTGGCCATCGTGCTGATTCTCGCGGTGACGGGGCAGGGCATTCATCTGGCGGGTTTCGTACCGGCGATCCTGCTCTATATCCCGCTATGCGCGCTGGCGCTGGGCTTTGCGCTGATCTTTGCGGCCGTGCAGGTGTTCGTGCGCGATCTGGCGCAGGCGTTGGGACAGGTGTTGTCGCTGCTGATGTTCGGCGCGCCGGTCTATTATGATCGCGTGCAGCTTCCCGAACAGTTTCGCGGCTGGCTCGATGCCAACCCGTTCACGTTCTATGTCGAGTCGTTCCGCGCGCTGCTGCTGGATCACGGCGATATCTCTATGCCGGCACTGGGCATCGCAATGACGACGACCGTGGCGGTGCTGTGGGTCGGCCATAGGGTGTTCCGCCGGCTCGATGCGCATTTCGAGGATTTCCTGTGAGCACGCCGTTGATCCAGACGCGCGGCCTGGGTAAGTCGTATCCGAAGGTACATCGCAGCAGCGATCGTTTGCGCGCACTGGGCCGATTGCTGTTCACCGGTGTGGATCGCGACCGTATCAGCGTGTTGCGCGATATAAATCTCGACGTGCATCGCGGTGAGTCGCTGGCCTTGATCGGCGAGAATGGCGCCGGAAAATCCACGCTGCTCAAGCTGATCACCGGCGTGCTGAGGCCGACTACCGGCAGCGTCAGCGTCAACGGCGAGATCGGCGCGTTGCTCGAACTGGGCGCGGGCTTCCATCCCGAATACAGCGGACGCGACAATATCGCGATGTCGGCCACGCTGCATGGATTGAGCGGCGCGGAATTGCGCAAGCGGTTGCCCGAGATCATCGCGTTCGCCGACATCGGCCGTTACATTGACGAGCCGGTCAAGCACTATTCTTCGGGCATGGTGGTGCGACTGGGGTTCGCGGTTATCGCATCGTTGCGGCCGGATCTGCTGGTGACCGACGAAGTGCTCGCGGTCGGCGACGAATCGTTCCAGAAAAAATGCGTGCGTTGGATGACGGATTACCTCGACGGCGGCGGTACGCTGATCCTGGTTTCGCACAGCATGTACCATGCGCAAAAGCTATGCCGTCATGCCTGCTGGCTGCGCAATGGCGAAGTCGAAATGCTCGGCGAGGTGTTCGAGGTAACGCAGGCGTACCTGGCCTTCCACGAACGTAAATTGGCGAGTGCGCAACCGGTGCATGAGGTCGTCGCCGCGCAAGGGCTGGAGTTCCATCTGCTTGAACTGAGTCTCAACGGCGAATCGCGCGATACGCCCCTATTGCTCGATCGTGACGCGACATTGTGCATACAGGTGCGTGTGCATTCGCGCGATGGGCGGGTGCCGGTGGTGGTGGTCGGCGTGGTGCGCGCCGACGGTACACCCATCTACGGCGTGAGCACCGATATGGACGGCTGCGCACCGTACCGCGTCGGTGATGAGGAATATGTGGGCGAACTGGAGTTCGGCGATCTCGCCTTGTTGCCCGGCGGCTATACCGTGCGTGCGCACCCGATGGACCCCGAAGGCGTGCGCCTGTTCGATACGATGGAGCGTTCCTTCATGGTACGCGGCGCGACCCGCGAACTGGGGTTCGTTCGTCTTGCGCATCGTTGGATACATGATGAGGCGGAGAAGGCGTCATGAGCGATGATGTGCTGGCGTTCACCGGGGAACGCTTCACGCCCGAATGCGTACGGGAAATCTGGTACGAGCATTGGCATCGCTACGCGTTTGCGCGGTTGTTCGCCGCCGGCAAACGCGTGCTGGATGCCGCCTGCGGCGAAGGCTATGGTTCGGCGCTGCTCGCGGATGTGGCCGCGCAAGTGGTCGGTATCGACATTGATGCCGCGACCATCGCCCATGCGCGCGCGCGCTACGCCAGGCCACGGCTTGACTACGCATGCATGGACGCGACGCGGCTGGATTTCCCTGATTACGCGTTTGATCTGGTGGTTTCGTTCGAGACGCTGGAACATCTCGCGGCGCAGGAACGCCTGCTGGCCGGGTTCGCGCGCGTCCTCAGCGAGGATGGCGTGCTCGTGATCTCCTCGCCCGACAAGCGCACGTACAGCGAGTTGGCGGGTTTCCACAACCAGTTCCATGCGCGCGAGCTGTATCGCGAGGAACTCTTGGCGCTACTGAAACCCCATTTTTCGCACATCCGTCTGTATGGGCAGAAATTGCTTTTTCAGTCGGTCTTGTGGGACGTGGAGCGTAGCGCAGGCGCAGGGCAGGCCGAGGTGAGTTCGGCCAGCGGCCATGGTGCGGCTATCGCTGCGGGTTTGGACTATGCGCCGATGTACTACGTCGCGGTATGCGCCCGACGCGAGTTGCCGGGGCTGCCCGCGCTTTCGCTGTTCGGCGATCGTGAGGAATCGGTGTATACGCATTACAATCACGAAATCCGCAAGAACATGAGCGCCGGCGCCCGCATCGCCGAGTTGGAAGGGGAATTGGCGCAGTTGCGCGCCCGGCTTCGGGCCAATGCCGACGCCGCGGATCCCCGCGATGGCCGGTTAACTGAATGAACGATACTCTCAACTACAAAATCGATTACGGTACGCTCAACGTGTCTGCGCCGCGCCGCGTCGATCCCAATGCGCCGCTGTATGCGTCAGAAGACGGCGTTGTCGCTTCGCTGTCGAATAACGAATGCATTTTCCAGGTACGTCGCACCGGCGATACGCATGTGATGACGTTCCAGGTGTTGCAGGCGCTCGACCAGAGCCGCGAGTTCCGCACGCTCGACGAACACGCCGCGCGCATCCTCGCGACGATTCCGGGACTCAATGCGCAACACGAAGGCGTCAGGCGTGTGCTGGAAAGCCTGACAACGCGTGGGTTGTTGGTCTCGGACAGCGATTTTCTGCGCCGCGTCACCACGGCCACGCCGCGTGAGCCTGCGCCCTTGCGCGCGGTGTTCATCCGCGCTTGCGATCGTCCCGCGCAACTGGAGCGGCTGCTGGGTACGCTCGCCGACTACGAGCGGCGTTTCCGCGCGAACCGCCATTACGCGTTGCTCGATGATTCCAGTTCGCGCGATGCGGCGAACCGTCATCGCGATCTGCTGCGCGAGTTCGCGCGCTCGACCGGTTGCAAGCTGAGCTATATCGGTGTCGCCGAGCGTGAGCGTCTGGTGGAGAGACTGTCGCGCGCGGTGCCTGCGGCCGCGGCGAGCGTATCGTCGCTGATTCACAGCGCGGACCCGCGCAATCCTTTCGGCGGCGGCCGCGTGTGGAATCTTGCCCTGCTGCTCTCGGCCGGAGCGCGTCTGGTGGTGATGGACGACGATTTCCGCTTGCCGCTGCGCCGCCTGCGTGACGCGCGCAGCGGCCTGGATCCCAATCCGTCGGCCGCCGCGGTCACGCATTTCTATCGCAACCTCGAAAATGCGCTCGGCGCCGGTGAGGAGATCGACGGCGATCCGTTCGAACTGCATCTGGAAGTGGCCGGGCATACGCTGGGTACGCTGGCGAGCGGTTCGCGCTATGCGTTGGAACGCGCATCGTTGCGTGGCGTGCTGGTCAGCCGGCTCGATTATCTGCGTGGCGATGCACCGATTCTGGCCAGTCAGCACGGCAGTTATGGCAGTTCGCGTACCGAGTCGGGCATCTGGCTGTATCAGTTGCCGGCTGAGGATCGTGTGGCTTTTGTCAGTGATCGCGATAATTATCTGCGCAACATAGAGGCCGGTAGTCTGTGGTACGGCTACCGGCAGGCGCGTGTGACGCGCTCGGCCACGTTCACGCCCTTTGCGATAGACAACTCCGTGCTGTTGCCGTGCACGAATCCGCATGGACGCGGCGAGGATGCGCTGTTCGCGCGTGTGGCCGCGTTGTGCCATCCGCTTGCGCTTGCGCTGGAACTGCCGGTCGCGATCGGTCACGTGCAGGAAACGCAGCGCAAGCGTTCGCCGGTCACGCTCGCCGCGAATACACCGCGATTCAATTATTTCGTCTGCGATTTCATCCAGCGCCAGTTGCCCGATGTCTATGCCGAGCAACCCTCACAGCGGCTCGCCTTGCTCGCGGCGCATCTGCACGATATCGGCTCGGACAGCGTAGCCGGCCGCGTGCACCAGTTGCGCGAATATCTGGCCTATACGCGCGCCGATCTGATCGAGCGCATGCAGCACCAGGCCGAGGCCGCGCAGGATGCGCCGGTCTATTGGCAGGCGGATGTGCGTTCGATCATCGAAGCCAACGGCCGTGCCCTGGTCGACAGGGGCGCGCCGCGTCTGGGCGGCTGGCCCGACGATCTGGACGAAGCCGGCTGCGCACAGCGCCTGCGCGAGGAGACCTTGCGCCTGGCTGCGATGTACGAGGCCTGGCCCGCAGTGTGGGCTTACGCGCGCGAGCAGGGCGAACGCCTGCTCGGTGCGATCGCGTCGGGATGAAGACGCACAACGCAGGATTGACCAGCGTCATCGTCGTTGCGGCGGACAGCGGGCCGCTGTTGTACAGCGCGGTGTGTTCGGCGCTTGCCTCAACGGTGCGCGTCGAGGTGATCCTCGTCGATAACGCTTCGCGCGATGGCGAGGTCGAGCGCGTATGCACCGCGCATGCGCGCGAGGCGCGTCTGCGTGTGCTGCGCAACGAATCCAATCTCGGTTTCGGGCCGGCCTGCAATCGCGGCGCGGCGCTGGCCAGCGGCGATCTGCTGGTTTTTCTCAATCCCGATGGCGAACTTCCGGTGGATGCTCTGGCACAAATACGCACGGTGTTGACGGCCAGCAGCGACATCGGTCTGCTCGGCGTGGATGTGCGCAATGCCGAGGGCAGTTCTGCGCGCGGCAATCGCCGGCGCGCGCCGACGCTGCGCCGCGCGCTGATGAGCATGACGGGACTGGCGCGTTTCGAATCGCGTTGGCCCACATTGGCTGGTGTGGAGATGCTCTGTGCGTCGAACAGAGGGCCCTCTCTCCCACCCCCTCAGGGGGTGGTGGGGGGAGGGTATGACAGCGCCACTACGACGCTGGTAGAAGACGTGGATGCCGTATCCGGCGCTTGCATGATCCTGCCGTGTGCCGTATTCGAACAATTACACGGTTTCGACGAAGGTTATTTCCTGCATGTCGAAGACTTGGATCTGTGCCAGCGCGTGCGCGATGCCGGTTATCGCGTGGCGCTGGCGCACGCGGTGCACGTCCGTCACATGCAGGGCAGTTCCAGTCGACGCCGGCCGGTTTTCGTCGCGCGTCACAAGCATCGCGGCATGTGGCGTTATTTCATCAAGTTCGATCCGGCCGCACGCAATCCGCTGCTGCGTGGCTTGGTTTGGTTCGGCCTGTGGACGCACTTCGTGGTGAGCGCGCCGCTCTTGGCGTTAAAGTCCGTTCTGCGCAGCAGAAGTTCATGATTCGGCAAGGCGCTCCTCTGAGCTCCTCTTTCGTATACGGTGCGCAAGCCGTGATAGGATGATTACATGGATCGCATCTTCGATTTGACGGCAACACCACATCAGGCATTCATGCGCGGGTTTTGGCGTGGGTTGGCGGCTCCGCTAGCAGTCTTTTCCATGCACAACATTCCTGACTGGGCACAGCCGCCGGTCTTGGAAGTGCGTAACCCTGCGAAAGGCTCGGCGGGATTGGCCGGAGACTTCCGTCGCGTCGGGGACTGCCTGCGCGCGGCGGTTGACCGGTACCATGGATGAATCTCCTGCACCGCAAAGCATTCAGGTTCATACACAAACGCTTGTTCAACAAGGGCCGCTCCCAGATCCCGCCACGCTGGAGAGATACGACCGTATCCTGCCAGGGGCCGCCGAACGGATCATCGTGATGGCTGAACAGGAACAGCGGCACCGCATGGACATGGATGCAAAGGCGCTGGAAGATGACCAAGCGTATCGTGCTGCTGTCCTTGAATCGCATAAAGAGAATGCGGCGGCGATGTTCCGCAGCGATATGCTTGGTCAATGGATGGGCGGCGGTATTGCGGTTGCTTGCGTCGCTGGAGCGATCTACAGCGTTGAACTTCATGCGCAGTGGCCAGTGATTGCCGCATTCCTAAGCCTGCCTGTTGCGGCCATCATCAAAGCCGTTCGCAGCATGAACAAGCCGAAGCCGTGAACGCAAATCCATCGGTTTTTTGTGGGTGTACTACTTACGAGGCAGTATACCGGCAGATCATGCACGTGCTTTCGCCGCGCTGCGATACAGCAGCCACCCCACCGCGACAAGCACGATCAGACCGAAAATCTGACCGAATTGCAGACTCGGTGGCAGCGCGAGCACGTCGGCACGGCCCGAAGCAACGATCGGTATTGCGATCAGGATACCGGTCAGCGCTTCGCCGGTGATGAGGCCAGCCGAGAACAGCGTGCCGGGACGATGTACGCGGTCGCGTTCGGCTTCGTCGCGCGGACTCACGCCATGCCGGCGTTCGACGAAATACGAGACGAGGCCGCCGAGGAAAATCGGCACCATCAGTTCCAGCGGTAGATAGATGCCGATGGCCGCGCCGAGCACCGGCACGCGGAAGTGCGAGCCGTGCGCTTTGAGCCATTCATCCAGCGCGATGATCGCCGCGCCGATCAGTGCGCCGATACCGATCATGTCCCACGGCAGATGGCCGCCGAACAAGCCTTCGGCAACCGACTTCATCAGCATCGCTTGCGGCGCCTCGAGCGAGTTCGGATGCGCGGGCGTTTTCGGGCCGATGCCGTACGCGGCGGCGAGCAGGTTCAGCACCGGCGCCATCACCAGCGCGCACGAGAACGCGCCGATCATCAGCATCAACTGCTGTTTCCACGGCGTTGCGCCGACCAGATAGCCGGCCTTCAGGTCTTGCAGATTGTCACCGCCGACCGCCGCCGCGCAGCACACCACCGCGCCGATCATGATGGCGGCGACCGGCCCGAGCTTCGATTCGTGGCCGAGCAGGAGCATCAGCACGACCGAGGCGAACAGGATCGTCGCGATCGTGATGCCGGAGACCGGATTGTTCGACGAGCCGACCAGGCCGGCGAGATAGCCCGATACCGAGACGAACAGGAAGCCGGCGACGATCATGATGATCGTCATCGGCACGCTGACGGTCCACTGCTCGACGATGGCCTGATACAGCCCCAGGAGCGGCAGCGTGAATACGACCAGTCCGATCAGCATCCACTTCATCGGCAGATCGCGCTCGGTCTCGGCGAGCGCGGGTCCGCCGCTCTTGCGCGCAGCGGCGATACCGCTCTTGATGCCCGAAATCAGCGATTTGCGCAGCGAGAACAGCGTCCACACGCCGCCGATCAGCATCGCGCCGACGCCCAGGTAACGCACCTGCGCCGAGCGGATCATCGCTGCGGCATCGGCCGCGCTGGCGCT
>JAISPQ010000131.1 GCA_031274955.1 Rhodanobacter sp.
AGATCGATCAGGAACATCTTGCCCGGTTGCAAGCGCCATTTGCGCACGATCCGGTCCTCGGGCACCGGCAGCACGCCCGATTCCGAGGCCATGATGACCAGGTCGTCGTCGGTGACGCAGTAGCGCGAGGGGCGCAGGCCGTTGCGGTCGAGCGTGGCGCCGATCTGGCGGCCGTCGGTGAACACGAGCGAGGCCGGGCCGTCCCAGGGTTCGAGCATCGCGGCGTGGTATTCGTAGAACGCGCGGCGGCGCGGGTCCATCGTCGTGTGCTGCTCCCACGGCTCGGGGATCATCATCATCACCGCCTGGCTGAGCGGATAGCCGGCCATCACCAGGAGTTCCAGGCAGTTGTCGAAGGTGGCGGTGTCGGACTGGCCGGGGAAGCTGATCGGATAGAGTTTCTTCAAATCCTCACCCAGTACCGGCGAGCTCATCACGCCTTCACGCGCGCGCATCCAGTTGTAGTTGCCCTTGACCGTGTTGATCTCACCGTTGTGCGCCACGTAGCGGTACGGGTGCGCCAGCGGCCATTCGGGGAAGGTATTGGTCGAGAAGCGGTGGTGCACCAGACCGAGCGCGGAAACGCAGCGCTGGTCCTGCAAATCAAGGTAATAAGCGCCGACCTGATCGGCCAGCAGCAGCCCCTTGTAGATCACCGTGCGGCTCGACATGCTCGGCACGTAGTATTCCTTGCTGTGCTTGAGCTGCAGGCGCTGGATCGCGGCGCTGGCGGTCTTGCGGATGACGAAGAGCTTGCGTTCGAGCGCGTCCTGCACGATCACATCGGCGCCGCGGCCGATGAACACCTGGCGGATGATCGGCTCCTTGGTGCACACGGTCGGCGACATCGGCATCCGGCGATTGATCGGCACGTCGCGCCAGCCCAGCAGCACCTGGCCTTCGGTATGGATCGCGCGTTCGAGTTCGCGCTCGCAGGCCTGGCGCGAGGCGTGCTCCTTGGGCAGAAAGATCATGCCCACGCCGTATTCGCCCGGCGGCGGCAGCTCGACGCCTTGCTGGGCCATCTCCTGACGGTACAGCGTATCGGGCATCTGGATCAGGATGCCGGCACCATCGCCCATCAGCTTGTCGGCGCCCACCGCGCCGCGATGGTCGAGGTTTTCGAGAATCTTGAGCGCTTGCTTGATGATCGCATGGCTTTTCTCGCCCTTGATATGCGCCACGAAGCCCACGCCGCACGCATCGTGCTCGTGTTCGGGCGCATACAGGCCATGTTCCTGAAGATGCTCGATGTCGACAGCCGTGGTCATAGTGCGCTCTGGGGGTTTGTTCGCGGGGGGAACCTACAAATATAGCATTTAACCAGCAGGCCGTTAAGAAACACTCCTGCCAGGCGGGGTTCGAGCAGGTAGGCTGGAACAGGCTTTTGAGGTAGATTCACAAATCCGGCCCGTTCACTGGGAGCTACGGCATATCTCCATGGCTACACAGATGAATACCTTGGCGATGGCAGGGTTTTCGGGCATTGCCCAACGCCTGGTGGCGGACGGCATCCTGAGCGAGAATGATGCCCGCAAAGCGATCGCCAATGCGGCACAGCAGAAAAGCCGGTTGAGCACGTGGCTGATCAAGAGCGGCTTGGTCAGCGGCCGGCAGGTGGCCTTGGCCTTATCGGCCGAGTTCGGCATACCCGTGCTCGACATCGGGGCGTTGGATCCCACCCAACTACCGATGAAGCTGGTCAGCGAAGGGCTGATCTCCAAGCACAAGGCGTTACCGCTGTTCACGCGTGGCAACCGTCTGTTCGTGGGCATCGTCGATCCGACCAATCTGAGCGCGCTGGATGAGATCAAGTTCCAGTCGGGCCGTCCGATCGAGCCGATCCTGCTCGACGAAAGCCAACTCGAGCACGCGATCGAGCGGGCCATGGGGGCCAGTAGCGGCTCCATCGGCACCGGGTTGCTTGAGGACAGCGAGGGTCTGGAAAACCTCGACGTCGGCGCGGCCGATGACGAGGGGGGCGCGATAGGCGTGGATGCGAACGACAACGACGATACGCCTGTCGTCAAGTTCGTCAACAAGGTGCTGGTCGATGCCATCCGGCGCGGCGCATCGGATATCCATTTCGAGCCCTACGAAACGAGCTACCGCGTACGCTTTCGCATGGACGGCATGCTGCACGCGGTTGCCGCGCCGCCGCTGCAACTGAGCGCACGCTTCGCTTCGCGCCTGAAGGTAATGAGCGGTCTGGATATCGCCGAGAAGCGTGTGCCGCAGGATGGACGCATCAAACTCAACCTGTCGAAGACGCGCTCGATCGATTTTCGCGTGAGTTCTTGCCCCACCCTGTTCGGCGAGAAGATCGTGCTGCGCGTCCTCGATGTCGGGGTCGCCAAGCTCGGCATCGAGAAACTCGGCTACGAGGACGATCAACGCCAATTGTTCATGGATGCGATCCAGAAACCCTATGGCATGGTACTGGTCACCGGTCCCACCGGATCGGGCAAGACGGTGTCGCTGTACACGGCCCTGAACATCCTCAATACCGAAGAGCGCAACATCTCCACCGTCGAAGACCCGGTGGAAATCCGCCTGTTGGGCGTCAATCAGGTGCAGCAGAACGCCAAGCGCGGCATGACGTTCGCGGCCGCGCTGCGCTCGTTCCTGCGCCAGGACCCGGATGTCATCATGGTCGGTGAAATCCGCGATCTGGAAACCGCCGAAATCGCGATCAAGGCCGCGCAGACCGGCCATATGGTACTTTCGACGCTGCATACGAACGATGCCGCACAGACCATTGCGCGCCTGATGAACATGGGCATCGCTCCCTACAACATCACTTCGTCGGTTACGCTGGTCATCGCACAGCGCCTCGCGCGGCGCTTGCACGAGTGCAAGCGCTCCTTGCGACTTCCTTCGGCAGCGCTGCTCGCCGAAGGGTTCACCCAGAAGGACATCAATGAAGGCATACGGCTCTTCGATGCGGTGGGGTGCTCCAACTGCCTGCAGGGATATAAAGGGCGCGTGGGCGTCTATCAGGTCTTGCCGATGAGCGAGAGTATCCAGAAGGCTGTCCTTGCAGGTGGTAACGCGATCCAGATCGCCGCGGAGGCGAAGCAGGCCGGCGTCCGCGACCTGCGCGAATCTGCATTGATCAAGGCCAAGCAGGGCATCGTCAGCCTTGCCGAAATCAATCGCGTCACCAAGGATTAGGCTCTTATGACTTCACTTTTGACAGAAATGGCAAAGAATGAAGCCGTGGCGAGAAAGCAGGGGAAAAACGAAGTTCCAAGAGGTTGTTCTTGGGCAATGCGCCACACTTTGGCGCGTGCCTTGGCGATAGAATGATTGTCCCCTGCGGCACGTATCTCCTCTGGCAACCGCTCAAGAGCAACGCGATCCGCTTGGTTCATTGTTAGCGGGCCCTATGCCATGGCAACAACAAATGCGCTCTTGAAGATGAAAGTCGAAGCGGCCCAGCGCGGTAAACAACGCGCGGCCCCCAGTGCGACGCAGACCTTCATCTGGACCGGCATCGACAAACGCGGCAAAACGGTCAAGGGCGAGCAGACCGGTAAGAACGTGAGCCTGGTGAAGGCTGATCTGCGCAAGCAGGGCATCAATCCGCAGAACGTGAAGCCCAAGCCAAAGTCTTTGTTCGGCACGCCCGGCAAGCGGATTTCCACCCGCGATATCGCCATATTCAGCCGGCAACTGGCGACGATGATGGCGGCTGGCGTGCCGATCGTGCAGGGTTTCGACATCGTCGCCGGTGGCCAGACCAATCCGCGCATGCGCAGCATGCTGATGGACGTCAAAACCGAAATCGAAAGCGGTGCGGCGCTGCACGAGGCGCTGGGCAAGCATCCACTCCAGTTCGACGAACTGTTCCGTAATCTGGTGCGCGCCGGCGAGAGCGCGGGCGTGCTCGATACGGTGCTCGATACCGTGGCGAGCTACAAAGAAAGCATCGAAAACATCAAGGGCAAGATCAAGAAGGCGATGTTCTATCCCGCCGGCGTTCTGACCGTCGCGTTCCTCGTCTCCTGCATCCTGCTGATTTTCGTCATCCCGCAGTTCGAGCAGGTGTTCAAGAACTTTAATACGCAGTTGCCGGCGTTCACGCAGATGCTGGTCAACATGTCGCACTTCATGGTGTCTTATTGGTGGGTGGTGCTCGGCCTCTTGATCGGCACGATCGTCGGCCTCGTCATGTTGTACAGGCGTTCCAAAGGCTTTTCCCGCTTCGTCGGGAGCATGATGCTAAGGTTCCCGGTCATCGGCGTGATTCTTCGCCAATCGGCCATCGCGCGCTTCGCGCGGACCCTCGCTGTCACATTCAAGGCCGGTGTTCCTTTGGTGGAGGCGCTGGATTCGGTCGCAAGCGCGACCGGCAGCGTTATCTACAACGAAGCGGTCAAGCGCATCCGCGAAGATGTCGCGGTCGGACATCAGATGCAACTGGCGATGCGTCAAACGAATTTGTTTCCGAACATGGTCGTACAGATGGTCGCGGTTGGCGAGGAGTCCGGCGCGCTCGACGCGATGCTGTTCAAGGTCGCCGAGTTCTACGAGACCGAAATCAACAATGCCGTGGATTCGCTGTCGAGCCTGCTCGAACCGATCATCATGGTGGTCATCGGCGGCCTGGTCGGCAGCATGGTGATCGGCATGTACCTGCCGATCTTCAAACTGGGTTCGGTCGTCGGATGAGCATTTTCCCTGAATCGTAGAGCCGCTTTGCGGCTTCGCTGCCGCACACGAGCACCCTCGCCATAAGATGATCGATATTCACTGGTTGCACGAAACGATACCCCTGGTTCTGCTGACCGCGCTGCTGGGCTTGCTGGTCGGCAGCTTCCTCAATGTGGTGATCCTGCGCTTGCCGCGGCGGCTCGAACACGACTGGCGAAATCAGGCGCGCGAACTTCTCGGCGTTGATGCAAGTCCGCATAAAGCGCCTCCTGATCTGGTGTTCACCGGTTCGCACTGCCCTAAGTGCGCACATAAGCTCTCGCCGCTGGACAATATCCCACTCATCAGTTGGCTGGCGCTGCGCGGCCGTTGTCGCTATTGCCGCGCGTCGATTTCATGGCAGTACCCGCTGGTCGAACTCCTTTGCGCGCTGGCTTCCGCAGTCGTGGCATGGAAATTCGGTTTCGGCTGGCCGCTGGCCGCCGGCCTTGCGTTCACGTGGACGCTGATTGCTGCTTCAGGCATCGACGCGCGCACGCAACTTCTACCGGATCAACTCACCCTGCCGCTGCTCTGGTTGGGACTGTTGGTAGCGCTCGTTCCGTTGTTTGTCACACCCGGTGCGGCGATCGTCGGCGCCGCGATCGGCTACCTCAGCCTCTGGTCGGTGTTCTGGCTTTTCAAACTGCTGACTGGCAAGGAAGGCATGGGTTACGGCGACTTCAAACTGCTCGGCGCGCTAGGTGCATGGATGGGTGCGGCAAGCCTGCTACCGATCATCCTGCTGTCGTCCCTGATCGGCGCGATCGTCGGCGGCAGCGCGCTCGCCTTGCGCGGCAAGGATCGCAGCACGCCGATCCCGTTCGGCCCCTTCATTGCCGCCGCGGGTTGGGTCTGGTTCGTGTTTGGGGATCGGCTCGGCGTCTTTTACACGCGGCTCTTCGGGCTGTGAAAAGCTCTTTTTCGAGAATCCGCTGAAAATGTTGCCGATCCTGCCGCCTTTCACGATTGCCCTGACGGGCGGCATCGCCAGCGGCAAGTCGGCCGTCGCACATCATTTCCACACATTGGGCGTGGATGTTTTCGATGCCGACACGATTGCGCGCGAACTGGTAGCGCGCGGAAGCGCCGCCTTGGCCGACATCGTGGCCGCGTTCGGCAAGCAGGTTCTGGATGCCAGCGGTGCGCTTGATCGTCACGGACTGCGTGCGATCGTGTTTGCAGATGTACAGGCGCGCCACACGCTCGAGGCGATCCTGCATCCGCTTGTGCGCGCCCGCTTACGCGAATGTGTGGCGCAAGCCCGTTCGCCCTATGCGTTACTGGTAATTCCTCTGCTGGTGGAGAGCGGTCATTACCAGTGGGTCGATCGCGTGCTCGCCGTCGATACGCCGCGCGAAATGCAGCGTGAGCGCCTGATGGCCCGGGATAGCATCGCGCCAGAACTTGCCGATGCGATGCTCGACGCGCAGGCGTCGCGGGAACAGCGCCTGGCAATCGCGGACGATGTGATCGGGAACACCGGGACACTCGCTGAACTGGATGCGCGGATCGATGCGCTCCATGCGTGGTATCTGGGCTTCGTGCGGCGATAAAAACCCACCCAAGACTTCCCGTGCAGACAGGTGGAAAATTTCGAGTAGGCTTCAACATCCGGCTATCATTCCCGTGGTTCTGTTTTCAATCCTGCGCGCATGACCCGACTTCGCATCGCCCTGGCCCAGTTTGATTTCCCTGTGGGTGCTGTAATCCGCAACGTCCGGCGCATCGTTGCGTTGATCGAAGAAGCGCGCGACGTGCAGCATGCCGATCTGGTCGTGTTCCCGGAACTCGCGCTCAGCGGCTATGCGCCGGAGGATCTGCTATTACGCCCGAGCTTTCTTGCCGGCTGCGAACGCGCATTGGCGCAGATCGCGCAGCAGGTTCACGGCATCACTGCGATCGTGGGTTGGCCGCACGCGTGCGGCGCTGCGGTCTATAACGCAGCTAGCGTGCTGAGCGACGGCGTTGTCGCGCACACGTATCACAAACGCGAGCCGCCGAATGTCGCCGTCTTCGGCGAACGCCGTTATTTCGACACCGATCCCGACACAGGCGTTTGTGTGTTCGACGTGGCCGGTGTTGCGGTTGGCCTCTTGATCGACAAAGACCTCTGGTTTGCGGAGTCGGGCGTCGCCGCTGCACGTGTGGGCGCGCGGCTCCTTGTCGTGCCGAACGCTTCGCCGTTCGAGCGCGACAAGTATGCACAACGCGATGCGCTGCTCGCCGCGCGCGCCGCCGAAACCGGTATGGCGGTCGCCTATCTGAATGCGGTCGGTGCGCAAGATGCGCTCGTATTCGATGGCGCGTCCGTACTGGCCGACGGCAATGGACATGTACATCCGGCCGCGCGCGCGTTCGAAGATCATTGGCTCATCGCCGACTTCGATGCCATTACACGCCGCTTCACGCCGCTTAATTGGCCGGTCGAAACCCACGCAAGCCGCGACGCCTTGGCTTGGCGCGCGATCGTACGCGGTACGCGCGATTACTGCGTGAAGAACGGATTCGGCAAAGTGTGGGTCGGCCTGTCCGGCGGTATCGACTCGGCCCTGGTGCTGTGCATAGCGGTCGATGCGCTGGGCGCGGACAATGTGACCGGCGTGCGCTTGCCGTCGCGCTATACCTCCGTGCTTAGCAACGATCTGGCCAGCGAACAGGCGCGCGCGCTGGGCGTGCAACTCTTGACCGTGCCCATCGAAGCGCCCTTCAAGGGGTTCATGGAAGCGCTCGCGCCGATGTTCGCGGGACATCCAGTGGACGCGGCCGAGGAAAACCTGCAATCGCGCTGCCGCGGCGCGATCCTGATGGCGCTGGCGAACAAACACGGCGGCCTGCTGCTGACCACCGGTAACAAGAGCGAATACGCGGTCGGTTACGCGACGATCTACGGCGACATGTGCGGCGGCTACGCACCGATCAAGGATTTGTACAAGACCGAGGTCTATGCGCTGGCGAACTGGCGTAACACGGTTGGTGGTGCAGCGGTCGTGCCGCACGCGGTGATCGAGCGCGCGCCGTCGGCGGAATTGCGCGAGAACCAGACCGATCAGGATTCACTGCCGCCTTACGACATACTCGATGCGATCCTGTTCCGCCATATCGATCAGGAGCAGTCGTGTGAGGACATCGTACGTGCTGGTTTTGCGCCCGAACTCGTCGAGCGCGTGCTGCATTTGGTGCGTATCAGCGAGTGGAAACGCCAACAGGCGGCGCCGGGACCGAAGGTATCGCGCCGCGCATTTGGCTGCGAGCGGCGTTATCCGATCACCTCGGGCTGGCGTTGATAACGCCGGGATTGGGGAGGAAGACGCCGAGTTGAGGGAGCAGGGAATAGGGTGAACTTGTCCCGCAGAAACGGACGCCAAGAAGCGATACTTTGATCGCAACTTGGAGGTTCCTATCTGGGTATCAGCGCGGAGCTTGTCCTCGCGCACTTTGTGAGGTACCGAGAACTCGGCCCTTTTCGGCGTAAAAAAACGACGCCCTCCGTCTGAGCGCGGCAGACTATCCGCGCGTCATAATGCCGGGGTGTTGCATGTCGTCCTGGTCCAACCCGAGATTCCGCCGAACACCGGCAATGTGATTCGCTTGTGTGCGAACAGCGGTGCCGCGCTGCATCTGGTGCGGCCGCTGGGTTTCGCGTTGGACCATGCCAAGCTGCGCCGCGCGGGGCTGGACTATCACGAATGTGCGGCGGTTGCGGTGCACGAGAATCTGGCGGCGTTCGTGGCCGCCGCGCAGCCTGCGCGCTTGTTCGCCTTGTCCACACGCGGACAGGTGCGCTACGACCAGGCCGATTTCGCCGATGGCGATGCGTTGTTGTTCGGGCCGGAAACACGTGGGCTACCGCAGGAGGTGCTCAACGGTATCGCCCCCGCGCACCGGCTGCGCCTGCCGATGCGGCCGGGCAATCGCAGCTTGAATCTGTCGAATGCGGTTGCGATCGTCGTCTACGAAGCGTGGCGGCGGATGGGTTTTGATGGCGCCGCACAATGAGAAAAGGCTTTCTCGACAGGCTCTTACGGATACTCGGGCCTCTGCTCGCGCGCCAGCAGCGCATGCAAGCCTTCGGTGGGTGTGAGTTCTTCGTGCAGCACGCGCTGCACGAGGGCGGTGATCGGCAACTCCACGTCGTGTTCGACGGCGAGCTTCATCACGGTATCCACCGTCTGCACGCTTTCGACGACCTGACCGATCTGTGCGATGGCCGCCGGCAGCGTGACGCCGCGTCCGAGCGCGAGCCCGAGCCGGCGATTGCGCGACAGATCCCCCGTGCAGGTGAGCACGAGATCGCCCAGGCCCGCCAGGCCCATCAAGGTTTCGGGGTGTGAGCCCAGCGCGGCGCCGAGGCGCAGCATTTCGGTGAGGCCGCGTGTAATCATGCCGGCGCGCGCGTTGAGGCCCATCTGCATGCCATCGACGATGCCGGTCGCAACCGCGAGCACATTCTTCATCGCGCCGCCGAGTTCGGCGCCGAGCACGTCATTGCCGGTGTAGGCACGGAAACGCGGTGAATGCAGTTTCTGCGCGACAGCGAGCGCGAACGCCGGGTCTGCCGAATGCACGGTCAACACCGTGGGCAAGCCCAGTGCGACCTCATGTGCGAACGAGGGACCGGTGACGACGGCGGCCGGATGTCCGGGCAAGCGCTCATCGACGAGTTGATGCAGAAAGCGTCCGGATGCCGGGTCGAACCCCTTGGTGGCCCAGGCGATACCCACGCCCGGCGCGACCCACGGCGCAATCGTGCGAAGCAGTTCGTCGAACGCGTGACTGGGCACCGCGATCAGCACGCATCCGGCATCGCGCACGGTCGGCTCGATCAGCGCTGACAGTTGCAGGCTGTCCGGCAATTCCAGATCGGGAAGATAGCGAAGATTACGCCGCGTGGCGGCTATGTCGACCACCGTTTGTGGGGAGCGGCCCCACAGCGTCGTGGGCACCGCATTGCGCACCAGTTGCACGGCCAGCGCGGTACCCCAGGAACCGGTGCCAAGGACGGCGACTGAAGCGTTCATAGCGCGCCCGTGACCCCTTGTGTAGCGCAACAACTGGTCAGACGTTCGCGGGAGCGCCCGCACCGGTCTCCTTGCGACGGCGTACCTGCTCGGCGTACAGCGCGTCGAAATTGATCGGTTGCAGGAAGAACGGCGGGAAGCCGCCGCTTTGTACCAAGTCCGACACCATCTGGCGCGCATACGGGAACAGCACGTTGGGGCAGTATGTCGCCAGTACCGCCTCGCGGCCCTGGGCATCGAAACCGGACAGGCCGAAGATGCCGGCCTGATGGACTTCGGCCAGATACATCGTCTTGTCCTCCAGCTTGCAGGTGGCGGTGACGCTCAGTACGACTTCGAATGCATCGTTCGACAATTGTGCGACACGCTGACTTAGATTCAACTCGACGTTCGGTTGACCCTGCTGCTGGAAGATATGCGGTGCGCCGGGGGCTTCGAAGGAAACGTCTTTTATATAAATGCGTTGCAAGCTGAGTTGGGCCTGATCTTGTTGTGGGTGCGCCTGGCCGTTGGCTGCGCCGTTGCTGAGTTCTGCCATGAGTTTTGCTCGTGATGAATGGGTAAGGGAACAGACTATTCTACTCTACGCTTGATTCTACGCTTGCCGCGCGCTGTCTATCCACGCCCCTTGGCCAACGGCATCTGTGCCTCGTTCCAGGCGTTGAGCCCGCCTTCGAGCCAGAACACCTTGGCGAAACCGGCTTTTTTCAGGCGCTGCGCCGCCTGGGCCGAGGTCTGGCCGGTCTTGCAGACGATGGCGACCGGCAATTCGCGGACTTTGACCAGATCCTTGTTTTCCGGATCGAACTGGCTCATCGCGACATGTTTCGCGCCGGGCACGTGGCCTTTCTCGAAATCCTGCGCGTTGGATACGTCGATCAGCAAGGCGTTTTCGCGATTGATGAGCTGCGTCAGCCCGGCCGGCGTCAACGCCGTATAGCCGCGCGTGAAACGCTGTGCTTCGTTCGCCAGCAGGGCGGCCAGCACGCCGACGAAGATCAGTGCGAGCAGATAGTGATTACTCAGGAATTCGGGCAGGTGATGCAGGATATCGGACATGGGATGGGCGTAAAGACGCAGCGGATGCGCGGTGGCGGATTATCTGAAAGTAGCACGGGCGAGGCAAAACGGGTCATTCGCCTTTACGGCTGATATCCGGCAAACCCGAGACCAGCCACCAATGCTTGCTCTGGTCGTCGTAACGCCAGAGCTGGTGATCGATCACGCTGCGCGCGCTCTGCGAATTGACGTTGACCAGGCCGATCTCGACGACCTGCGTTACCTCGTCCTTGCCGGAGGGCAGCGTGGATCGTTCCTCATAGGACACGACTTGCACCTGTTTGAAGCGCGCCAGTTCGAGTGCAGTCGGCGGGTGCTCGGTGCGGGTTTTCGGATCGATGAACGCCTGCGCTCGGGTGAAATCGTTCCAACGCAGCGCCAGCGCATATGCGCGCAAAGTGTTTTGCAGGTTGTCCTGTTTGGAACTGGTTGAGGTCGAGCAGCCGGTGAGCGCGAGAACCAGCGACAACGCGCAGGCGATCAGAGGATGACGAGGAGGCATAAGATTATCTCCCACCGGACTGGCGAGAGATAACAGACAGGTTCTGAAGCGTTCCGTCATATCTGCTCAAACCGGACTAAACAGCTTCAAAGCTGGCTTCCTGCTTCGTTTCACGCTTGCCTTTGACAACCGCCACGTAGCACGCCTTCAGGATGGCCGCGTCGCCGCCTTCGGGCAGCGGCACGCGGCAATGCACGCGCAAACGCCCCTTGCCGTTCTGCGCGAGCGATGCGAAGAACTCGTCGAAGCCCTCGCTCTGGGGCAGCCGCGCGATCGCGGCGAAATCCTGCCAGACCGGCGCTAGATAGCGGATCGAACTGTCCTTCACATAGATATCGCATTCCAGCGCGCGCGCATTCGTCGCCAGCTCGATAAGCCCCCAACCGGCCAGCGTCATCAAGCTGACCAGGCTTCCACCGAACGCGCAGCCCTTGTCATTGATGTTCGGTGTCAGCGGCGCCACGAGCGTCAGCGAATCGCCATCGTAAGCGGCGATCGATAGCTTCAGTGTGCGCGTCATGGGAATATCGGCGAACAGGCGCGTTTGAAGCGCGTTTGCATTGGCGGATAGGTGTTGTCCATTCATTTTAATCAAATCCATGGGGGGAGACCGGTGTGTACCGCGCATGATGCGTGGCTGCTACGCAGCGCGCAATCCATTTCACCGTTTCGATGGCGGTGAGCGGGTCGATTTTCGGGCTCCCCCCGTGCGAAGTCCGAGCGATTGCGCGAAGATGCCGCTATGATCCAGATTATCGAGGCGGACATCACCACGTTGGGCGTCGATGCCATCGTGAACGCGGCCAACGAAAGTCTGCTCGGCGGCGGCGGCGTGGACGGCGCGATCCATCGAGCGGCCGGCCCGTCATTGCTGGTCGCCTGCCGGGCGTTGCCGGAAATCCGCCACGGTGTACGCTGCCCGACCGGCGAGGCGCGAATCACGCCGGGCTTCGCGTTGCCTGCGCGCTGGGTGATCCACACCGTCGGCCCGGTCTGGCGCGGTGGCGGCCACGGCGAACCGGACCTGCTCGCGCGCTGCTACCGCACCGCGCTGCATCTGGCGCACACAAACGGCGTGCGGAGCATCGCTTTCCCGGCCATCAGTTGCGGCGTCTACGGCTATCCGCTCGACGCCGCGGCCGCGATCGCGGTGCGCGAAACGCGCGCGTGGCTGGGTACGCCGTGCGATCCGCAAACGATCCTGCTGTGCTGCTTCAGCGGTACGCTGGCGGATGCGTGTCGGCGCGCTGTTGATACATGGCAACGGGAGCATTGATGTACGATGATTGCCGATGCCGTCGATTTGCGTCATATAGCCATCTGGATGGCTAGACGGCTATATAGCATGAATGTATGATAGCCGGCGTTATGGCTACTCTCTCATCACTTACCCAAGGAATACCTCATGATCTACGACAGCATCCTCGACACCATCGGTCACACGCCGATCGTGAAGCTCCAGCACATCCCGCCGGCGCATGTCGATCTCTACGTGAAGGTGGAAGCATTCAACCCCGGCGGTTCGGTCAAGGACCGGCTCGCCTTGGCCATCATCCTCGACGCGGAGCACAAGGGTCTGCTCAAACCCGGCGATACCGTGGTCGAAGCGACCTCCGGCAATACCGGCGTCGCGCTCGCGATGGTTTGTGCCGCGCGTGGGTACAAGTTCGTCGCGGTCATGACCGAAACCTTTTCGATCGAGCGCCGCAAGTTGATGCGCGCGTATGGCGCGAAGGTGATCCTCACCCCGGCCGCCGAACGCGGCACCGGCATGGTGCGCAAAGCCGAGGAACTGGCGAAGAAACACGGTTGGTTCCTCGCGTGCCAGTTCTATAACCCGGCCAATCCGGCCTATCACCGCAACACCACGGCCGCGGAAATCCTGCGCGCCTTCGCGGGCCGGCGACTGGATTATTTCGTCTCGGGCTGGGGCACCGGCGGCACGCTGACCGGCGTCGGCGAAATGCTGCGCAGCGCGCGACCGGAGGTAAAAATCATCGCCACGGAGCCGGCGGGTGCGGCGTTGCTGTCGGGGCAGGAATGGAAGCCGCACAAAATCCAGGGCTGGACGCCGGATTTCCTGCCGGGGGTGCTGAGCCGCACGGTCGCGCATGCGATCGAACCGGTCGATGAGGTGCTCGCGCGCGATACCGCACGCCGCCTGGCCAGTGAGGAAGGCATCTTCGTCGGCATCTCCTCGGGCGCCACGCTGGCCACCGCGCTGCACGTCGCCGAAACAGCGCCGCAGGGCTCGGCAATCCTCGCGATGCTGCCCGATACCGGCGAACGTTATCTCTCGACCTTCCTGTTCGAAGGCGTTAGCGAAGGCTCCGACGACGAGTGGTTGGCATCGCTGGGGTGAGTGGTATTGGCTTGCCCACACACGCACTAAAGAAGCAGGGGGCAGGGAACTGGGAAAAGTGTCCTTCTCCCCCGCGAAGGCCCCCACTTCGTCACTCCCGCGAAGGCGGGACTGCGAAGGCATGGATGCCCAAGCGAACGGCGAAGCCGGCCCGAAGAGCCTGCCCCCGAGACGCTTCTGATCGGGGGGCGGGGCCGGTAAGCGTTCCTGCGGCAGATCGAACGATGAGGAAAATCCAAACGTATGCGTACCCTGGGCCTGATCGGCGGCATGAGCTGGGAATCCACCGCGCTCTCCTATCAGTGGATCAATCGCGGCGTGCGCGACCGCCGCGGACCGTTGTGTTCGGCGCACCTGTTGATCGACAGCCTGAATTTTGCAGACATCGTTGCGCTTCAACGCGCGGGCGACTGGACGCGCGCCGGTGAAGCGATGGCCTCGTCCGCGCGCCGTTTGCAGCGCGCGGGTGCGCACGGTCTCCTGATCGCGACCAATACCATGCACAAGGTGGCCGCTGCGGTGACGGATGCGGTGCCGCTGCCGTTCCTGCATATCGCCGACTCCACCGGCCACGCGATCCGGGCGGCCGGATTGGATACCGTGGCCCTGCTGGGTACGGCATTTACCATGGAAGACGGTTTCTATCAGCGGTATTTGCGGGAAAAATTCGATATTCATTGCCTGGTGCCGGAGGCCGAACAGCGTCGTGAGGTGCATCGTGTGATTTTCGATGAACTGTGCGCGGGCATCCGTTGTCAGACATCGCGCGCGATGTTTTGCGAGGCGATCGCGCAGTTGGCGCGGCAGGGCGCGCAAGCGGCGATCCTGGGTTGTACCGAAATCGCGCTGCTGGTGGAGCAAAGCGATAGTCCCATTCCTGTGTTCGATACCACGGCCTTGCATGCCGCCGCCGCAGTGGAATTTTGTCTCGCCTCCAACGAAGGAAAATCATGCGCACATCCTGCATCGCCGGCCTCGCCGCCTGCTTGACGTTCTGCCTCGCCCACGGCGCCGCCGGCGCCACGCCCGATGATATCGATATCCCGTCCACGCGCTTCACGCTGCCGAATGGGTTGACTGTCGTGGTCAGTGAGGATCACAAGGCGCCCGTTGTCGCGCTCAGCGTGTGGTACCACGTCGGCTCGGCGGACGAGCCGGCCGGCAAG
Source organism: Rhodanobacter sp. (assembly GCA_031274955.1). Lineage (GTDB taxonomy): Bacteria > Pseudomonadota > Gammaproteobacteria > Xanthomonadales > Rhodanobacteraceae > Dokdonella_A. The sequence goes on from JAISPQ010000131.1 coordinate 14,806, forward strand.
ACCGGCTTCGCGCACTTGTTCGAACACCTGATGTTCTCCGGTTCGGAAAACCACAAGGGCACTTATTTCGCGCCGTTCGAGTTGGCCGGTGTGACCGATCTGAATGGCACGACCTGGTTCGACCGCACCAATTACTTCCAGACCGTGCCGACCACCGCGCTCGACATGGCGTTATGGATGGAATCCGACCGCATGGGCCATCTGCTGGGCGCGATCGGCCAGCACGAATTGGACTTACAACGCGGCGTGGTACAGAACGAGAAACGCCAAGACGAGAACCAGCCTTACGGGCGCGTCGATGAGCGCATCTTCGCCAATGCGTTTCCGGCGAACCATCCGTATCACCACGACACCATCGGCTCGATGAAGGATCTGGATGCCGCTTCGCTGGATGATGTGAAGCACTGGTTCCAGAACTATTACGGCGCGGCGAACGTCACCGTCGTCCTCGTCGGCGACATCACGGCCGATGTCGCGAAGGAGAAGATGCTGCGTTACTTCGGCGATATTCCGCCGGGGCCGCCGGTTGCGCGCCAGCAACCATGGGTCGCACCGCGCACGCAATCCACGCGCGACACGATGCAGGATCATGTCGCGCAGACGCGCATCTATCGCCAATGGAACGTGCCGCACGCGGGCGATGCGCAACAGATACAACTGGAGCTTGCCGCGGCCGTGCTCGGCGGCGGCAAGACTTCGCGCCTGCACGAGCGGCTGGTCTATCGCGACAAACTGGCCGATGAGGTGAGTGTGGATATCCAGCCGTTCGCGCTGGCTTCCGCGTTCGAGATACAGGCGGACGTAAAACGCGGCGTCGACCCGGCCAAGGTCGAAGCGGCGATCGCCGAGGAATGGAAGAAATTTCTCAAGAACGGACCGACCGCCGACGAACTCGCGCGGGTGAAGACCCGTACACGGGCCCATTTCGTGCGCAGTCTGGAAAAGGTCAACGGCAAGGCGACGATCCTCGCCGAGGGTCAGGTGTATCGCGGCGATCCCAACGCTTATCGGCAAGACCTCGCACAGATCGCGGCGGCGACGCCGGCGAGCGTGCTCGCCGCCGCACGCGCGTGGATCGCACAGGGCGATTACACGCTGACCGTAACGCCCGCGACGCCGAACGCGGATCTGTCTGCGGACGAGATGGAAAAACCCGGCCGCGCCGCACTGGATGGCCGGCCCGACGCGGTGCTGCCGGCCGCACAGGATTTGCGTACCGTGCCTTCGGATGTCGAGCGCGCCAAGGGCGTGCCTGCGGTGACGCAATTCCCCGATCTCACCTTCCCCGTGCTCGAACATGGCCGCCTGAAGAACGGCATTCCCGTCGTGCTTGCGCAACGCCACGCGCTGCCGCTCGTGCAGATCCAATTGCAATTCGACGCCGGCTATGCCTCGGATCAAGGCCGCACGCTTGGCGCCTCGGCGTTCACGATGGCGATGCTCGATGAAGGCACGCGCAAGCTCGATGCGCTGGAAATCGCCCGCCGCGCCGAACGGCTCGGTGCGGTGCTCGGCGCGGATTCCGCGCTGGATAGTTCCAGAGCAAGTCTGGATGCGCTGACCTGGCAGTTGGAGCCCTCGCTCGAGTTGTTTGCCGACATCGTGCGCAATGCGGCGTTCCGCGACGCCGACATCACGCGCGTGCGCGGCCAATGGCTGGCGCGCATCGCGCAGGAGAAGACCGAGCCGACCGGCCTTGCGCTGCGCACCCTGCCGCCGCTGCTCTATGGCACGGGTCATGCCTATGCGATTCCGTTCACCGGCTCGGGTACCGAGGCGTCCATCCGGTCGCTGAAGGCGGATGATTTGCGCGCCTATGTGCGCGACTTTATCCGTCCGGACAATGTGAAGATTCTCGTCGCCGGCGACATCACGCTGGATGCGGCCATCGAAAAATTGAATGCGGTGTTCGGCGACTGGCAAGCGCCGCGCACGACCGTGCCGCAGAAGAATCTGGCCACGGTTGCCGTACCCGCCGCGCCGCGCGTGTTCCTGCTCGACAAGCCCGGCGCGCAGCAATCGCTGATTCTCGCCGGCGTTCTCGCGCCATCGACGAAGGCGCCGAGTTATCTCGAAATCCAGACCATGAACGGCGCGTTCGGCGGCAGTTTCACCTCGCGCCTGAACATGAATCTGCGCGAGGACAAACACTGGGCCTACGGTGCTTTCAGCTTCCTGTCGAATGCGATCGGGCAGCGGCCGTTTATGCTGTATGCGCCGGTGCAGACCGACAAGACCGGCGAATCGCTCGCTGAAATCCTGCGCGAGGCAAAGGACGTCATCGGCGACAAGCCGCTCACGCATGAGGAGATCGACAAAATCAAGGTGGGCGATGTGCGCAGCCTGCCGGGCGAATACCAGACCACCGGCGCGGTACTGCGCACGCTGGCCAATATCGCGCTCTACGACCGGCCCGACAACTACGTGCAGACGCTCAAAAGCCGCATCGAGGCGCAGAGCGACGATGCGGTCCGCGCGACCGCGCACGAGGTCGTGCGCCCGGATGCGCTGACGTGGATCGTGGTCGGCGATCTGAAAAAGATCGAGCAGCCCGTCCGCGATCTGAAGATCGGCGAGGTCAAGGTTATCGACGCCGACGGCAAAGTGCTGCGCTAGGCAGCCATGAGCGCTGAGAGCGTTGTTGATACCTTTGTGGCGCGCCTACGAGGCTCGGGCGCTGATCTTTGCCAAGTGGATGCCGTGCCGTGGATAGCTGAGATCGAACAGCGCTTCGGCTTTTCGTATCCGTCTTCCTTCCGCGCACTCGTAACCCGTTATATTTTCGAGCCACTCGAGATCGGTCCCGTCGAAATCTTCGCCAATCTCGGCGATGGTTCGACTGAGGATCTGACCGTCGCGCCGTTTAGCGATCCGTACATGTCGCCTTGGCTCTTGGCGCATCGGCTTGTTCAATTCGGTCGGCCGTCCACCGGGTCGTACAATCCGGTGTGCTTTGATTTCGCCGATGGACCAACCGAACCGACCATTGTACTGCTCGATCATGAGGACATCCTGCAGGAGCATACGCCGGTTCATCGCAAGGTGATTGCGCGAGATTTCTTAAGTCTGCTGGAGGCCGTAAAAGGTGCCTGACATTATATTCAACCCGGACGCGCTAACGCGCGCCGGTTAATTCAGGCGTTAGGCTATGGAGGTATCTTGTGGCTGAAGAACTGAACAAATTTATCGCCGCATTTGTACGGCGCGAGCAGAGAGAACGCTATTTGTTTCTTCTTGGCAGCACAAAAAGGCGAAGCGATGGGTTATGGGGTTTACTACATGATGGCCGGCATCTGGACAGGACAAAGCTGATCCAAATACCCAATGCAATTAACCAAGAAGCTTTAGTCATAGAACAACTCAGAAAACTAAGAGTTAAAGAGCTGGGTTATGTCTTGGCGGTACATGGAGAGTTAGACGGCCAAATGGTTGAGCTGTCGACTTTTCTTGAGCAGTCAGGCGATGATGCGGCAATATTTTTCCCTCAAGCCAATGCGGGCTATTATAAAAATCACGAAGGTGAGTGTTATGTACTTTCTGCTGCGGCCTAACATTCGTTCAACCCGGACGGCTACGCCGCCGGTTAACTTATGCGTTAGCCATGACTAGAAAGCGCACGTTAGTCCTCTGGCTGTTGGTAGCCCTCATTGCTGCTTACGTCGACTTGGTACTTTGGGGGCGGCAAATGATGGATGACTCTCCATACGGTTACGTGCAGACGCTCAAAAGCCGCATCCAGGCGCAGAGCGACGATGCGGTCCGCGTGGCCGCGCACGAGGCCGTGCGCCCGGATGCGCTGACGTGGAGGATTATCGACGCCGACGGCAAAGTGCTGCGTTGAAGACAGACCATGAACGCTCTACTGACTCAAAGCTACTCGCGGGGTCCAACCGATACGCCGCTGATCGAGCAGACCATCGGCGATTTCTTCGACGCGATGGTCGAGCGTCAGCCCGAGCGTGAGGCGCTCGTGAGCCGTCACGAAGACAGACGTTTGACCTACCGTCAGTTGCACAAGGAGGCCAATCGTCTGGCGAGCGCGCTGCTGCGGCTCGGGCTCGCGCCCGGCGATCGTGTGGGCATCTGGTCGCACAACAACGTGCCTTGGGTGCTGTTGCAGATCGCCACTGCCAAGACCGGCTTGATTCTGGTGAACATCAACCCGGCTTACCGGGTGGCTGAGCTGGAATACGCGCTCAACAAGGTCGATTGCAAGGTGCTGGTGACGATGCCGCGTTTCAAGACCAGCAATTACCTGAACATACTCCGCGAACTGGCGCCCGAACTGGAGCGCGCGCGTCCGGGCGCGCTGGCGGCGCAGCGCCTGCCCCATCTGCGCATCGTGGTCTGGCTCGATCAGCCCGGTCACGGCGGAAACGAACCCGGCACGATACGTTTTTCCGACCTCATGGCCAGCGGCGATCCGCAAGACGCGCGCCTGGCGCAGATCCAGCGCGCGCTCAA
>JAISPQ010000169.1 GCA_031274955.1 Rhodanobacter sp.
GTAGATGCCCAGCGCGCCGAGCAGAAAACCGCCGGCCCAGCAGCAAGCCGAGACGAACCCGGCCTTGCGCGGACCGACGCGTTCGAGCCAGCCGCCCCAAACCGCGGCGGAAAGGCCCAAGAAAACGATGAAAAGAGTAAACGTAAACGTGAGCATCGAAACCGACCAATCACAATCGGTGACGAGCAGTTCGGCGAATCCCCCGGTACCGGCCGGACAAGCCAATGGTTTGGCAATGCCCAATGCCTTCGACAGCGGCAGCCAGAACACGGAAAACCCGTAAGCCATGCCGATGCACAGATGGATGCACAACGCCGCGGGCGGGACCAGCCAGCGGTTGAAACCCGCCCCCGCCACTGTGCGTTCTTTATTGAGTAACCCGGTCGGCTTGCTCGGAATTGCGTCTATTGCGCTTGCCATTTTCTTTTCCTGCCGTTGTTGCCATTGGTGTGTTGCTTGAAGGCGGTGACGTGTCGCCCTCCCCATCATGGCAAATTATGCTTTGGCTTATACGGGCGTAGACATGGCCTATGTCAGATTTGAGACAGACTGTGCGAAGATGAGAAAACGCTTGACGCAACGCTGATCGAGTCGACACGCGGCAGCAGCGTCACAAGTGCGGCACCCACCGCATTCCAGCGCAGAACTTTGTCGGGCCAGCGCTGCGCCGATGTCTGTGGAATCAGCGTGAAAGAAACCGAAAGGGAGCAGGGGGAAGGCAGCGGGGGAAAGCGTGCCTCATCCTCCCCACGAAAGTGCCCCCTGCTTTGTCATTCCCGCGAAAGCGCGCCCAACCATGTCCAGTGCATCGGCGCGTTCGTCGTCGATGCGCTGGTAACGCTCCTCGTCATAGGAACAACCTGGCGGGTTGTCGAAAAATAGCCGGTCAGACCATCCGGCTTGTCGCGAATTGCCAGTTCACCAGATTCCAGAACGCTTCGAGGTATTTGGGCCGCGCGTTGCGATAGTCGATGTAGTACGCGTGTTCCCACACATCGCAGGTCAAGAGCGGGCGATCCGTACCGGTGATCGGAGTGCCTGCGTTCGACGTGCTGGCGAGCGCGAGGCCGCCGTCCGGCCGTTGCACCAGCCAGCCCCAGCCCGATCCGAAGGTGCCGATGCAGGTCTTGGTGAACTCTTCCTTGAATTGCGCGAAACCGCCGAACGCCTTGGTGATCGCCTCGGCGAGACGGCCGCCCGGTTCGCCGCCGCCGTGGGGCTTGAGGCAGTTCCAGTAGAAGGTATGGTTCCAGACCTGCGCGGCATTGTTGAACATGCCGCCGGAGGATTTGCGGATGATGTCTTCCAGCGGGAGGTTCTCGAACTCGGTGCCCTTGATCTGGTTGTTGAGGTTGGTGACGTAGGTCTGATGATGCTTGCCGTAGTGATACTCGATGGTTTCTGCGCTGATGTGCGGGGCCAGTGCATCGCTTGCCCACGGTAGAGGAGGAAGTTCGATCGCCACAGGGTACTCCTTGGGTCGGTGGATGGCCGAAAACGGATAGGGCAGGAAGTTTATCAGGTTGTCGAAGAGCGGCTTGGGGACACTATGCACACACCGCGCCGCCACGGTCTGCTGGCCGTATTGCAATCGGCCGTGACCCCGTGGATCGAACTGCTACCATGTACGTTTTCGCACCGCACAGTGTGCGTCTTGACAGGTTGGCAATGGATATCATCGAGCGCATCAAGAGCATCCTCGGCTCGCATCCCATCGTGCTTTTCATGAAAGGCACGCCGCAGTTTCCGATGTGTGGTTTTTCCAGCCGCGCCTCGCAGGCATTGAAGGTCGTTGGTGCGGATTTCCACGGTGTCAACGTGCTGGAAGATCCGGAGATTCGCGCCAGCCTCCCGCACTATTCGAACTGGCCGACGTTCCCTCAGCTTTTCATTCACGGCGAACTGATCGGCGGTTGCGACATCGTGCTGGAGCTGTACGAATCCGGCGAACTGGCGCGTCTGGTCCAGGACGCGCAGAAGAACTGAAATGCTGAGGCTCGAACGTTCGGCAGATGATCTGGCCGTTCCCGCCGAGGGATCGTTGCGTGATCGGGTCGTGCTCATCACCGGCGCGACCGGCGGTCTTGGCCGCGCGTCGGCACTGGCCGCCGCCGCCGCGGGAGCGACGGTCGTGCTGCTCGGCCGCAAAGTGCGCGCGCTTGAAGCCGTCTACGACGGTATCGAAACCGCCGGTGGAGCGACGCCTGCGTTGTATCCGATGGATCTGGCCGGAGCGACGCCAAAGGATTACGCCGATCTGGCCACGGCGATCGAGCGCGAATGCGGACATCTGGATGGCATCGTGCACGCGGCCGCACATTTCGACACGTTGCAACCGTTCGAGCAGCAGTCACCCGAGGAATGGAATCGCGCGCTGCACGTCAATCTGACCGCGCCGTTCCTCATCACGCAGGCGTGCCTGCCCGCGCTGCGCAGCCGGCCGGATGCCGCGATCGTGTTCGTGCTCGAGGATCCCGCGCGCGTGGGTAACGCCTACTGGGGCGGCTATGGCGTGTCCAAGCATGGCCTGCAAGGTCTCGCCTCGATCGTTCACGAGGAAACCGAAAGCACGAACGTGCGCACGCATGCGCTGCTGCCCGGGCCGATGCGGACCACGTTGCGCCGCGCGGCGTACTATGGCGAGGACACCATGGCGCAACCCGATCCGGCACACGCGGCGCAAGCCGTCGCCTGGCTGCTCGGCGCCGATGCCGCGTGTATGCGCGGCAAGGTGTTGGATCTGCGCGATGGTATCCATGCATCGTCGCGTAGCGGCGAAAGGCTCTCAGAACCTGTTTAAGAGCCTGTCTGATACCTCCCTCCAGCCCGCGTTGCCCCGACAAAGTTGTCAGGTGGCCGCATGTGGCGCTCACCCACATGCGGGTAAGACGGGAGAGAGTATGTACTTGACCCATGCGCAGTGGCCTGGCATTGCTACGCGCTCCCGCAGCACTGAATAGAAGAACCGGACAATGGATCAGAGCATCGCCAAAGCGCCCACCATCGATGCGCATATTTCACCCGTCGACGACTTCAACCTGCTGTCGCGCCGGGAAGTGGCGCGCCTGCACGATGTGGGTGCCGGCGGTTTGCACGAGGTATTCCGGCGCTGTGCGCTCGCGGTACTGACACCCGGCGGCGGCAGCGACGATGCACGTGTGCTGCTGGATCGCTATCCGGATTTCGATATCCGCATCCTGCAACGGAATCGCGGTGTGAGTCTGGAACTGGAACACGCGCCGGCGGAGGCGTTCGTCGATGGGTACATGATTCGCGGTATCAACGAGCTCCTGTTCGCAGTGGTGCGCGATATCGTTTATGTCACCACGCAATTCGAGGAAGGCCGCTTCGATCTTTCCGACAGCGCCGGCATCACGGGTCTGGTGTTCGAGATTCTGCGCAACGCGCGCGCACTGCGCCCGAACGCCGATCCGAATCTCGTGGTGTGCTGGGGCGGCCATTCGATAGACCTCACCGAATACAAATACACCAAGCAGGTCGGCTACGAACTGGGCCTGCGCGCGCTGGACATCTGCACCGGCTGCGGGCCGGGCGCGATGAAGGGGCCGATGAAGGGCGCGACGATTGCGCACGCCAAACAGCGCCGCCATACCAATCGCTATATCGGCATCACCGAGCCGGAAATCATCGCCGCCGAATCGCCCAACCCAATCGTCAACAATCTCGTCATCATGCCGGATATCGAAAAACGTCTGGAAGCCTTCGTGCGCATCGGGCACGCGATCATCGTGTTTCCGGGCGGCGTCGGCACGGCGGAAGAAATCCTCTATCTGCTGGGCATCCTGCTGCATCCGGCCAATGCGGATATTCCGTTTCCGCTGATCTTCACCGGCCCGCGCGAATCGGCGGCCTATTTCGCGCGGATCGACGAATTCCTGCGCCTCACGCTCGGCGAGGAGGTCGCGCGGCGCTATGCGATCGTGATCGACGATCCGCCGCAAGTGGCGCGCCGGATCGCACATGGCATCGATGGCGTGCGTGCGTCGCGCGTCAAAACTCAGGATGCGTTCTTCTTCAACTGGACGCTGTACGTGGATTTTGCGCTGCAAACGCCGTTCAGACCGACGCATGCGCAGATGGCCGCGCTGGACCTGCATCGCGACCAGCCCGCACACGCGCTGGCGGCGAACCTGCGCCGCGCGTTCTCCGGCATCGTCGCCGGCAATGTGAAGGAGGACGGCATGCAGGCGATCGAAAAAGACGGGCCGTTCCCGATCAACGGCGACCGCGACATCATGCGCGCACTGGACGCCCTGCTCGACAGTTTCGTCGCGCAGCGGCGCATGAAGCTGCCGGGCGCGCAGTACCAGCCGTGCTATCGCATCAGCGAATGAGGCGGAAGTGGCGTTTCTTCGCCCTCGGCGTCGAACGGGCAGGCTTTGGGGCAGGAGAGAAAAGCGAGGTTTGAACCCGACGCCAAGCTACGCCGCCGGCGGCCATTC
>JAISPQ010000199.1 GCA_031274955.1 Rhodanobacter sp.
AAACATCATTGTCCGTGATCGCGGGTATGGCAGTCACTGCCGGGCGATCGATATTCAGACAAGTTGGATCGAGTTTCCTGTTACGCGCAGGACGCTACTGTGCGCATACCAATCGCCGAGCACGATCCGCTCGGTGGTGGTTCCGTGCAGATCGATTCGATGCACCGCTGGCCGATGCGTGTGGCCGTGGATCAAGCGGCGCACATCGTATGCGCGCATGGTTGCGAGGACCGCTTCGGCATTCACATCGGTCATCGCGTCCGCAACGGATTGTGTATAGCGGCGGCTTTCCGCACGGGCCTGTTCGGCGAAGGCTTGGCGTTCCGGCAGTGATTTCGACAGGAACGCGCGTTGCCATGGTGGCGTGCGCGATTGTGCGCGGAATGCCTGATAGGGGGCGTCGTCGGTGCACAGCGTATCGCCGTGCATGATGAGTACACGTTCGCCTTCGAGATCGATCACGCTCGGATCGGGCAATAGCGTCATCCGTGCCTGGCGCGCATAGGCATCGCCGAGCAGGAAGTCGCGGTTGCCGTGGATGAAGAAGCAGGGGACTCCGTGTGCGTGCAGTTCCGTGAGTGCGGTTGCGACTTGATCGGCGGTTTCATCCGCACCGTCGTCGCCGATCCAGGTTTCGAACAGGTCGCCGAGGATATAGAGCGCTTTCGCGGCAATGGCTTGCGTGCGCACGAACCCGACGAACAGCCGCGTGATGTGCGGGCGGCTGGCGTCGAGGTGTAGATCGGAGATGAAAAGCGTCGTCATCGTGCTCGTGCGACAGGGCTATGCATGGATGCACACCTGCCCGGAGCGGATACCCCAAGTCGTGTTTACTGGATCGCGCTGGCCGTTTCGATGACGACCGGGGTGACCGGCACATCGCTGCGGAACGGGCCTTGCGGACCGGTTTCGGACTTGCTGATCTTGTCCACGGTATCCATACCTGTAATGACCTTGCCGAACACGCAATAGCCGGGGTTGGTATCGCTGACGTAATCGAGGCGGGGGTTGTCGACGGTGTTGATGAAGAACTGCGCGGTGGCGGAATTGGGATCCGACGTGCGTGCCATCGCGAGCGTACCGCGTGCATTGCTCAGACCATTCTTGGATTCGATCACGATCGGCGCCTTGGTCGGTTTCTGGCGCAGATCCTTGGTGAAGCCGCCGCCTTGGATCATGAAGCTGCCGATCACGCGATGGAAGATCGTGCCATCGTAGAAGCCGCCGTTGACGTAGCCGAGGAAGTTATCGACCGACTTGGGCGCCTTGTCGGGATACAGTTCCAGCGTGATGTCGCCCAGGCTGGTTTTCAGCAGCACTTTCGGTGCAGGCGGCGTGGCTGTATCGCTTGCGGTTTTGCCGGTCGGTTTTGTGGCGGCTGGCTTGGCCGCTCCCTTGGCCGCGGGCGGTTTGGCCGGTTTAGCCGTCGCCGGTTTGGCCGGTGTCGGGGCCGGTGCCGTGGTCTGGGCGAAAGCGAATGCGGGAACGAGCAGCAGCAGTGCAAGCAGCGAGCGTCGGAACATGAGGACTCCGGGAGGTTGAAAAGGAATGTCGAATGATAGGGGCTGCCGTTCACTCCGTCATGTGGAAAGGTGGACGGCGCCTGCATTCCCACCATTGGGCCGTGGCGGGCTTGCCGTGTACCGGCTCAGGACAGACACTTTCCCACTCAAGGTCAGCGAAACCCGCAATGTACCGTTGATACGCGTTTGCCCGCCGTCGCCACTGGCGCGCAATACGGCCAGGATATTCGCTCTTCCTTGGCCTGCGAACAAACAGCTTCCGGCGCGGGCGGAGGGAGATTTTAGACAGACTCTGAATTCTTAACCGGTAGCGGCACTATAGCCGCGCAGGCGCTGGTAACGTTGTTCGAGCAGCGTATCTGTGTCGAGCTTTTCGAGTGTGTCGAGTTGATTGAATAGTACGGCTTTCAGGCGCACAGCCATGTTATGTGGATTGCGGTGCGCACCGCCGAGCGGCTCGCGGATCATCTTGTCGATGAGGCCAAGTTCCAGCAGGCGCGGTGCGGTCATACCGAGCGCTTCGGCGGCGTCCTTGGCCTTGTCCGCGGTCTTCCACAGGATCGATGCACAGCCTTCCGGGGTAATCACGGAATAGGTGCTGTATTCGAGCATGTTGGTGATGTCGCCCACGCCGATAGCCAGCGCGCCGCCGGAGCCCCCTTCGCCGATCACGTTACACAGGATCGGTACGCGCAGATCGGCCATTTCCAGCAGATTGCGCGCAATCGCCTCGCTCTGGCCGCGTTCCTCGGCACCGACGCCCGGATACGCGCCGGGTGTGTCGATGAAGGTGAATACCGGCAGCTTGAAACGTTCAGCCATCTGCATCAGGCGCAGCGCCTTGCGGTAACCCTCGGGGCGTGGCATGCCGAAGTTGCGGCGGATTTTGCTCTTGGTGTCGCGGCCTTTCTGGTGGCCGATCACCATCACGCCACGGCCATTGATGCGCGCGAGGCCGCCGACGATGGCGGTATCGTCGGCGAACGCGCGGTCGCCGGCCAGTTCGTGGAATTCCTCGCACATCACGTTGATGTAGTCCAGTGTGTACGGGCGCGCCGGATGCCGTGCGACTTGTGCTACCTGCCATGGCGTCAGACTGCGGAAGATTTCGGCGGTCTTGAGCTTGAGCTTGTCTTGCAGCGCGGCGATCTCACCGTCAATGTTGAACTGCTGACCTTGGTTGGTATGGCGCAAGTCCTGGATTTTTGCATCCAGTTCGGCGATCGGTTGTTCGAAATCGAGGAAGTTCGGATTCATTCGCGGCAGTTCGCGTCCGGTGGGGCAGCAAGAGGCGCGAGTATAACGGCTTGGTCAGATAGGGGCAGGGCAGGGGTGACGATGCCGGTGCTGGATCGAGCGCGTTGCCTGTCTGGGGTGCTCGCCAGCGTGCATGACAGGTAGACAGGCTCTTACGGCTCGGATCGCGCTGGCGCGAACGGTACGGCCGGAGCCGGCGCGAGCGAACGCTGCCAGGTCGCAAGTTTGGCTTCGATGTTCGGTGTAGAGGCGATCTGCGGCTCCGAGTGCTTTTCATGGTTCGCATTTTCCCAATTCGTGATCGAGCGTACGGCCAGATCGAAGGCTTCGCGCAGGGATGTCGTCTTGTTCAACGCTTCGCTCAGGAATGCCTTGCCGAAATAGGTGATGTCCGAGTCTACGCCGCAGCCGAATGAGGAACGGTCCTTGCGCGCGGAAGTCAGCACCATGGTGGAATCGTCACGCAGCGCATTGATGAAACCGCCCGAATAGCAGGCGTTGACGATCAATACCTTCCAGCGAATACGCGGTTCGGTTTTTAGCGCGTCGGAAAGATCATCGGGTTCGATTTGGTCCAGTGGCAGCGGATCGAGATCGACCAGGAGTTGATGATCTTTCGATCCATGTGTGCTCAGGTAGAGGAACAGGATGTCCTCTTGCGGATCCATTTTTTTGGCGATGCCATTGAGCGCGTAATGCAGATTGGTCCATGTCGCCAGGGGTTGCGTGTCGAGCGTGGCTGGATGGTTGATCAGCGTGATGATGTGGCCTTGTGCATCGAAACGCTGCGACAGGAGTTTTTCGGTGTATTCAGCCTCGTTGCGGAACACGTTTTCCGTACCGTCGCCCGCGAATGCGATCGCGTACAGATTGATCTTGCCCGGTGTTCTTGGTTTTAATTTCGCCAGTGCCGCGTCCAGCAACGCGGGTTGCTTGAACATCGTCTCCTCGGCGTCGATGGAGGAATCCTCGTTAGTGGATGAGGTAGAGGTGTCGGACTGGCCGTCATCGGCGCTTGGCACCGTGGAATCGGTATCCGCATTAGCATCAGTATCGGTATCAACATCAGTGTTGGTATCGCTATCGTTATCGTCGCTTGCGAACTGGAACATGAGCGCAGAGGCCAGCGGATTGGATCCGGGCAGCCACCACCATGCGCCTACGGTGAGCGCATAAGCCAGCAAGGTAGCCGCCAGGGTGACCGCGAAACGCTTGCGCAGCAGCCAGTGGGCAAACACGAGCACTATCAGGAAGCGCCAACTGCACAGAACGATGATGGCCGTCAGGAGTTCGCGGTTGGGATTTTCCGCGGCGGCGTGGGCGTGCAAGAAATGACGCAACGGCCAACTCGCCAGCAGCATCACCACGATGTTGGCCCACAGCAGGATCGATGCCGCGCCCCAGACGATTTCTCGACGCTGCGCCAGCACGGTGAGCAGATACGTTGCGGCCAATGTGAGCAGGGCATCGGCCAGGAGCGTCAACAGGCTGTTGCCATCGAATGACCAGGGCTGCGTTGCGTCGGTTATTTCCAGGAACGGCGAGACGGTGAAATACAAGACGACCAGCGCAAAAAACACGCCGGGCCCGCTGTCCAGCGCCGCGCCGCGAGGCGCGCGCAAGATGACGGTGCGAAGGCCATCCCACAGCGTTGCGAAAACGGGTTTCACGAGGGTTTTGCCGGAGGGATCAGTCGCTCAGTGCCGCGTTGTGATAGACCTCCTGCACATCGTCCAGCTCTTCCAGCCAGGCGAGCAGATCGCGCAGGGTTTCTTCGGCCTCGCCGCTGACCGCGACGCGATTCTCGGGACGCATCACCACATCCGCGCGCAATGGCTGCAGGCCGGCGGCGGTGAGTGCTTTTTTCACGGACTCAAAGGCATCCGGTGCGGTGAGCACGCTGCTACACCCGGACGCGGACTGCACATCGTCGGCGCCCGCATCGAGCGCGACTTCGAGCAGCGCGTCCTCGCTGCCCGGAGCATTGGTGTCGAATACCAGTTCGCCGACGCGCTTGAACTGGAACGCAACCGAGCCGGACGTGCCAAGGTTACCGCCGTGCTTGGACAGTGCGTGGCGCACGTCGGAAACGGTGCGTATGAGGTTGTCGGTCATCGCATCGATGATGAGCGCGACACCGGATGGACCGTAACCTTCGTAGCGGATTTCCTGCATGTCGTCGGCGCCATCGGCCCCCGAGCCGCGCTTGACCGCGCGCTCGATCGTGTCCTTGGACATATTGGCCGATAGTGCCTTGTCGATGGCTACGCGCAGACGCGCATTGCCGGCGGGATCCGCGCCGCTGCGGGCGGCGACCGTGATCTCGCGGATCAGCTTGGTGAAGATCTTGCCGCGGCGCGCGTCCTCGGCGTTCTTGCGATTCTCGATGCTGGGGCCTCTGCCCATTGGGGGTTCCTGCGCTAGTGACGATCTGCGCTGCGTGGAGACGGAGCGGGTGCGCAGGATACTTCGTGATCGGCTGTGTGGACACCCTGCATGGTGTCCACACGGCTTGAGGTTTGTAAATTTTTACAATGTGCAACCGGTTGGTCCGACTCCCGCGGTGCGGCTGAGGTTGAATGTGCCCGTTTTGCCGGACAGCGGCCCAGCCGTGAACGTGTAGTTCATTGTGCCGGTCGCGCAGCTTTGGAAAGCGAGGCTTGCCGTGCCGACCGGTGTCGTGGTTGTTGCCGGGGTTGCCTGATCGAACGCACCACCGGTCGTTAAATAGATCGGGATGTTGTTGAGCGAGGTCGCAGTCGGGGTCCACGATGATTGCAGGGTAAACCACAGTTGGCTGGATGG
>JAISPQ010000013.1 GCA_031274955.1 Rhodanobacter sp.
ATCCATCCACACGCGCGTCCAGTCCTGGTCGGCCACGTCGCGGAAGCGTAAGCGTTCCGGAGCGATCTCGGGCAAGAGGTCGGTGAGCACGTGTAACAGACCGGCGCGGTCGGCGCCCGCGTCGAACAATGCGCACAGTGCGAGTTCGCCCCACAACGGGGTTTCGCCGACGCCGGGTTCCAGGATCGCGCGTTCGTCGGGCGTGTCCGCATCCGCGTCGAGCAGGGTGATCGCGAGCGCACCGGCTTCCTCCAGTGCAAGCTCGACGCGTTCTTGATCGCGGGAATGAATGGCCAGCGCGAGTTCGAGCCAGGGCATGCTGGAATTCGGATCAATGACCGCCAGCGGTTTTTTCCCGCTGCTCGGCCATGCGTTTTTCCAGATAGTGGATGTTCTGCCCGCCCTGCTGGAAGCCGACATCGGTCATGATGCGCTGTTGCAGCGGTACGTTGGTCTTGATGCCTTCCACAACCATTTCCGCCAGCGCGATGCGCATGCGCGCGATCGCGGTGGCGCGATCGCGGCCGTGCACGATCAGTTTGCCGATCATTGAATCGTAGTTCGGCGGTATGCGATAGCCGTCGTAGACATGCGTATCCACGCGCACACCGGGGCCACCGGGCGCTTCGAAACATTTTACGGTGCCGGGGCTGGGCATGAAGGTGTCCGCATCCTCGGCATTGACGCGGCATTCGATCGCATGACCGGTGAACACGATGTCCTGTTGGCGAATCGACAATTTCTCGCCGGCCGCGATCAGCAATTGTTCGCGTACGAGATCGACACCGGTAATCATCTCCGTGACCGGGTGCTCGACCTGGATGCGTGTGTTCATTTCGATGAAGTAGAAGCGGTCGTTCTCGTACAGGAATTCGAACGTGCCCGCGCCGCGATAGCCGATACGCAGGCAGGCATCCACGCAGATCTTGCCGATCGCCTCGCGTTGTGCGGGTGTGATGCCCGGCGCGGGGGCCTCCTCAACAACTTTCTGATGGCGGCGCTGCATCGAGCAATCGCGTTCGCCCAGATGGATCGCGTTGCCCTGGCCGTCGGCGAGTACCTGGATTTCCACATGGCGCGGGTTTTCCAGGAATTTCTCCATGTAGACCTGATCGTTGCCGAATGCGGCTTTGGCTTCTGAGCGGGTCATTGTGATGGCGTTTTGCAGATGCGCATGGGTGTGTACCACGCGCATACCACGTCCGCCGCCGCCGCCGGAGGCCTTGATGATGACCGGATAGCCGATCTCGCGCGCGGTACGCATGTTCGCGGCGGCATCCTCGCGCAGCGGACCGCCCGAACCCGGTACGCAAGGCACACCGGCTGCCTGCATTGCCTTGATCGCTTCGACCTTGTCGCCCATCAGGCGGATCACGTCGGTGGTCGGGCCGATGAAGATGAAGCCGGATTTTTCGACGCGCTCGGCGAAATCCGCGTTCTCGGACAGAAATCCATAGCCGGGGTGGATCGCCTGCGCATTGGTCACTTCGGCGGCGGCGATGATCGCCGGGATGTTCAGATAACTTTCCGCCGCTGGCGCGGGGCCGATGCAGATCGACTCGTCGGCCATGCCGACATGTTTGAGATTGCGATCCACCGTGGAGTGCACGGCGACGGCCTTGATGCCGAGCGTGTGGCAGGCGCGCAGCACACGCAGCGCGATTTCACCGCGATTGGCGATAACAATCTTATCCAACATGGGATGGGGGATTGGGGATTGGGGATTGGGTAGAGCCGGGATGCTCCATGTGTTTTTCCAACACATGGATCAATGCATTCAATCGGGCAAAAGTCTTGTGCACGGTTTCACCAGGTTCTGTTGTTGGAAGCATCCATCCTAAACATGCGGCAATCCGGATGCGCGTGTCGAGTTCGGCCGTTATCGGGGAAAGTCGCTGTTATAAGTCACTTCGGTCAGTGTCGTGGCATCCTGCCAGACATCCGGCTTCTCATGCGGCTGTTTGTCCGAATCCCCAATCCTCAATCCCGGTTCTCAGCCAATCACGAACAGGGGCTCATCGAACTCAACCGGCTGCCCGTTGCCGACCAGAATCTCCAGCACGGTACCACTCACATCGGCCTCGATCTGGTTGAACATCTTCATTGCCTCGATGACGCCCAGTGTATCGCCGACCTTTACGGCCTGTCCGACTTTCACGAATGCGGGCGCCTCCGGATTGGGCGAAGCGTAGAACGTGCCGACCATCGGTGCCTTGACGACATGGCCGTTGGGTACGTCGTTCGTTGCCGGTTTCGGAGCGGCGGTCGCTGTGGGCGTGACAACCGGGGCCTGCTGTATCGGCGCCATCGCGGGCGCGACGCCGATCATGCCTTTGGGCATGCGCGACAGCCGGACGATTTCCTCGCCTTCCTTGATCTCAAGTTCGGCGAGGTTGGATTCTTCGAGCAGGTCGATGAGTTTTTTGATTTTGCGCAGGTCCATGCGGCACCTTTGAGGATGGGTCAGGCGGACAGACGACGGATCGCCGCTTCCAGCGCCAGGCGATAACCGTCGGCGCCCAGTCCAGCGATCACGCCAACCGCGAGGTCGGAAAAATACGAATGGCGGCGGAACGGTTCGCGTGCATGCACGTTGGACAGGTGCACCTCGATGAACGGAATCGCCACTGCCGCGAGCGCATCGCGCAGCGCGATGCTGGTATGCGTATACGCGGCCGGATTGATGAGAATGAAGGCGATGCCGTCGCCGGCGGCGGCCTGCACGCGCTCGATCAGCGCGTGTTCGGCGTTGGACTGGAACGTGGCCAGTTCATGACCGGATGCCTGCGCGATGCGTGCCAGTTCGGCGTTGATGCCGGCCAATGTGGTATGGCCGTACAGCGCCGGCTCGCGCGTGCCGAGCAGGTTGAGATTGGGGCCATGCAGGACGAGGATCTTGGCCAAGGGGCGTCGCGTTTGGTCGCGCCAGTGAAAAGGAAGGTATTAGTCTGTCTGAACAAAATGAATCTGTCCAGTTCGGCGACGTTGTGCGGATTTCACTGAACTTGTGTGCGCAGATGCCGTGCAGGCGGAGGGGGATGAGACAGGCTCTGAGCCGTCAAAGCCGACGGACGCATCAACGCCGCGGATTGAACGTGCGCGGGAACACCACCGGCACGCGGCGATCACGCAGACGGTAGCCCATCGCTGGACGTTTGGCCTCGCCGCTTTGGTAGCCGGCTTCGTCGAGAAAATCCATTGCCAACATGCGGGTGCGAAAACCGCTCTTGTCCACCGCACGCCCGAGTACGATCTCGTAGATTCTTTGCAACTGCGGCAGCGTGAAAGGCTCGGGTAACAGGAAGGCGGGCAGCGAAGTGTATTCGACCTTACTTTGCAGCCGCTCGATGGCTGCGCGCAGGATCTCATCGTGGTCGAACGCCAGCGCACGCCGCCCCGGCAGCGCATCGAGCGGAAACCAGCCGGCTTGCGCGGCGTTGCCACCTTCGGCCGGCGGCGCATCTGGTGCGGCGATCAGCGCGAAATACACATGCGTGGCCGACCAGCCGCGCGGATCGCGCCGCATGCTGCCCCAACTGCCCAACTGCTCCAGATAGGGGCTGTCGATGGCGGTCTTCTCGAACAGCTTACGCTGTGCGCAGGCGAGCAAATCGGCATCACGCGCCACGTCCACGAAGCCGCCGGGGAGTGCCCAGCGGCCGGGGAAAGGGTCCGATTCGTGCGCGGGGCGGCGCACCAGCAGCACCTGCAAGCGATCGGCGCGCACGGCAAAGATCACCACATCCACGAGTGTGAAAGGGCGGGGGAAGTCGAGTGAGGTACGTGTTTTCATGGCGGTCGATGGCGATCCTCGAAAGGCGTGGGGCAGGTTTTCCGTACGAACTGTCCTGTGCCCAACCCCACGAGCGGGGCGCAGGAGAGGGTATATCCGAGCGTGCGCGGGTTCGTCCATGTGTCCGGCCAGGCAGAGGTTGCTTTGCGTATCGCACCTGGCCATCGATACAAGTAGCTTGACGCATGCGCTAAAAGTTGTATAGTACAACCCACAAAAGTTGTTCAGCACAACTTATAAAAAGGAGCTTGATCATGTTCGGTATCCGCTACATCAAATCGCAACCCACGGTGCACCTGATGCAATTTCGCGGCGGCAAGCTGGTACGCGAGGGCGCGGGGCAATCCTTCTATTACTTCGGGCCTGCGAGCACGCTGGTTGCGGTGCCGCTGGCCAGCCAGGACCGTGCCTTCATCCTGGAACTGACGGCCGCCGATTTCCAAAGCGTGACCGTGCAAGGGCAGGTGACTTTCCGCATCGGCCAGCCGCAGCGCATCGCGGCGCTGATGGACTTTTCGCTCGCCAGGGACGGCCAGCGCTATGTCAGCGAAGACCCCAAGCGGCTGGGCGACCGGGTGGTCACACAGGCGGGGGTGATCGTGCAACAGGCGGTGCAGGCGCTCGAATTGCGGCAGGCGCTGCGCGCTTCGGCGCAGATCGCGCGTGATACGCAAGCGCAACTGGCGGCGCAGGCCGAGATGCAGGCGCTGGGGCTGGATGTTCTGGGTGTTTCGATCATCGCCATCAAACCCGTGCCTGACATCGCCCGCGCGCTCGAAGCACAAGCGCGTGAGGAAAACCTCAAGGCCGCCGACGACGCGATTTACGCGCGCCGCATGGCCGCCGTCGAGAACGAGCGCGCGATCCGGCAAAACGAACTCGACACCGAGATCGCGGTGGAATACAAGAAGCGCCAGATCAGCGAAACCCAGATGGAAGCCAAGGCCGCACTGATGCAGCGCGAGAACCAACTGCGCGAGGCGCAGATGACGGCGGACGTGGCGCTGGAAGTGCAGCGTAAGGCTTTGGTCGAAGAGCAGGCTAACAACAGCCGCACGCTGGCGCAGGCCGAGGCCGACCGCGTGGCCGCCGTGATGCAGGCGCTGGAACACGCCGATCCGCGCATCGTGCAGGCGCTGGCGGCCAGCGGGATGCAGCCGGGCCAGCTCATCGCGCAGGCCTTCGGTGGCATCGCCGAGAAGGCGCAGCAGATCGGCCAGTTCAACATGTCGCCCGAATTGCTGCAAAGCCTGATGGCTGCGTCGGCGCATGGCTCACCGCCGATGGCTGCCGGAAAGAGATCGTCGTCATGAAAGCGCAAGAGCGCAAGGTCGTGCTGGTCACGCGGCGCACGCGGCTGGAAGAACTCATCGTGCAGCACCACACGCTGGCGCAGGCGCGTTTCTATCTGGAACACTTGGGTGCGGACTTCGGCGACTACGTGAAGGAAAACGCCGCCTACGCCCAGAGCCTGGACACGGTGGTCGGCACGCTGCAGGCGTGGGGGCGTTACCAGATCCTCGAGCGCGTCTATCTGCCGAACTTTGTCTTCGCGCCCGACGACATTGTGGTCGCGCTCGGACAGGACGGGCTGGTCGCCAACACGCTCAAGTACCTCGACGGTCAGCCGCTGATCGGTTTGAACCCCGAGCCCACGCGCTGGGACGGTGTGCTGCTGCCCTTTGTGCCGCGCGATCTGGCACACGTGCTGCCCGAGGTCGCGCACGCGCGACGCGCGGCGCAGGCGGTGACGATGGCGCAAGCGCAACTGGCCGACGGGCAGACGCTGCGCGCGGTCAATGACCTGTTCATCGGCCCGCGCACGCACAGTTCGGCGTTGTACGACATCACCTTGGGCGAGCGGCACGAAAGCCAATCGTCCTCGGGCGTGATCGTCTCCACCGGGCTGGGCTCGACCGCGTGGCTCAAGAGCGTGGTGACGGGCTCGCTGGGTATCGCGCACGCCTTGCAGGCCGGACACCATATCGATATTCCGGCTCAACCGTGGGATAGCGCGCGACTGACCTTCGTGGTGCGCGAGCCTTTCCCGTCGAAACACTCGCGCGCCGAACTGGTTTACGGCACGGTCAGCGCAACGCAGCCGCTGCTGCTGCGTTCGCGCATGCCGGGCAATGGGGTGATCTTTTCCGACGGCATCGAGGCCGATTACCTGCGCTTCGACGCCGGTATGCAAGCGCGCATCGGCGTGGCCGCCACGCGCGGGCAGTTGGTGGTATGAAGGCTTGCGTGGACTGCCTTTTCAATGAGCTGGGCGACTCCAAACTTGCTGCAAAACCTCGCGCAAACCAAGGAAAAGCGTGTCGGACAGCAGCAAGACCAGAAGGCCGGGAGCATAACGGCTTGAATGTTGAATGAGCCGATGACACCTGACAATCCACTCAAGCCCATCGCTTCAGGAATCCCTGAGTCACAGACGTAGCGCGCGCCGGAGTCTGGCCTCGTCGTAGCCGTGTATCACCGTATCGCCGACGACGATCAGCAGTACACCGTTGCCACCGAGTTGATGGTGTTCCTGCTGAGCTGCCGCGCTTTCCTCAATGTCGTACTCGGTATATTCGATCTGGTTCTGCGCGAAGAACCGGCGGGTGGCGGCGCAGTAGCCACACCATGAGGTCGCATAAAGCACGACTTGCGGCTGACCATCCGCATGGCCCTCCTCCAGGCTGACCGACGGTTGCTTCATGGAAAGGTACATCGGATTCCACAGCCAAGCCGCGCCAGCCAGCGCGACCAGGATCAGCCGCCACTTGC
>JAISPQ010000160.1 GCA_031274955.1 Rhodanobacter sp.
GGGTTGGTTTCCCAATCGTTTTCGATCATGTACTTGATCGCCGCGCCCATCGTGCCGACGTGGATGATGATGCCGGTGGAGGTGAGCACACAGTCGCCGGCGGCGTTGTAGAGCGTGAAGCACAACTCGCCTTCTTGCTCCACGATCGGGCTGGCAGCGATCTTTTTGGCCGTCTCACGCGCGTGCACCAGGCCGCCGCGCAGCTTGGAAAACAATTTCTCGTAGCGGATCGGATCGGATTCGCGCAGTTCCAGCTTTTGCAAGCCGTTGTAGTGACCGGTGTTGGCCGTGCGCGCGAGGATGTCGTGACGGAACTCCTGCAAGGTCTGGCCGTTGCCCAGCAGATTGGCGAAGGGCTTGCCCTGATTTTTCAGCAATGCATTCATATGGGATCTCCTGGGATTTATTGCACGGACTTCTTCTGCGACTCGCGCAGATGGAACAGGCGGTGTTTGTCCAGCGTGGTCGAAAAGCCGTCGGGCACGACGAAGGTGGTGGCATCGGATTCGATGATGGCCGGGCCGGCGATTTCGTTGCCGGGCTTGAGCGCCTCCATCTTCCAGATCACCGCATCGAGCCAGCGTTTGTGGCGATAGAACTTGCGCGTGCCCAGACGCGCTTCGGCCGGCGGCGTGGGGCCGCCATCGGGGTCTTCGGGCAGCACCGGTTTTTGCGTGGCGACGGTGCCGCGCATGATCACGCCGGTGACCGAAAAGCCCAGTTCCGGCGACCGCGCGGCGCTGGCATAAACCCGCGCATAGGTGGCCTCGAACGCCTCGGCCATCGCATCCCAGTCGCTCTCACTGGCGGCGCTGTGGATCGGCGAAATGATTTCCAGATCGTTCAACTGCCCCATGTACTGCATACGGAAGCCGGGACGCAGCATCACGTCCTTGGCCTGAAAGCCGTTGATGCGGAATTCCTCGACCACCTTGGCCGTCAGTTCTTCCCATGCCTGCTGGATCGCGCGTGCGGCTTTGCGCTTGTCTTCGGGCGAACTGTTTTGCGGCACCGCCAGATCGACCGACTTGTCGTAGCGATACTCGAAATCGGCGTAGGCGCAACCGAAGGCCGAGAAGCCCGCAGCCCACGCAGGAACTACCACATCCTTGAAACCCAGGCCCTCGGTATACCCGTAGGTGTGCACCGGACCGGCACCGCCGTAGGAAAAGCACACGAACTCGGTCGGGCTGTAGCCCTTGGCGGCGACGTTGGAACGCAGGTATTCGCGTAGGTGCAGATCGAGCAGTTCGATCACGCCGGCGGCGGCATCTTCGACGCTCAAACCCATCGGATCGGCGATTTGCGCCTTGAGATGTTTGCGCGCCCGCTCCACATCGAGCTTGATCGCGCCGCCGAGGAAGTTTTCCGGGTTCAGATAGCCGAGCACCACATGGCAATCGGATACCGTCACCGTGTCCAGGCCGCTTTCGGGCCAGCAGGTACCCACGCGGTAGCCGGCGGAATCCGGACCGAGCTTGATCGCGTTGCTGTACGGGTCGATGCGCACAAAGCTGCCCGCGCCGGCGCCGACCGAATCCATCGTTACCAGCGGCAGCGACAACACCAGGCGCGCCATGTTCGGATCCGAAGCGATGGCAAAGCTGCCCTTGGTGATCAACGCCATGTCGAACGAGGTGCCGCCGATGTCGCTGCACGCGATGTTGTCGTAGCCCAGCGTCTCGCCCAGCATCTTGGAGCCGATCACGCCGCCGATCGGCCCCGAGACGATGGTGCGCGCCAGTTCCGACGCCTTCCACGAAATCGTGCCGCCATGCGTGGCCATCACGCGCAGATCGAACTTGCCGCCATGCTTTCTGAAACGGTCGCTGACCTTCTTGAGCGTCTGCCGCGACGGCTCGGCCGCGTACGCTTCAAGGATCGTGGTGTTCATGCGGTGGCTTTCCTTGCGCGCCGGGTAATAGTCCACCGAGGCGAACACCGGCATATCGTGTCCGAGCTTTTGCAATTCGGTCTTGGTGATGTCGCGCACCTGGCGCTCGCTGGCACCGTTCTTGTGCGACTGAAGCAGGCAGATCACGATCGCCTTGGCGCCCGCCTCCACCAGTTGACGCACCGCCTCGCGCACTTCGGCTTCGCGCACCGGGATCACGATCTGGCCTTGCACGTCGGTGCGCTCGGTCACGCCGCGAATACGGTGCAAAGGCACCAGCGGCTCGTCGTATCGGTGGGTGTTCAGATGGATGCGCTCTTCCAGCGCGTAGCCCAGATAGCTTTGCACCGCCCGCCCCATGCCGTGGACGTGTTCAAAACCCTTGTTGCAGATCAGGCCGACGTCCAACCCTTTACGCTGTACCACCCGGTTGAGCATGGCGGTGCCGCTGTAAACGCACGTGACCAGTTCGGAATAAACGCCATCTACATCGCGCTTCCAATGTGCGAGCGCATCCTGCGATGAGTTGTAGATGGCTAGCGATTCGTCGTCGGGATTGCTTTGTGCCTTGCCGACCACGAAGCGCCCGTCGTCGCGAACGAAAAACGTATCGGTCATGGTGCCACCGGCATCGATGCCGAGCACCTGCACCTTCGATTGCGCTGTTTGCACGAAATGTCTCCTGAGAATTTGCTATAAAAATATTGGCTGGCCACCAGGCAGCCGGAACACGAGGACTTTCGTCCTCTGCATGAAACGATGCGAAATCCATGCCAATCATTCCATGCGCGTGAAAATCCACGCGGGAGCCTGGTTTAAAGCATTCTCAGAAAGTCGTGTCGTGTGTGCGGCGCAGCAATCAGAAAATCACGAACGTTTCAAATTCAAACGTTCGACCGGATACGAAACGTTGTAGTAGTTCGTTACATGGCAGCCCAATCTACGCTGCTCTTGCTCGTCGGGCTCGCGAAAGCATTGCTTACCCCCATCCACAATTCAGGCTTTCACACTAATCACGCTCCCAGGGCGTGCGCATCGGGTGTTCAGGTGTGCCGCCGCTCGCACCCTCCTCGGCAGGCGCCGCTGCCGGCACCTCGATGGCGGGCAAATGCGCCGCTTGCAGGCCCGCGTTGGCCTTGGCGAGTTCGCCACTCTGGAAATCGGCGAATTGTTTTTCCACGTCGCCCAATTCGCGCTTGAGCGTATCGATGCGCGCGATCTGGTCATCGGTGGGCTTGCCGTCAGAAAACATGATCGCGCCGTACAGCAAATCCATGTGCTCGCGCAGGCGTTCCTCGCCGGTGATCGCGCCGCCTTCCTTGGTCGCGACGATCTGCTTGCGGATAGCGTCGGCCTTGGCCGACAGCGCGATCAGCTGCTTGCGCAACGCATTGCCCTGGGCGAGTTTGGCCGCCGTGGCGTCGGTCTGCGCGCGCACCGCGTTGATCTTGAATACGAGATCGCTCATCTGCCCAAACAGATCGCGCACACGCATCGCCGCATCGTATTGCGCGCGGCGGTCGGCTACGGAATACGTAGCACGACGATCCAGCCCGACCGTGATTTTTGTCTCGTACACGTCCTGGCCTTTGGTCATGCGCACCGTGTACGTGCCGGGCGGCACGCGCGGGCCTTGCGTGGAGTTGAACGCGATCTGCGCGGCTGGCGGCACGCGCGGCGGTTTCGCGCGCATCGACCACGTCACCCGATTGATGCCGCGGCGCACGCTGGCCGGGATCGTGTCGATGACCTGCCCCTGCTCGTCGAGGACTTCGATCTTCAACTTGCCGAACAGATGCCGGCTCTTCTGGTAGTAGACGATTTCGGCGCCATGCGGCGGATTCGGTCCCGCAAAAGCGGCGTCGCCTTCGGACCAGCCGCCCCACGCACTGATGCGTTGCTGGATCGGACGTGTGGACAGGAATGCCGCTTCGCTGGCGAGCGTTTTTTCATCGAGCGCGCGCAGCGGAGTCAGGTCGTCGATGATCCAGATACCGCGTCCGTGCGTGGCGATCACCAGCGACGCATCGCGGTTCTGGAAGGCAAGATCGCGCACCGCGACGGCGGGGAAATCGCTGCCCTTGAACGGCGCCCATTGCTTGCCGCCATCGGGCGAAATCCACAGGCCGAATTCG